>DATCQI010000115.1:0-37965 GCA_036569545.1 Rugosibacter sp. | reverse complement strand
TGGGATGCATGGGCATGAGCGAATTTTATGGCCCGAGCGATGATCAACAATCGCTCGCTACCCTCACCCGGGCACTCGATCTGGGCGTAAATTTTTTTGATTCCGCCGATACTTATGGCTTGGGTCATAACGAAAGCTTGCTGGGGCAGTTTCTTAAACAAGGCGGTGTGGCGCGTCGGCGGCGGGTAGTTGTCGCTACCAAATTTGGCATCGTGCGCGAGGCAGGCAAGTACGAGCGACGCATCGACAACAGCCCGGCCTATGTGCGTGCGGCGTGCGAAGCTTCCTTGCAGCGTCTGGGGGTGGATGAAATTGATCTTTATTATTGCCATCGACGCAATCCGGATGTGCCGATTGAAGACACCGTGGGCGCCATGTCTGACCTGGTCCATGCGGGCAAGGTCCGGCAGATTGGGTTGTCCGAAGTATCCATCACGACTCTGCAGCAGGCTTCCAGGGTGCACCCGATTGCGGCAGTGCAAAGTGAGTATTCGTTATGGTCACGCGAGCCTGAAAACGGCCTGTTGCAAGCCTGTGCTGAACTGGGCACCACGTTTGTGGCTTACAGCCCGCTGGGCCGTGCTTTTCTTACCGGCACGGTGCACAGTGACACCTTGGCAGAGAATGATTTTCGAAAATTCAATCCGCGCTTTCAGGGCGATGCCGAAGTGGCTAACCGCGCGCTGGTAGAAAGCTTGCACCAGTTGGCAGAAGCGCGTGGTGTGACCAACGCGCAAATGGCGCTTGCCTGGTTGTTGAATAAACACTCGCATGTGGTGCCCATTCCCGGCACCCGCCAAACGCGCTACTTGGAGCAGAACGTGGCGGCTTCGTCAATTGCGCTGGCCAGCGAGGAGATTGCCAGGCTGGATGAACTCTTCCTGCCAGAACGCGTGACCGGCAATCGCTACCCCGAGGCTGGCATGGCGGGCGTGGAGCGCGATTGATACCTTAGCGTTTCTCCAACGCCGATTTTTTAATTTTTACTAGAAATTGATCTCTTAGCGTCGCCATCCACGCAGTGACTTCCTCTTCTGTCACTGACTGATCATAATGTTCTAAGAGCTTACGGCTCTCCTCAGATTCCTGGCTTGGATTGGCAGCTTTTAATGCAGTAATACGATAGATAACATAACCATTATTGTTCGAAGTAAAACCAACATAAGCCGGTAATTTATCGACGCTTGCCTTGAAAATCTCTCGCAAATCCTGCGGGGGAAGATCATGTGTATTGCTCCGGCTCAAGGTCTTCGATGCTGACCATTTAATATCAACCGCCTCGCCTTTCATCAAACGGGATAATTTGTCTTGGCCATCTTTTATGGCTAATTTAAGCGCTGCTTCATGGATCAATCCGTTTTCAATCTTTTCTTTAACAGCAGCAAAGTCTTGCAAAGCTGCAGGCTTATATTCAAGCACGCGTGCCGCAACAAGCATGCCGGGAGAAACTTCCACGGCTTCGGTGTTATGTTTTTTCTTAATTGCATCCTCACCAAACAAAGCATCAGCCAATTTTTTATTATTTAATGGAAAAGGCAACTTATCTGTCTTTGCAAGCCAACCTGTCTGCTGAACCGGCAGCTTCCATTTTTCTGCTGCGGGACTCAAGCTATCTGGCTGTTCATAGACCAAATTACCAAAGTCTTCTGCTGCTTCCGCATATCGCTTGGCACCTGATTCACGCTTCAGTTCATCAGCAATAGCAAGTTTTACTTCATCAAAAGACTTAACGTGTTCCGGCTTTACACCGGTAACGCGAATAATATGAAATCCAAAGTCTGTGCGAATCACCTTGGATGTCGCCCCATCTTTCAATTCAAATACGGCATCTTCAAATGGTTTTGTCATCAAGCCACGGCTAAACCATCCTAAATCCCCGCCTTTGTTTGCTGATTGAGTATCTTTAGAATATTCTTTGGCTAACGCTGCAAAGCTGCCTGGATCTTTACTGAGCTTATCCAGCAAATCCTCTGCTTTAGCCTTGGCGCTGGTGACTTCAGCCGCAGGCGCATCTTTAGCAACGGCAATCAGAATATGACTTGCCCTACGCGATTCAGTTTCTTTATAACGGCTAATATCTGCGTCATAACGAGCCCTAACTTCTTCCTCACTAACCGATACTTGTGTCATTAAAGCCTTGCTACTCAGTACCAAAAACTCTGCACGAACTTGCTCAGGTAACTCAAACTCCTTGGAATGTTCAGCATAGTATTTGTGTACTGCATCAGGAGTCACTTTCACTTGATTACGGTAGTCAAGGTATGACATTTGAGCCTCAACAACTTCACGCTGCTCTAGTTGTATCGACAGCCAGCGACCTGTCGCCGTAACACCAGGAATACTCGCTGCGGCAATTGGCAAAACAAGCTGTTGTATTGCAAGATCATGCCTCATGCGCGCTTCAAACAAGTCTTTATTTAACCCCTGCGATGAGAGCACTGCCTCATAGCTGCTTTTGGAAAACTGATTATTTTCTTGAAACTCAGGGATACTCGCAATGGCGTTTACTAACTGACCATCACTCACAGTAAGCTGATCTTCTCTTGCTTGCTGCGCTAATAGCTTCTTGGCAATCAGAGATTCCAGCAACTGCCGCCTTACTTGCGGCGTATCAAACAATGCAGAATCAAAGTTGCCGCCAGATCGAACACGTAAGCGTTCTTGCTGTTGGTTCAAAGCAGAAACAAATTCTTGCTGGGAAATTTTAACCTTACCAACTGTAGCTACCTCATCCCCGCTTACGTTATTTTGAATGTAAGACTCAACCCCCCAGAGCGCAAATGGGATTGTTATTAGAACAAGAAACCCCTGAACAATTCTCTTGTTGTTACGGATGCTATCAAGCATATCTGGAAACTCCGGATGAAATAAAGGCGAACTTCTGTTCGCCTTTATTTGGTGGTGCTGACGGGTTAGAACCATAGCCCGTAACACCCTTGTACACACAAATTAAAGAATTCGAACTTTACAGTTACCGCCAAAGTTACTGGCAAGACAACTGTACTGCCGATAATTTTACATCACATCAGGCTTGATTATGCCCTGCGGCACATTGTATCAGGCTGCGAATATCCTCAACCCGCCACGCCGTAATACGCAGCCCCAATGTCCGCACCGGCTGCGGATAGCGTCCCGATTTAACACCAGCCCACCAGGTCGATTTGCTGACTGGAATCAACGCAGGGATCGGCGGATTTGCTTTTGGGTTGCCGATGATCTGCGGCAGGCGCAGGTAACCTGTTTCAGGGAGTAGATACATTATGTGTTTGTCTTCCACGTTATTCCCCGTCAGATGCCCTGCGGTAAGCCTCGGCTTTTGCTTCTAATATCTCGGCATCGATCCTGGCGATTAACTCAGAATCATTCACCAGGGTATTGAACAACCGGGTCTTAATAGACAATCGCTCCGCGATGTAATCATCGAAGGAGAGGCCAAGGGCATACGCCTTGCCCATGTAGAACTGCACTACATCGGCAATCATGGCGTCATACCCTTGGTGCAAATCCAAAATGCCCCGCTTCGCTGAATAGCCAAGCAGGGAAGCCAGAAACAACGAGTACAGTCGGTCATCCGACGGTACGCGGGTCGGCTCGAACGTTCGGGTCAGCGGCCCGCCCTCGGTTTCCCAGTCAACGGCAGAGAGATAACCCCACAGCGGATGAATCGGCCAGCGCGAACGGGTCTTGTCTGCGGCGTTGGGGATGGTCAGCTTGAGCCATTCCGTCATGGCGTAGCTCCAGAGGCCGTTGAGATTGGCGATCACTTCCGGCAGCCGCGACAGACCCATCTGTTTCAGTGCATCGCGCTTGATCTGGAATTCCTGCCGCCAGACATCCTCTCCAGCCTGCCATCCGGCTTGTTGCCATAGGGTGAGCAGGTAGTCCGCACCGATCTTGGTAGCCTGGAGCAGCTTGTAATACAGCCGCCCGAGCATGACGCCGCCTTTGCCGATCACCCAGCCGGTGAAGATGCCATTCTCGGAATAGTTGTCGATGGACACAGCGCGCGTCACCCAGGCTTCCCGCGGCCAGTCCATGCTGCCGTTCCAGACAAAATCGACAAAGAGATCGATCCGGCTGACCTGGGCAGGACTCAACAGCGTGCCAAGCAGTTGCAGGACAGCGTAGAGCGCCTGTTCCGCCACCGCAGGGGTGACATGAGATAGATAAGTGCTGGAAACCTTGACATAAGCCATCGGCACTTTGCCACCCTTGGAAAGCTGGATACGGAAGGCGCCATCTTCGAGGACGTAGGGAAAGAGGGATGCGCCCTTGTCCTTCACTTCAAAGATATGTCCAGCGAGGGGATACTGTGCGCGGGCTTGCTCCCCGGGTTCTACAGACTGGGCCAGTGCCTTGAGGACACTCAGCCGTTCCAGGACTTCCGGCAGGAGCTCCCCGGTATAGGAAAGATAGAGACTATCAACCCCCCAGCGTAAGGGCCTGAAATACTCTCCATTGCTGTTATTGGGTACTGTGTTACTAGGCGGCGTACCCAAGCCCGCTTCGTCACGGCCCCCGGCCGCGCGCTGCGCGCTGCGGGCGGGCGTCCGCGCCGAGGCGGGTTCATTGCGTGCTACTGATTGAGGCAGCTTGCCAGGTGACTGGCGATGTTTGGGTTTCATATCCATTCCTTGAAGGACGCCAGGCATGCCGGCTTGGCTTCCTGGAACGGATATGGACTTTATGCAGCCACGTGCTGCAAGTCGTCTACCTCAAATGATCATTTGAGGGGGTTGAGTTTCTTCGACTGGGTGTATTGCTTGCGCAGATTACGGCGGGCGTTATAGCTGTTGGGATAGACCTTGAGCTGATGGACAAGAAGGTTTTCCAGTTGATCGTCGGAGAGCTTATCGAAGCCCAAGTCACGCAGCACGCAGAGGGCATAACGTAAGTCTTGGTAACTCTGCCAGTGCTTTTGCGAAGGGCCTTTTAACGCATTACGCAGATGGATGAAGAAGTGCTTGTCGTGGAGCAACTCAGCCCGACAGATACGTGCGGCAATCGTGGGGCAGGCTACTGCGGCGCGATCAACACGAACCGCATCAAATAAGGAGTCGTCATTTCCCTGCCTTACTTCATCAATCAAGGTGGACATCGTCTTTTGATAGAGCATGATGCTCAAAATGGTACGCTGGATGGTAAACAACACACCGATCAAATGCTTTTTCTCGAAGAGACCTTTCCAGCCGCCTGTCCATTCCTCATCATCATGTAGGTCGAGGGTATCAAGAACCATTTGCTGCGGGTCAGGGGCTTGCGCGGCTTGTTTAATGAAGTCGACTTTGTCGATTACCAGGAGCATTAAGGCTAGATGCTCGATGAAAGGGATCTCGTAAATATCTGACCACGCATAATCCCTGGGAAGCAATTCTTCCAGTTTGGCTTTTGATACGCCACAAACAAGCTCTGAGAGTTCACCGCGCTGTTTGCGGAGTTCAGGCAGCTTGTCGATCAACGTTTTGAATTGCTCGGCGGTAATTTTGCCGTATTCTTTTGTGATGTCATCCATGGCGGCATGATGCAGCAGAAATCAAAAGCATGGGAGCTTTACGGAGTAGTAGCTTATTATTCAAATTGGCTTTATCTTATATATCCGTAACCCATCGTGTTACCTGGACGGAGTAATGCAACGCACTGAACTTCCGAAATCGGCCAGAAGCGGGCATAGCGGCACCGATATTACGAGTACCTCCAATGGCGGGAAACTGATCCGGAAGCTGCCGCTCGACGCTATTGCTGGAGCGATCACTTCTCAGCCCTAGCCGTCCTGCCGTCCTAGGGTTTGCTCCGAAGCGGTAATTCAACGATAAGCTCAGCAGCGTGCGTCAGTGCGCCCGTTGTAGCGAAATGTCATGCGCTATTCTCTTTAACTCGCCTTCATGTGCCTCATATTCACCCAGATGGGAACGCATCAGGCTTTTCCAGAGTTTTCCGTGGTTGGGAATAGAGAAGTGAAGGATCTCGTGGACGATCACGTAATCCCATAGCTCGGGTTTCAGGTCGGGCAGTTCATCGCTGAAATTCAAGTGGCCCGCGGTGGAGCACGATGCCCATTTATTGCGCATCGGCCGCACACCCAACCAGACAATCTTTACGTCCAATTTGTCGGCCCATTGCCGGACGCGCTGTTTGAACTGGCCTTTGGGATCGATTGCCTTCATTGCGCTAAATCCGATCCGCCTTTTCCAGCAGCGTAAACAACGCATCCACCATCGCCGTCACCCGGTCCAGGTCGTCAGTTTCTGCGAAGATGGCGAAGGTCACTTTCTTTCGGAGTTCACGGAAAGCGTTTTCGCTGCGCTTCCAGTTCGGAAACTCGGTGAAGGCGTGGCGAATCTTCCGGCTGACGGCCTCGGCGTTCTGAATCTTCGCATCAAGCAGGCTGCGGTAGACAAAATAGGTCAGGCCATCGAAAGACTTTTCGGCCTGTTCCTTCTTCCTCGTTTCGTTGCCTTCCACTTCACGCAGCAATTCGGCCAAGGCCTCGGCAGTGCTGGTTTGGCGGTCCTCAAAGTTCTCCTGCACCGCCCTCGCACGTTCCGCCATGGCGATGAGGTAAGGGTCATCGCTGTTTTCCTGAGCCAGTTTTTCAATGCTTTTGATCAGGTTGATGACTTTGGTGCCATCCCCGCCGCTCATGTTCTTGATCAGCTCAATGGTATTGCCATCAATCGCGACAATCTCGCCCAGACCGCCCACACCATAACTGCCGACCTGCTGCTGCACCAGATGGTTGGTCTTGGCCTGAAACTCGCGGTCTACCATCACGGTCCTTGTGTAGGCTTTCCTGACAATCTGATAGATCGCCGATAGCGTTCCATAGTCGCCAATGAACGGGCGCAGGAAAGCATCGGGCGAGATGATCTCGTAGAGCATCTCGATCTCCTTGTATTCCTTGAAGAACTCCTTCCGTCGCTCCGGATCGCGGAAATGCTCGATCAGGGTGTCGACATCCTTGTCGTTGAAGTTGCGCGCGATCAGGCCGAGGTAGTCCGGCGCCTTGGACTCCATCTTGTTCTTGAAGAGCACCTGCAGCAGTTTGAGGTCCTTGACGATGGCGTTGATCTCGTCGCTGTCGAAGGCGAGGGCTTTTTCGAGTTTGTCGAAGATGCCGACGAAGTCCAGAACGAAGCCGTGGGGCTTCACCATCTCCTGCGCCTCGTTCTCGTAGGGACGGTTCACCCGGGCGATGGCCTGCAGCAGGGTGTGGTCGCGCATCGGCTTGTCGAGATACATGGCATAGAGCACGGGCGCGTCGAAGCCGGTGAGCAGCTTCTCGGTGACGATGAGAATTTTCGGCATCTGGTCGAGCTTGCCGAAACTTTTGCGGATCTGCCGCTCCTTCTTCGGGTCGAGATGGAATTCCTTCAACAGCTTGGAGTCGTTGTTGCTGCCGGTATAGACGACCTCGGAATACTCGGGCGGCAGGAACTGGTCGAGCGCATGCTTGTAATGCGCGCAGGCTTCACGGTCCACGCCGACAAGGAAAGCCTTGTAGCCGAGCGGCTCGACGTTCCCGCGGTAGTGCTCCGCGACGAACTGCGCCACTTTCTGAACCCGCTCCTTGCCCTTGAGAAAATTCTTCAGGTTCACAGCCCGTTCGAGGATTTTGTTCAGTTCCTCGATGTCGGCCACGCCCTCGGCCTCAGCAAGGGAAAGGAACTCCTTGTCCAGCGTCTCGTGCGACACCAGCATTTCATTCGGTGCGAGCTGGTAGTAGAGTGGCAGCGTAGTGCCGTCCTCGATGCTGTCCGCGATGGAATACTTGTGCAGGTAGCCTTGGTCGTCCTCGCAGCCGAAGGTCTTGAAGGTGCCTTTGCCATACACTGTTTTGTCCACCGGGGTGCCGGTGAATCCGAGAAAGCTCGCGTTCGGCAGGCCAGCCATCAGGAAATTGCCCAGGTCGCCACCGGTGGTGCGGTGGGCTTCGTCGATGAGGACGTAGATGTTCGAACGCTTGTTCAGGTCCGCCGGCATGTCGCGGAACTTGTGGATCATCGTCACGATGATGCCCCGGTAGTCGTCGCGCAGGAGTTGGTTGAGCCGGACGATGCTGCTGGCGTGCTCCAGGTTGCCCAGGCCGAGCGCGGCGAGGTTCTTGAGCATCTGGTCTTCCAGTTCGTTGCGGTCGATCATCAGCAGAACGGTCGGCTTGTCCGCCTCGGGTGCGCGGAAGAGCCGCTCCGCCGCCTTGATCATGGTGAAGGTCTTGCCGCTGCCCTGCGTGTGCCAGACGAGACCGCGGGTGCGCTTGGGATCGAGGGCGCGATTGACGGTTGCCTCCACCGCGCCGGTCTGGTGCTGACGCAGGATGTATTTGTTGAGTTCCTCGTCCTTCTCGGCAAAGACGATGTAGTCCTTCACGAAGGCGAGCACCTGCGGGATGACGCAGAAGCTCCTTACCTTGGCCTCGAGTTTGCCGACCTCCTCATCCTTCCAGTTGAAGATGTTCCGCCGCACCGTGTTCCAGCTCACCCCGTAGGAAAAGCCGATGGCGTCGGTGGCGGTAAAAAGCTGCTGCGGGACGAACAGTTCGGGCGTCTCGCGGTGGTAACGGCGAATCTGGTCCACCCCCAGCGCAATGGCCTCGTCCTTGTTGGCGTTCTTGCACTCGACGACCAGCACCGGGATGCCGTTGATCAGAAAGACCACATCCTCGCGCGTGCCGTAGTGGCCGTTGTGAAAGGCCCATTCCTCGGTGACTTCATAAACATTGCGCGTCGGATCGTCGTAATCAATCAGGATCAGGTCGCGCTCGCGCTTCTCTTCGTGATCGAAGAACTTGCCCCGGTTGCGCAGGTGCTCAACGAATTCCCGGTTGCCGTAGATGTCGGTGTGGAGATGGCGGAACTGCCCGAGCAAAGCGCCCTCGGCCTCGGCGTAGCGCGGGTTGAATTCCCGCACTTTGGCGTCGAGCAGGTCATCGAAGAAGAGCGAACGGTTTTTGGCGCGGTCGGCAGGCGGCACGTCCGGATCAAACCCGCGCCGCTGCTCGGCTTCCTCGCGGGACACAACTGTCCAGCCGATGGCCTCGGCATAGTCGAGGATTCGGGCCTGGACGGTTTTGTGCTCGCCCGGTTTCATAAATAGGGCTTCATGAATAGGGTTTCAGATTCAACGTACTTTGAATTTTTTCGCGCACGACATCAGGCACGCCGGCATTTTCTGCAAACGATTGCCATTTCGATACTGTCGCCTGCACCTCGGCAACGATTTTCGCGGCGCGCCCCCGTTTCATCGAAGCAGTCTTTGCGCAGGCGTTGAAGTCCTCCATCGTGAAATTGTCGCGTTTTCCGTTCATCGTCATCTGATGGCTTGCCGTCCACGCCCCCGAAGGATTGAAACTGTAGGTCATATCAAAGGCCGGCGATAGCGACCACTCGCCGGCCTTGTTCATCAGGAAGGCAATATTCTTCACGTGGTCATCCTGATTGCGGGCCACGATGTTAAACGCCATGCGCCGGAACTGTTGCTCGATGGCCTGCATGGGCAACTGCAGTTGCCGCATCACCAGCAAGGCCTGCTCGTAGCTATAAGCGCCTGCCATATTGAAATCGTAGTGCGCCAGGGCGCAGAGTGACTGCATGTGAAGTTTTTCGCCGGTAGCCAAACGATCAAAGCGGCGCGTCATGAAATGCGACCGGCCATTCTCTTTAAACAGCCGACATTCACTGATATCAATACCACATTCAAGCGCCATCAGGTAATACGCATACTCGATCACCCCGTAGCCTTTCGGGTCTTCCAGTTCCTTGTCCTTGTTGCCACTGACGCCGTCAAATTTCAGCAGCCAGTATTCAAATCCCTTGCCGGCCTTGACCTGGCCCGAGCGTACTTCATTGGTTTTCGGGTTCCATGCGATAACCGCCTTCGCCCTCGCGCCGCCGGCGGAGGTGCCCACACGCAGAATATCCCTTAGCGCATCTTCTCTTCCTTCAGCTGCAAATGTCGCCTGCAGATTATTCCTGTGGGTCAATACTTCCGATGCAAGCGCAACCAATTGGCTGACTTCAATGTGTGTGGTCTGCCTTGCCCTGGGGCCGGTGACGGGGGCAAATTCCAGCGCACCCATGCCGCGTTCACCGGTATAGCAAAGCCGCTCAACAGCATTGAAGGAATGCGCTTGCCGCCCCTGCGATGCCAGCCAGGCATCAATCAGCGCGTTGCCAAATTTGTCGGGCAGCGAATCGGCCAGCAGGCCGGGCAGCCCGAGAAAAGTCGGGCGAGAAAGCTCGGGGAAGCGGTACACGCGTCGGGAAAGTGGCATCGCAATCGGCGCGACTTGAATGCCGCTTTGCGCGAATTCTGCATCGTATTCAAAGCTGGCCACGTCCTCCCCATTCTGCAGCGAGACCGCGCCGATGGTTTTACCCCACAGCCTGACTTCGGCAAGCGTGCTCATGGTTTCTCATCCCAGTGCCATGGTTTGCCAGTCGCCTTTGCGGCACGTTGACCCGAAGCCCGTTGCCGGACCTTGCCCTTTTGCTTCAACAAATCCATGGGTCGAGGCCCGGTCTCCGGAATCAGGCTATCCAGCCCTGATGCGGCGTCCAGCACCCGCAACACACGAACCCAAGTGCCCAACTGTGACGTTTGCCCGGCCTCCATACGCTCGAGGGTGCGCTTGGCGATACCCGCCTGCTCGGCCACAGCCGCCTGGGTCAGCTGCAATTCAATCCGACGACCGGCAATCCGTGCGCCCAATTCGGCCAGCACGGCATCATCTGTGAGTAAACCGGTTATTTTCATAGTCGTAATGTATTGCGAATATGCCAGTTAAACAGCTATATATCGTCATTTATTGCGATATATATATTAATAATTTACTTTGGTCAAGTCGTAATTTTTTTACAATATGACTGTTTTTATTATATTTAGTCGCAACATTTTACGACATGTCCCGAATCAATGAGCGCGCCTTGGTTGCGGGTGATGTCGGTGTGGAGACAGCGAAAATTGGAATTCTTAATTCCTAACTCCCCATTCGTAATTCTCCATTGATCCGTGATCCGGGCTTGGACGGTTTTGTGTTCTCCAGGGTGGGCATGGCCTAAACAGTTTGTACCCCGTCCAGCCACGCTTTCGGGATGAGAAAGTCATCCTGGCCTTCTCGCCAATTCGCTACGACATGTATGTTATTTAAGCCCTGCCAAGTAATTGTCCCAGCGTGCTCAGAAACGATGATTTGAAACGGCTCAGGCAGCTCTTCCAGAAACTTTGAAAGAGCTGAAAATATCCGATGCACTCCCTCAATATCTGCAGACTTACCGCCGGGCGCGTCATCTAGGCTAGGCCACGCCTCAGGAAAATAGACTTGGCTCGGTTGGTCAATTACAAGGAATCGCGGAACGGGGCTACTGGTGAGAGCAATAAAATGCTCATGCAGAGCAAGCAAACACGACACGTGGTAGCCGACCCAGTTTTGGCCGCTCCCAACTTCCCAAAGAAAATCGGTCCGACCCGAAAGAGAGGTAAATTGCAGACTAAGCTCCCGAATGTTCAATCGCACATTTTCTGCCGCGTGTTCTAGTTGGAGATATCGCGCGTGGTCATGAATTCTTGATGATACGGACTCAATGGCAGCCCTCTCTCGTTCTCGCTGTGCTCGTGGATCCAACTCATTTCGCAGCTCTTGGATTCGTTTAAATAATTGCTCCACGCGCTCTCTGAGATCTCCCACGTTCTTGCTTGCAGACAAATTCTCAAGTGCTTGCTCTACTCGTCCGACGAACAAATAAATCTGCCTTACACGTTGGCGCTGGGCAGACAATTCTTGGGATTGGGACTCAAGAAATTGCCTCTTTTGTCGAGTTTTCGAGATGCTTTGCTCGAGGGCGCGAAGCTCTGTGCGAAGTTCTGCTAGTTCCTGATCCAGTTTGGCGGGGGCTTGAGCCACAGAGTTAGACAACACACCGAGTTCATGTGCAAGTTTCTGTAACTCTACGAGATTTTCATTTGCCTCATCATGGACAGCCGAGCAAACCGGGCACTTGTGCGTCTCCCGCAGCTTCTTTTCCAGCCATCCGGCCCCTAGCATCCTGTCCTTTTGATCGGTCAGCGTAGCCCCATACTCACCGACGGATGCAGAGAGTTGGTCCAATTTCGACAACCGTTGTCGAACAGACCCAATTTGTTGTGCAAGACGATCCTCTTCTCCAAGCATTTCCGTCAGACGCGCAACCGCCTCTTCGCCAGTGCCTTCCTTAATCTCCGGAATATCAAGACTCTTGACACTTTCGGGAACCGCGCGCAACTCGAGCACATATCTATCCAGATTCCATGTCGCATCGGGATTCGGACCGTTGGGCAGGAGGCCGAGGGCCTTGGCCTGAAGGTAATAGCTCTCAATCTCCGCCTCCCACGCTTTCGCCGCGTCTAAACGTGCGTCCAATTCCCGCCGCAAGCTGTCGTGCTCTTTCGTGACATCCTTCAATTCACGCTGCTTTGCCAAAGTGGAGGCATTGACCGCACCGAGAACCAACGGAAATATGGCGCGAAGCTTCTCGCGATGTTCGGTTGTATCAGCCTTAAAGAACAGTGTGTATGGATTCGCAACGATGTGTTGAGGTTGGAAATTAAAAGCGGCCATATCACGGAAACTTGGGCGGCTCCCATATCCGATAGCCTCATCACCGCTGAGCTCTAAATGCGGCAATTGGGCAGCTTGATCCAGCCGGCTCTTCAAATCATCGAGGCGACCATTCTTTTCAATTCGATTCGCCACCTCTAGGTCAAGACCTTCGACCCAATACAAATCGGTCGTTGTCTGCTGGTCGCCCGGGTTTCGCCGAGCCACTATCATCTCGGTGTTCGCGAGCTTTATGTGAAGACCGAACCATTCAGTAACATCTCGTATTAACCCGACCGGTATCGCACACTTCCCGCTTCCAAAGCAGTAATCAATAATGGCGGTTAGCGATGATTTTCCCGTAGCACTTTCCCCGGTAATAACGTTTATCTTGTCGGGAAGAAAGGGAATCACACGTGGCGGTAATGCATCGTTCTTTGGCCAAAGAATAATTTTTAAGATAGCGAGTTTCATTAGAATCGAATATTAAGGTGAGTCGAAATTTGGGCCTTTGGAAGTTCAGCGATCGCCTGTCCAATCCGCTTGGACGCTGCGAGTAGCGTTTTCACTTCCTGTGTGACGTGAATTACAGGCGGTGATCTTCTGCCAGGTATCAATTGAGGCTCCTCAGCGTGATCGAGAATTAACAATCCCGTGGAGAATCCAATTGATAGAGATTGCAGGGTGCGGTCAGATAGAGCCTGCATTCTTTCCTGAAGGCCAAGGATGATTTCCCGGTCACTCGCAATAGCCTTGTAAAGTGCGCCCGGTTTCGCTTTTGATGCCAACGCGGTTGCAGAGCGCTTATGAAATACCAAAGGGAGGACGATGAATGCCAAGAGGAGTGGCATTCCTTCAGTCCGGTCCTTTCCCTCGTAGGCTTCACCGACCGCATACCAAAGCGCCTCTGCTCCTAAGCCAGGGTTCTGCACAACCTGCTGCTCAAATAAGACATCAATCATTCTTTTCCTCCTGCTTCATCAGTTCCTCGAAACGAGGATGCCAGCCAACGGCCAATCGTTCTGCCATGCGGTGGTAGGTTCCCGCGGTGAGGTAAACCTGCTCTGTCTCCACTCCGGCGAGTTTCTCCCTGTGCTCATCGGTAGTTACTGTCAAGATTCTGAATCCAACATCCTCTTCAGGATCGTCTCGCCCAAGACGCTTCTCGCGACTGAATATTTTGTCCCAGCGCGATCTCAGCGTTTCCTCGAAATCAATCCAATCCTGATCGGTGATGTTGCCGTCAGCAGAAAGACGGTTCTTTTCAATGTTGCACCGGATGAATTCCCGGATGGATTCCTCGATCCTGCCATCTTCGTCCGTGACCAGATATATTTGTTTCACGAAATCCCGACCCTTTTCTCGACCGAGTTGCTCATCAAAAACGGGAATGAGGTTGGTGGCTCGCTCTCGCGTCTGCTGCCGCTTCCGTCGATCTAGAGCCGCGTGGAATTGAGTAACGAAACTATCGCGAGATATCCACGCAGGTTGTCGTTTTTGCCATAGACCTAGAACCTGTCGTTGGACCCAGCCCAGCAGTTCGTCAGCGATGGATTCCGCATTTTTTGTGAATCCATCGGGAATTTGAAGTTCTGCGATTGTTGCCTTCCGAAGGTCAAGGCCGGTGGTTCCACTTGTCTCGTCGAGCAACTCACAATTCTCAATAATCACTCGCAAGTGTCTCTCAGACGACATGGCCAGCACTTTCTCTGTGAACGTGCGAATTGTTTCTGAAGGATCTGCGGCAGCGGCTGTGAGTGCCTTAATGCACTCGTCTATTTTTTCGTCTGTATTGGCATCGGAGATTTGTTTCCCAATGCAGTCGGGCAAGGTCTTGTTTGTGACCATCAGAAACCTTGTCTTTCCACTTTCCAATTCTCCCGATTCGAGTGCAGTGACCCAGATTGAAAGCGTGTTCCACAGATCTTTTGAGCGATCTCCGAACGGCGCTACCTGTTCCTGAATGGAGTGCTTATTCTGTTCGAGAGTCCGCGATCCGTCTTGGTGCCTGATCGCAACGTCATCTTCAGTTTCAATTCCGATGGCAAAGCCGGCCGGGCTTTGCGCGAGCCAAAAGAGGGCTCGTTCAAACTGAAACGCGTAGCCGGCTGCCGGCCCTGGCGCTGAATGTTTTTCAAGACTCATGACATTAATTTCCTCCGTTTTTTCGGGCCGACCTGTAAGTTATTGGGAACGCGCATCTTCGCCGTCATCAGCTCGTTAAGGAGGGTGCGGAAGAGGTCTTGGAGCGCGCTTTTTTTGCCGTCTGCCAAGCCCTCCTTGTCTTCGAGAGTTTGAAATACGGTAACAATCTCCTGTTGCTCGTCCGTCAATGGAACAGGTATCGGGAGCGACTTCAAGAAACCGCAGGTCAGGGCTCCTTTGGTGCTTCCACCCCCGTGTGCAATAGAACGCAGGTAGTCGTAACGCGTTTGCATAAACCACAGGACGAAATCCGGGATGATTTTCTCGGAGTGAAACTGGGCGTAGGCGAGGTGCTGATTAATGCAGGTCTCGATCCGTGTAATCGCTACATTGCCGAGCGTCTTTCCTTGGCCAGTGATTGCGATGAGCATGCTGTTCGGCGCGACTTTTGGAAGGTGGCATTCCTTGATGGCTTGAGGTGTGACGAACTGTTCGGCTTCTGTGATGAAGCGGTCGTGGATTTTGGTGCTGTTCAACCACGGGATGGTTCCGCCTTCCCAATAGGCTTCGTTCGCTCGTTTTGGAGTTGATCCGTTTCCAACTTTGGCGAGTGTTCCCAATTCCACCACATCCCAGCTTTCGGGGACGGGGCCGATTTCGGTTTGTTTTTGGGGTTCGTTGCGGAGGCCTTCGGTGAAGAGCTTGTGCATGAGGGCCTTTTTCAGCTCGGTGGTGGTCTGAATGATCCGCTCCTGCGCTTCGATCGCCCGCTGCACCGTCGAAAGGATGTGAGCGATCTTCTTCTGCTCGGGGAGTGGGGGGAGCGCCATTGGCAACTCCGCCAGTTTCGACTGTGAGAGGTTCGGGATCGTCGTTACGTTGCCGCGTCCGAAATAGAGTTTCGCTACATCGAAGGCATACCAAAGCCAATACACCCCAAATTGTGGATGAGCCTTTTCACCCTTCGCCCGAAGGCGATGCAGATGGTTTTGGTAAAGGCATCCTTCGACCTCGTTGTTCCAAAGAGCGGTTCGCCCAATAGAGCCACCTTCACAGACAAGCAGATCGTTCGCACGAAGTTCGAGGCGTGATTGCTCGGCCTCGCTGAAATGCATT
Organism: Rugosibacter sp.; assembly: GCA_036569545.1. Classification (GTDB taxonomy): domain Bacteria; phylum Pseudomonadota; class Gammaproteobacteria; order Burkholderiales; family Rhodocyclaceae; genus Rugosibacter. Next base: position 22,133 of record DATCQI010000115.1, on the reverse strand, counting down.
TCGTCGAGGTCGGTCAGTTCGAGTCGATTCCAGAAGACGTTCTTGGTGCGGAGAAACGGGCGTTGGTGCTCACCGTCGCGATTTCTCTTCGAGACCTGTTTGCCCTGCTGAATGTCGAACGCGGAATCAACGCGGTCGATTTCCCAAGCTGACGGGAACTCACCAATTTCGGACTGTTGGAGTTGCACGCTCATACTCCGATCTTCTCCAGAATCTCCTTCAAGGCCTTGTCCGTCTTCCGCGCCTCGGCTTCGATGACTTTCAGTTCCTCGACGATCTCCGCAATGGGCCGGTAGGTTTCGGCGTCGCTGGTGTGGATGTAGCGGCTGGGAGAGATGTTGTAGTCGTTTTTCTTCAGCTCGGCGTGATCGACGATACGGCTGAGTTTTTCCTCTTCCTTCCACCCGATGAGCGTGTCGGCGATGCGCTGGATGCCTGCGTTGGGGATGAAGTTCTTGGGGTCGCCCTTTGCGAAGACCTGGCTGGCGTTGACGAGGAAGACTTTGCCCTTGCGTTCCTTCGGCTTGGCCTTGTTCAGGAACAGCACGATGCCCGGAGCGGTGGTGTTGTAGAACAGGTTTTCCGGCAGGTAGAGCACGCTCTCGACAAGGTCGTGGTCGACGAACCACTGGCGGACGATCTTTTCCTTGTTGGTGTCGGCATTGCCCGATCCGCGGGAGGCAGCGCCGGTGTCGAGGACGACGGCGGCGCGGCCTTTGTCATTCAGACTGGCGTGCATGTGCTGCACCCAGCCCCAGTCGGCTGAGGATTTGCCGGGGAAGCCGGCCCCGGCGGGGAAGCGGTCGAGTTCGTCGTTGTCGTAGTCGGCCTCGATGAACCAGTCCTGGTTCCACATGGGATTGGCGACGACGCGGTCGAAGGTGCGCAGCTTGCCTTTGCTCCGGAATTTGGGGTTCTTGAAGGTGTCGCCGATCTCGATCTGGCCTTCCATGTCGTGGATGATCATGTTCATGTTGGCCATGGCCCAGGTCTCGGGCGTATTTTCCTGGCCGAACAGTTTCAGCGGGGCCACGGTGCGCTTTTTTCCTTTGACGCATTCTTCCATAGCGATCTCGCATTTCACGAGCAGGCCACCGGAGCCGCAGGTGGGGTCGTAGATTTCCATGCCGGGCTCGGGCTGGAGGACGCGGGACATGATGGTGCCGACCTCGGGCGGGGTGTAGAACTCGCCGGCGCTCTGGCCGCCGCCCTCGGCGAACTTGCGGATGAGGTATTCGTAGCTCTTGCCGATGATGTCGGCCTCGACGTCCTCAAGCCCGAGGCGCTTGGTGCTGATGGCCTCGATGAGGTTGGAGAGGCGGTCGTCGTCGAGGTCGCGCTGGCCGTGGGTGGTGGCGTTGAAGTCGACGCGGTCGATGATGCCCTGCAGGAGCGGGTTTTCCCGGGCGATGGCCCGCATGTGGGTGGTGACGCCTTCGCCGATCTTGTCGGAGAGCTTGCGGATGACGGACCAGACGGGCTGTTCGGGATCGTCCGGCACCAGCGGAAGGTAAAAGCGGACGAGCTTGTGGTCGGCCTTGGCGAGCTGGAAGGCTTTCTTGCGCGAGCCGACCACGGCGGCGATGCGGTTCAGCTCGTCGTCGAAGACGTCGCAGAGGCGCTTGGTGAAGATGAGGGGGAGGATGTAGTCCTTGTATTTCGGCGCGTCCTTGGCGCCACGGATGGAACACGCGGCATCCCATATCCAGGATTCGAGAGATTTGCTGCTACCGTTATTGTTTGCCATCAGCGTTATGCCCTTGTGTGTCTGTTTATTTTTCATTGGGACAGAGTGAAAAATTGAAACATCCTGCCATTATGCAAATTGGAAGGGAACTTTGCAGTACGGCCTTATGTTAATCGCAGACTATATCAAAGCGGGCATCATTAAGCTGCTTTGGCCAAACTGCTATTGCTGATCCGAGAGTGAAGTAACGTCTCTGTACGTCAGCAGCACTCCTCAACTGCGATGTTCGGTGCCAGTTCGGCAGAAAAGCGCGTATTCAATTGTTTTACATAAAATTTCCCACCAAGCAAAACGCAGTTCGAAAATAGAGGTTCGGGATAGGCTCGCGCGAGACTAAGTCAAGAATCCAAAAGCCATACAACGGTTTCATCCCCGACCTCGTAACGATATTACTTCCGCACCCGCTTTAAGTCTGTCGAGATAGTCAGCCCACTCCTGCATCATTTTCTTTCGCTCGGGTAGATACTCTGCGCGGTTGTATGCAGCTCGTACTGAATTCTTTTCCGAATGGGCTAACTGGCGTTCGATAAGGTCAGAACGAAAGCCTTGTTCATTTAACAAGGTTGATGCGACAGAGCGAAAACCATGTCCGGTCATACGGCCTTTGTAGCCCATTCGCGCCAATGCATAAACGACGGTATTTTCGCTAATAGGGCGCTCTCGGCTTGTAGATGAAGGAAACACTAGCCGCCCCCCACCCGTTAAAGGCTGCAACCGATTGAAAACACTGATTGCCTGTTGTGACAAAGGTACGATATGCGCCTCGCGCATTTTCATAATTTCGGCTGGAATGCGCCAGAGTCCCGCTTCCAGGTCAAACTGCGCCCACTCAGCAAACCGAACTTCTTTCGTACGCTGAAAAGTGAGCGCCAATAGTTGCATGGCAGCCTTTGTTGTTGCCTCGCCTCGGTAGTCGTCAATATCGCGTAGCAGTTGGGCAAACTCGACGGGATCAGTCAAGGCCGCATAGTGCTCCTGTCTGACAGTCGATAACGCGCCTTTTAGACTGGGTACTGGATCATTTATCGCCCGCCCCGTTGCAATGGCAAAACGAAAAATTGCTCCGCAATGTTGTTGAATGCGATGCGCCATATCCACAATGCCGCGACTCTCAATTGCTCTCAGCATGGCAAGAACATCAGGAGCTGTAATTTCAGCGATTGGCTTCCTGCCAATGGCGGGAAAAGCATTACGTTCTAAAGCGGATTTGGTTTTGCTGGCGTAGCTTTCAGTCCATTCTTTACCGCGTGTCGCCATCCATTCGCGGGCTATGACTTCAAAGGTATTAGCACCGAAATCTGCCTTGGCCTGCTTTTCTGCTCTTCGTTGTGCCCCTGGGTCGACACCAGTGGCTAATAAGGTGCGGGCTTCGTCACGTCTTTCCCTCGCCAATTTGAGAGACACGTCAGGATAAATGCCAAAAGAAATAGTTTTGTGTTTGCCGTCGAAACGGTAATCAAAACGCCACCAACGCGAGCCATTTGGATTCAGCAGCAGATACAAACTGCGCTCATCGGCCAATCTAATTGGCTTGGCTTGGGGTTTTGTGTTCTTGATTGCGATATCGGTAAGCGCCATGCCCGTAACTCATTTCAAGTTTAACCAGTTACTGGTAATGTTACGGGCAAGTTTAGTCGGATGTCAACGGACTATATCGGACATCGCAAGCAATAAAAAACCCGCAGTGTTTGTAACAGTGCGGGTTTAAGGTATTTATTTGGACTTCTTTGGACTTCTTTGGACTTCTTAAAACGAGTGACTGGTGGGTGCTGACGGGCTCGAACCGCCGACATTCGCCTTGTAAGGGCGACGCTCTACCAACTGAGCTAAGCACCCGCTATAACAATAACTACTTGCTATGAATCAGGCAAAGATTCTATCATTTTACGTTGATAATTAGTGCGTCAAAATGGTATTTGCTCCAACTTCTGCAACGGACATCTTTTCCACGGGCTCTATGGGTAAGTCTGGCAATGGTTCGGGCACTCTTTCCAGAGCCAACTCAAGAACCTTATCGATCCATCTTACAGGCTGAATTTCAATACGATTTTTAATGATGTCAGGGATTTCAGCTAAATCTTTAACATTTTCCTCAGGGATTAAAGCCAAGCGTATTCCTCCACGCACCGCCGCGAGCAACTTCTCCTTCAGACCACCTATAGGCAGAATTTCGCCACGCAAAGTGATTTCTCCGGTCATAGCCACGTCAGCGCGAACAGGAATACCTGTTAGAGAGGAAACCAAGGCAGTACAAATTGCCGCACCAGCGCTTGGACCATCTTTCGGCGTAGCCCCTTCAGGCATGTGAATATGAAGATCACTCTTCTGATAAAAATCCTCGGGTATCCCCAGCTGTTTGCTACGCTTTCTAACAACAGAAAGCGCTGCTTGAATCGACTCCTGCATCACATCACCCAGCGTGCCAGTTGTCATAGTTTTACCTTTACCCGGCAAAACAATCGACTCTATGGTGAGTAACTCGCCGCCTACTTCTGTCCAAGCCAGACCGGTAACCTGTCCTACCTGATTTTCTTTCTCTGCCATACCATAACTGTATGGACGTACCCCAAGAAATTTATCGAGATTTTTAGCATTTACCACGATTTTATTTTTACGTGGTTTCATGACTAGCGATTTCACAACTTTTCGGCAAATTTTGGATATTTCGCGTTCCAAAGAACGAACCCCGGCCTCACGTGTGTAATAACGCACAATATCGCGGACAGCATCTTCTGTAACCACCATTTCCGTTGGCTTGATGCCATTGTTTTTGGTCTGCTTTGATAACAGGTAGCGCATGGCAATACTTACTTTCTCGTCTTCGGTATAGCCAGACAGCCGAATCACCTCCATACGATCCAGTAATGCATTCGGGATATTGAGTGTATTGGCTGTTGCGACAAACATCACATCGGACAGATCAAAGTCGACTTCAATATAGTGATCCTCAAAAGTATGGTTCTGTTCCGGATCTAATACTTCAAGTAACGCCGAAGAAGGGTCTCCACGAAAATCCTGCCCCATTTTATCGACTTCATCGAGCAAGAATAATGGGTTCTTAACGCCTACTTTGGCCATATTCTGCAAAATCTTGCCCGGCATGGAACCAATGTAAGTACGCCTATGTCCGCGAATTTCGGCTTCATCACGAACCCCACCTAGTGCCATACGCACAAACTTGCGATTGGTAGCCTTGGCGATTGATTGCCCAAGCGATGTTTTACCCACCCCTGGTGGCCCCACCAGACACAAAATAGGAGCCTTAATTTTATCCACCCGTTGCTGCACCGCTAAATACTCAACAATGCGCTCTTTGACTTTTTCGAGGCCGTAGTGATCTTTATCTAACAGCTTCTCAGCCGAAGAAAGATCTTTGCTTATACGTGATTTCTTACGCCAGGGTAATCCGACTAGAGTTTCAATATAGTTTCGAACAACCGAAGCCTCAGCTGACATCGGCGACATCAGTTTGAGTTTTTTCAATTCAGTTGTCGCTTTGAGCAAACCTTCCTTGCTCATGCCTGTTGCCTTTATTTTCTTTTCCAACTCATCAATGTCAGCACCTTCTTCACCTTCACCGAGTTCTTTCTGAATCGCCTTTGCCTGCTCATTCAAATAATATTCACGCTGGCTCTTTTCCATCTGTCGCTTGACGCGACCACGAATCCGCTTTTCCACTTGCAAAATATCCAACTCGGCTTCAAGTTGTCCAAGCAGTTTCTCCAGCCGATCTGCAACGCCAATGGCCTCAAGAACCTCTTGCTTTTGCTCAAGCTTCAAAGGTAAATGAGCTGCAATGGTATCGGCCAGACGACCGCCTTCATCAATTCCCGCTAACGAAGTCAGCACCTCGGGGGGGATTTTTTTATTAAGCTTCACATATTGATCGAACTGGGAAAGCACAGTGCGACGCATAGCCTCAATTTCATGGCTAACACCATCTTCATCTGTAATCACTGTGATATCGGCAGTAAATAGCTCACCTTTATCTTCCACATTTAAAACTCGCGCCCGCTCCACTCCCTCGACCAGTACCTTAACGGTTCCATCCGGAAGCTTGAGCATCTGCAGAATATTGGCAAGACATCCGATTTCATACATGTCTTCAGGCGCAGGCTCATCCTTGGCTGCATGCTTTTGTGCCACTAAAAGGATGCTCTTCCCTCCCTCCATGGCAGTTTCAAGTGCAGTTATAGATTTTGGCCGCCCAACAAACAGCGGTATCACCATATGCGGAAAAACCACCACGTCACGCAAGGGTAGCAGGGGAATAGTTTGCTTTTCTGTAGAAGAAGCAGTCAGATCAGACATCATCGTGTCCTTTAAGTTATGAATCACATCACTCTATTTGGGGCAATGTGAAAGAAATTCAAGATGTGGCAGTAAATAGCAGTTTACTTAAAATACCAAACAGATCAGTTTGAACCCGATACTTTTGGTTGATCCGCGTAGATTATCAACGGCTGGGCACCATTTTCTATCGTTGTTTCATCAACAACCACTTTAGTTGCATTCTCCATTGTCGGCAGCTCATACATGGTGTCGAGCAGTACATTTTCCAAAATGGAGCGCAAACCACGGGCACCAGTTTTGCGCTTCAATGCTTTTCTGGCAATCGCCTGCAATGCGGAAGGCCGAATTTCCAGTTCCACACCCTCCATGGAAAAAAGTTTCTGATATTGTTTAACCAGAGCATTTTTTGGCTCAATCAAAATCTCAACCAAAGCAGTCTCATCCAGCTCTCGCAACGTCGCTAATACAGGCAATCGGCCAATCAATTCGGGGATCAGTCCAAACTTAATCAAGTCTTCTGGTTCAACCTGTTTAAGAACATCAGAAACATTGCTTGCATCACGGCTTTTCACTTCCGCACCAAAGCCTATGCCACCTTTTTCAGAGCGGCTACGGATGACTTTATCCAGGCCGTCGAAAGCCCCGCCGCAAAAAAACAAGATGTTTGTTGTATCAATCTGCACAAAATCCTGATTTGGATGCTTACGCCCGCCTTGTGGAGGAATACTGGCAACCGTACCTTCGATTAGTTTGAGCAAGGCCTGCTGCACGCCTTCACCCGAGACATCGCGAGTAATCGATGGGTTGTCGGCCTTGCGCGAGATTTTGTCAATTTCATCAATGTAGATGATGCCCTGCTGAGCCTTTTCCACATCATGATCACAATTTTGCAGCAATTTCTGGATGATATTTTCGACATCTTCGCCAACATAACCTGCCTCGGTCAGTGTCGTCGCATCGGCCATCACAAACGGCACATTCAGCATGCGGGCAAGCGTCTGCGCCAGCAATGTTTTGCCAGAACCCGTCGGACCGATGAGCAAAATGTTGCTTTTTGCCAGCTCTACGCCATCACTTCCAGTTTCTTTATGGCGAATGCGTTTGTAATGGTTATAAACGGCAACTGCAAGGATTTTTTTTGCATCATCCTGCCCGATCACATACTGATCAAGCATATGGCGTATTTCTTTCGGTGTAGGCAACCCACCGTTCTCTTTTTCTGCATCCATGCCCGCGATCTCATCACGAACAATGTCGTTGCACAGATCAATGCACTCATCGCAAATAAAAACAGACGGACCAGCGATCAGCTTTTTTACTTCGTGCTGACTCTTGCCACAAAATGAGCAATATAAAAGTTTTTCACCGCCAGCCGTTTTCTTTTCCACAATCGTCGTCTCCGTCAATAGATTCAGGCAGCAACAACCTCGGCACGGCTTGTCAGCACTTTATCAACCAAGCCATACTCGACCGCTGCATCGGCAGACAGAAAGTTATCACGATCCGTATCCCGCTCGATACGCTCTATAGACTGGCCAGTATGCATTGCCAGCATATTATTCAGCTTTTGTTTGAGGAACAAGATTTCCTTGGCGTGAATCTCGATATCCGATGCCTGGCCCTGAAATCCCCCCAAAGGCTGGTGAATCATTACGCGCGAGTTAGGCAAGCAATACCGCTTGCCTTTTTCGCCCGCCGTTAACAGAAATGCCCCCATGCTTGCCGCTTGTCCGATGCATAACGTCGATACATTCGGTTTGATGAATTGCATGGTGTCATAGATCGCCATGCCTGCAGACACGGAGCCGCCGGGTGAGTTGATGTAGAAAAAGATGTCTTTATCCGGATTTTCAGATTCAAGAAAAAGCAGCTGCGCAACAATCAAGTTAGCCGTTGAATCATTCACCGGACCAACCAGAAAAATCACGCGCTCACGCAATAAACGCGAGTAAATATCATACGCACGCTCACCTCGGCCGCTGGTCTCGATCACCATGGGCACCAAGCCCAGGGCCTGAGGTTCATTCATCGAATCGACACCACTCGTATATTTTGCGCCGTACATGGAACCTCCTGAAACAATCATGCTGCGTTACCCATTAGTTCATCAAAAGCAACAGGCTTTTCACTAACCTTTACTTTGCCTAAAACCCATTGCACGACATTCACTTCAACTGCCAACGCTTCTGCTTCGGCCAAGCGTTGCGGTTGGGAATAGTACCAGCGCACAACTTCTTTTGGATCTTCAAATGAGGCAGAAAACTCATCCACCACAGCACGCACCTGCTCCGGCTTGGCATACAGATCGTTAGTTTTAACCACCTCAGTCAACAATAAGCCCAGCTTAACGCGACGCATTGCCTTGTCGGTGAACCATGCGGGCTCAATCGGAAAACCTTTCACGTTCATGCCCCGTGATTCCATATCGCGCAACGCCGCGTCTGCCATCTGTTTGGACTCTGCCTCAACCAAGACTTTGGGCACATCCAGCGGATTCACCGCCAATAACGCATCCATGACTTGCTGCTTGGTTTTGGCTTCCAGGCGCTTATGCACTTCGCGCTCAAGATTAGCGCGCACTTCAGCACGCATAGCCGTCACATCGCCATCCGCCGAACCCAGGGATTTGGCAAACTCGGCATCCAATTCAGGTAATTGGGCCGCTTCAACTTTTTTCACCAAAATCTCAAACTGGACTGTGCTACCGGCCAGTTCTTTAGCCTGGTAATCATCGGGAAATTTGACGTCAAATGTTTTTTTATCCCCCGACTTGACGCCCTCAATGGCCCGCTCAAAATCAGGCAGCATCGTGCCTGCGCCAACAACCATGGAATGATCGTCAGCCTTGCCACCAGGGAACTCAACGCCCTCTTTACGGCCAACAAAATCAATCACCACGCGATCGTTCTTCTGCGCCGGACGATCAGTTTCGCTATAGCTCACACGCTGTTTGCGCAGCACGTCCAGGGTTTGATCAACTTCAGCATCCGTCACAACAAGCGCTGGCCGCTCGATACTCTGTCCGGAAATATCACCCAGGGCTATTTCGGGGTACACCTCAAAAGTTGCCATAAAGCCAAGCTTTCCTTCACCCGCATCAGCGACCGGCTGAATGTTCGGGTAACCGGCCATGCGCAGGTTTTGCTCTTTGAGCTTCGACTCCAAAGCAGCTTCAACAGCCTGTCCGATTGCCTCACTGCGCGCTTGACCGCCATAATTTTGCGCGACCATGCTCATGGGCACTTTGCCTGGGCGAAAACCCGGCATCTTGACTGTTCTTGAAATATTCTTAAGCCGTGCGCTGATCTCGCCTTCAATCTCAGCTAGCGATATTGAAATATCAATACGCCGTTCAAGTGGGTTTACCACAGGAGTCATTGCTTCTGTTTGCGCATCTGCTGTTGTCATTTCCGTTGCCATATCCGTCATTTTTTATCCGTCAAATTTGAGAAGCCAATCGAATCTGCATTGAATCACCATTTATTGCAGCAAGCCCTGATAATTTGGGCTCAATATCCATCACTTGCAAGCGTGGTGCCCAGGAAGGGACTCGAACCCCCACGCCTCGCGGCGCCAGAACCTAAATCTGGTGCGTCTACCAATTCCGCCACCTGGGCATTACGTGCCGAACGACCCGCAGTTAGCATTACACGCCAAAAGCAAATCAGACAATACATAATGAACGGACGATTTTACCTGCTTTAATCAATTCTTTCTCACCTCCCGCCTATACTTCGACACATTATGGCGTCCGAAGACCACAATAAACACTACGAAAACTTTCCCGTTGCCTCGCTTTTGCTACCCAGGCACCTGCGTGAACCCATTGCCGCCATCTATGCCTTCGCCCGTAGCGCAGACGATTTTGCCGATGAAGGCGATCTCACCACCAATGAACGCTTAACCCTGCTGCGCGGCTACCAGCGCGAGCTGGAGGCAATTGCCGAAAGCCAGCCAACCACTCATCTGATTTTTCTGCGGCTACGCCCCGTCATTGCCCGCTACAACCTGCCGCTTTCCCTATTTCACGACCTGCTGGATGCCTTCATGCAGGATGTCACATGCAATCGTTATGCCAGCCATGTCGAACTCCTCGACTATTGCCGCCGCTCAGCGAATCCGGTGGGGCGATTATTGCTGCATCTTTTTGCTGCGGCGACCGAAGAGAATGTCATCTGCTCCGATGCCATCTGCTCGGCCCTGCAACTCATCAACCACTGGCAAGATGTCGGTATTGATAGTCGCAAAGGGCAAGAAGGCCGCATTTACCTGCCTGCTGAAGACATGGCACGCTTCAATGTCAGTGAACATGACATCCTGCGCCGTAACACCAACATCGTCCGCGTGGATACCGATTTGCATAACTTTTGCGCACTAATGCGCTTTGAAGTCGACCACGCCCGCGCACTGATGCTGCAAGGCGCGCCACTCGGACATGCATTGCCTGGCCGCATCGGACTGGAAATCCGCACCATTATTCATGGGGGGCTGCGCATTCTGGAAAAAATCGAAGCGGTTAATTATGATGTTTTCAATCATCGTCCTCAACTCCAGGCGCTTGACTGGCTACTGATCGGCTGGCGCGCTCTCTTCCATTCACTATGACTCCCGACGATTACTGCCAGCAGCGCGCCGCTGCCAGTGGCTCTTCTTTTTATTACAGCTTTGTTTTTCTGGAGCCCACCCGGCGTCAGGCGATTACCGTTTTGTATGCTTTTTGTCGCGAAGTCGACGATGTTGTCGATGAATGTCCCGACCCGCATCTGGCGCGCACCAAACTTGCCTGGTGGCGCACCGAAATTGCGCACCTCTACGCAGGCAACCCCAGCCATCCGGTCACACAAGCACTGGCAACCACACTGACAAGATTTCCCCTGCCGCAAGAACAATTGCTGGAAATCATTGACGGCATGGAAATGGATATCGACGCCGTACGCTATCCCGATTTTCGCGCACTGCATCTGTATTGCTATCGCGTTGCCAGCATCGTGGGCTTGCTCGCGGCGGAAATTTTTGGCTACACGGATCGCCGCACACTGAAATACGCACATGACCTGGGGCTCGCGTTTCAGCTCACCAACATCATCCGCGATGTCGGCGAAGACGCGCGACGCGGCCGCATTTACCTGCCCCAAGAAGACCTTGCCCGCTTTAACGTCACAGAAACCGACATTCTCCAGGCAAATTACACGCCCGACTTTCAGCGTCTCATGGCCTTCCAGATCGACCGTGCACAAGCCACTTACGATCAAGCGCTCGCTCAGCTGCCCGCCGCCGACCGTAAGGCACAGCGCGCCGGACTGATCATGGCCGCCATTTATCGGACATTGCTTATCGAAATCGCACGTGATGGCTCTCATGTGCTCCATCAGCGCATCTCGCTCACACCGCTGCGCAAGCTGTGGCTGGCCGGCAAAACCTGGATCACCGCATGACCATCGCCATCATCGGTGCCGGTTATGCAGGCCTTGCAGCCGCTGTCGAGCTGGTTTGCCATAATCAATCGGTAGAAGTTTTCGAAGCCTCACGCACCCTCGGCGGTCGTGCGCGTGCCGTTGAAATAAATGGATTCACCGTCGACAACGGCCAGCACATTCTGCTCGGTGCCTACAGTGAAACCCTGCGTTTGATGCGCCTTGTCGGCGCCAATCCGCAGCGCCTGCTCAAACGTCTAGCCCTGCATCTTGAATTCCCTGGCGAAATGCGCCTCGTCGCACCGCATCTACCCGCACCGCTGCATATGCTGGCCGCCCTGCTGCTCACCACCGGTCTTGACTGGCGCGAAAAATGGGCGGCTATCCAGCTCATGCGCCGCTTGCAGCGCATGCAGTTCCGCATTACGCCTGATGTTACCGTCACGGCATGGCTGGAAAACAATAAAACGCCGTCTCGCCAGCGCCGACTTTTATGGGAACCGCTATGTGTTGCTGCACTAAATACACCGGCTGAAAACGCGTCCGCCCAAGTGTTGGCGAACGTGCTCAGAGACAGCCTTGGCGCCTCACGCGAGGCCAGCGATTTGCTGCTGCCGCAAGTGGATTTATCGGCGCTGTTCCCCGAACCGGCCGCAGCCTTCATCACACGACATGGCAGCGTCATTCATCACGGCCAGCGCATTATCGATTTGCAGCATACCAAACAGGGTTGGTGCATCAATGGCCGGGAGCCATTCGATCAGGTCATACTGGCTGTCGCTGCCTATCATCTGGGTGCCTTGGTGCCGGAATTGCAGCCTGAGGTTGAACATTTCACCTGGGAACCCATTGTCACCAGCTATCTCGCTTACCCGGCCAGCATCCGCCTGCCGCAACCCATGCTGGGCGTTGTCGATGGCATGGCGCAATGGTTGTTTGATCGCGGCCAGTTGTGCGGACAAGCCGGGTTGATCGCAGCAGTCATCAGCGCGCACGGGCGACATCTGGATTTGCCGACAGCAGAGCTGGAGCGGTGCATTCACGCCGAAATTGCGCGCATCGTTCCGCACCTGCCTGCTCCATTGCGCGCCCAAACCATTATCGAAAAACGCGCCACATTCGCCTGTACGCCGAATTTGCGCCGCCCTACCACAAAGACCGCGCTGCCTGGTTTATGGCTGGCCGGTGACTATGTCGGCTCTGCACTTCCTTCGGTCACCAGTGACTATCCTGCAACCATCGAAGGCGCAGTGCGCAGCGGCGTCAACGCCGCCCGGTCAGCTCTCGGCTCAAGTGGTCACTAAGCCGCCATTAAGCGGCCATCGACAAGCCGCAACATGCGGCCACAGCGTTCTGCCAATTGATTGTCATGGGTGACCAGAATCAATGTAGTCCCCGATTCGGCATTCATGGCAAACATCAAGTCAATAATCTGCGCCCCCGTGGCAGCATCCAAATTTCCTGTCGGCTCATCAGCCAGCAGCAATTGCGGCCGCATGGCAAAAGCCCGTGCCAGAGCCACCCGTTGCTGCTCACCGCCTGAGAGATACTTCGGGTAATGCGTCAGACGCGCACCCAAACCGACGCGTGCAAGCATCGCTTGCGCCATCGGGCGTGCCTCGCCTTGCCCTGCCAGCTCCAGCGGCAACATGACATTTTCCAGCGCGGTCAGCGCAGGCAGTAATTGAAATGACTGGAACACAAAACCCAGCGCTCGCCCACGCAGCGCAGCACGTGCATCTTCATCCAATAGTCCAATATCCTCACCCAGCAAACGTACGCTGCCTGCAGTTGGCACATCAAGACCCGCCATCAGGCCAAGCAAGGTTGATTTACCTGAACCCGATGCGCCCACAATGGCCACCGCTTCGCCCGCGCTCACGGCAAACGAAATATCATGCAGAATCGACAACGTGCCCTCGCCACTGGGCACCGTTTTGCTCAGAGCCCACACATCAATTACCGGAGTTTTCATGTTCAAGTGTTTTTCCTTTTTTATCCTGCTGCTGATCAGCCTGATTGCCACTTTAAGCGCGCATGCTACACAACTTGCGGCAGTCACTCCACGTACCATTCTCGTCTTTGGTGACAGCCTGTCCGCTGGATACGGTATTGCGGTCAGCGAAAGCTGGCCTGCATTACTCAGCGAGCGTCTGAAACAAAAAGGCAAACCCTATGCTGTCGTCAATGCCAGCATCAGCGGTGAAACCACAGCAGGCGGACGCGCCCGTTTCGCCGCAGCATTACAGCAAACACACCCTGCCATCGTCATCCTCGCCCTGGGTGCCAACGATGGGCTGCGCGGCTTGCCGGTCACATCAATGCAGGATAATCTTGCCTCAATGATAAAAATGGCCAAACAACATCAAGCGTACGTCCTGCTCGTCGGCATGCGTCTGCCACCCAACTATGGCAATGACTATACGCAGCATTTTGAGGCCGTATTCCGCAACCTGGCCAAACGCGAAAAAATCGGTTTCATCCCTTTTCTGCTCGAACCCATTGCCACAGATAGCCAATCCTTTCAAGCCGATGGCTTACATCCAACCGCCGCAGCACAACCGAAAATACTCGATCACATCTGGAAGCAATTGCTCTCCTTGCTTAAATCAATATCCGTTAAAAAACCATGACCACTCTGCCACACGCCAAGAACTCGCCAGCCTATCCGCAAGCGGAAGTCGCACAACTCAGCGAAACCGAAGCAGCCTATAGCCGTTTTGTACCCAGGAAATTTCTCCAATTACTTGGCGTAGATGACATTCGTACAGTACAACTCGGCCAGCAGGTTGAGCGATCCATGACGATTCTGTTTTCTGATATTCGCGATTTCACCTCATTATCCGAGAGCATGAGCCCGCAGGAAAATTTCAACTTCCTCAACTCCTACCTGATCCAGATGGAACCCGTCATTGCTGCGCATGGCGGATTTATCGATAAATACATTGGGGATGCCATCATGGCGCTGTTCCCCAACTCGCCGGATGACGCCCTGCGCTGTAGTCTTGCCATGCTGGCCAAGCTTGACGAATACAACGCTGGCCGGGAACGTGCCGGTTACCAACCCATCAAGATTGGCATTGGCATCAATACAGGCATTGTCATCCTTGGCACCGTCGGCGGCGAGGGCCGCATGGATGGCACCGTGATTGGCGATGCAGTGAATCTCGCCTCGCGTCTGGAACGCTTGACCAAAGAATACGAAGTGCCGATTTTGATCAGCGAATACACCCTGAGCAGCCTTGAAAATACCAAACCCTGGTCGCTGCGCTTTCTCGACCGCACACACGTGCGCGGCAAACATGACAACCAATCCGTTTATGAAGTCGTTGATGCCGACCTACCTGCGCTGCGCGTTGCCAAGAAAAATACACTGGGCACATTTCAGCACGCGCTAGCGCATTATCATCTGGGCAATTTCTCTGCGGCCCACGCACACTTTTCTCGCTGCCTGGCAGATGTACCAGACGATAGCGCTGCTCAAGCTTACCTGCTTCGCTGTGCAACTGCCTTGCAATTATCTGACCATACGGACACACACGCCAGAGAAACAAGCGTTACGTGGCATGACGACTATGCTTTAGGCATCACTGCGCTGGATGCCGCACATCAAGGCTTGCTCAATGACATCAACGGTCTCACCCGTTCCCTTCAAGCGGGCACAGCAACGCTTATCTCGTCGCTATTGATGCAAATACATGCCGCTGCCACACGGGTTTTTTTACTGCAAGAACAGATGATGCAAGATAAAGACTACCCGTTTGCCGAACTGCATGCACGACAACACCTGCGGTTCTTCGACTACCTCAGAGAGCTACAACACGAAATAGAACACGACGGCGCCGATCATGCTTACCTGGGCTTTCGTGTCAAAAACATGCTGACAGACTGGCTAATCAATCATATTCTGAATACCGATCGTCACTTTTCGCATCATCTGAACGGACGTACTGTCGAACGCATCAATGAACACCCCGCAAACGAGCCATCCGGAAAATCACAAAGTGAGTGATTGCCCCGCATATCTTTTGTCATCAAGCTTCAAAAGCAAGGACGGCGT
Organism: Rugosibacter sp.; assembly: GCA_036569545.1. Taxonomy (GTDB): domain Bacteria; phylum Pseudomonadota; class Gammaproteobacteria; order Burkholderiales; family Rhodocyclaceae; genus Rugosibacter. Next base: position 6,619 of record DATCQI010000115.1, on the reverse strand, counting down.
ATGGCTCACCTCGCGGCCTATTCAGCCAGAAGACGCAGAGCGCGAGCGCGCGTTCATCAAAAACCTATCCCCCGAAACACGCTATCGGCGCTTCATGAGCACACTCAATGAGATCCCCTCATCACAACTACACCACTTCACACATATCGATTATCACCACACGATGGCCTTCATCGCCCTGCTAAAAAAAACCGGAGAAGAAATTGGTGTTTGCCGTTACGCGGCCAACCCAACAGAAAAAACACCGGATGCCTGCGAGTTTGCCATCGTGGTAGCCGATGACTGGCAAGGCCAGGGCATCGGCCGCCACCTGATGACTCGACTCATTGCCGCAGCAAAGGAACAAGGCTTCATGCGCATGACGGGCGACTTTCTTGCGAACAATACACGCATGCTGAACTTTGTTTCCCGTCTGGGTTTCAAACTATCAACCCACCCTGAAGATCATTGCTTAAGACATGGTGTACTCTGGCTGAATAGCCGCCAAGCTTGATTTACCATCACACTAACCCGGCTTACCGCCGTATCACCAGCGCGCCCCGCAGGAAGTACCCTTGGGGTGCCGACTTTTCAAGAATTATTTTTTGAAAAAAATCAGGCCGCCGGTTACCATGCAAACGATATTTTTCGCGAAAGATGCCTCATGTCCTCCACTGCGCTTCCCACTTTATTCATTTCTCACGGTTCGCCCATGATGTCCATTGAGCCAGGCAGCACCGGCCCCGCATGGGCGCGACTCGCTGCACGGCTGCCGCGCCCGCGCGCGATACTTTCCATCTCGGCCCACTGGATGACTCACACGCCTGCAGTGAGCGCAGCGAAACATCCGGAAACCATTCACGACTTTTATGGCTTTCCCGCCCCGTTGTATGAAGTTCAATACACTCCACCCGGCGCGCCGGAACTGGCAGAAAAAATATGCCAGCTCATCCCCGGCATCGCCGTTGATGCGGATCGCGGGTTGGACCACGGGGCCTGGGTGCCCTTGCGCTATATGTATCCGCAGGCAGATATTCCCGTCGTGCAATTCGCGATTCAGCCCAATGACACACCCGAGGCCCACTTTAATCTCGGTCGCGAACTCACCTCGCTACGCAAAGACGGCGTGCTGATTATGGCGTCGGGCGCCATCACGCATAATCTGCGCGACATGGTGCGCGATGCGCCCGAGGGCGTGAGCTTGCCCCACATCGGCGAATTTTGCGCTTGGTTTACCGATGCACTAAACCGCCGCGATCTGCCTGCGTTATTTGATTATCGACGGCAAGCCCCGCACGCTGTACGCGTACACCCCACCGACGATCACCTGTTGCCGGTCTATGTTGCGCTGGGCGCAGCCGACGAGAACGCGTCATTTGAAGTCGTGCATCGCGGCACAACTTTGGGTGCGCTGGCCATGGATGCCTATATGTTCAGCGGACCCTACACAGGGTAATTTTGGACTATTTTGTCGAAAGAGTAGCGAGGTAGGCCGCTACATTCGCTATGTTGTCCGGCGTGAGGTTATGGGCAATCACTTTCATCATGGCCCCCTCAGGACGCTCATCTGTCCTTTGGAACACATTCAGCTGCTTGACGGTATAGTCGGCATGCTGGCCAGCAAGGCGCGGGAAAGCACCATGACCAGCAGCGTCCATACCGTGGCAAGTCGAGCAGGCCGGGATATTCTGGACGGCCACCCCATGCTCAAAAATGTCTCGGCCACTCTCTTCTCGCTTCCCATCGCCGGGCTTATCGGCAAGACTTTTCTGTCGAGAAAAATAGGTTGCTAATTCATCGATCTGCTTATCCGTCAAACTCCGGGAGAGTCCCCACATGTACTCGAAGCCGGGCGGGTCAAAGCGGCCATGGCTCTTGAATTGCTTCAGCTGGGCAACCAGATATTCTTTCTGTTGCCCAGCCAGCTTAGGGAAATTTTGATTCACGGAATTACCGTCAATGCCATGGCAATTTGAGCAAACCTGTTGCGCCAGCGTCTCGCCAGAGATACTGGGATCAGCCAGATTGCGCGAACGTTCTGTTGTCGTTGAGCAACCCATACCGACTAAGGCAAAAATCAGTATTAAAGCGATAGAAGCTGTTTTCATTTCCAATCTCCTGATGTGCTCATGCAGCGGGTATCGGCCACGTCATTTGCGTTCAATACGCACCCCAGACATAGAAAAACAGCGTGTTGTCGTCTTTTGCACTCCTGCCTGCACCGTCAGTATTGCCGGACACTCCATTGACCTTATCGAATAGCGTGTATTGCAAACCGATCCGCACATATTGCAGCGGCGTCCAGAATATCTCGGGTGTCCAGCCGCGTGTATCGGTATTCGGATTATTGTTGGTGCTGCCATTGACATCGAAATAGGACAGGGTGGCACCGTATTTCGCCTGATAAACATACGACATCTTGGCCCTGAATGAATTAACGGTATCTGATGGGCTCACCGCCGCAAGGTTTGCGAAAAGATTTTGTTTCTCATGGATGTAGCTGGCTTGTGCGGTGACTGTATAGGGATCGAGCAGGTATTGATATTGTGCATCCAGGCTGAGATCGCGGTAGCGGTCAGTCGGACCCGTCGGATCAGTTGAGTCCGGATAGATCTTCACGTTCATGCCCGACACACCCAGCATGCCATTATGCGGCCCCCATGCATGCGTCAATGCCAGTCGCCAGTAAGGATTTGTTCCCTTGAGATAGGTCTGGGGGCCATGGTCCTTGTTAACCCCTTGAGTCATGAAAGAAAAGATGCCATCACCCGTCTTGTAACCGGTGAGCTCGGCATACACCGTCTGATTCCAGTAGATATAAGCACCGAGACCTGCCACTTGCTGGCCAAGGCCATCAGCCAGCTTGGGCAAAGCACCGCCGCCTGCGCCAGTGCTGCCAGGCGCTGTCGCCGGCCCCCAGGCGGGGGCGCTCATCCAGACATCCTGTACCGTCGGGTTGTTGTTTAAACTCAGTCCGAAGATCAGATCCTGCTTGTCATTGATGTAGCGGTCGGCATAACGAAAATCCATGTTGTCTGCGCCGGAATGCCCCGTCCAGCGGGAAGTATCCGGATTAAGTGCGTCATAATTGTTATAAGTGATTTGTGCAAAACCGCCGATGTTGTCGGTGGCTTTCCCTGCTATGAACAGGCTGGCGGTATTGAATGTGAGATTGCCATCTTGGGTATGTCCCTGCGTGGGATCATTGACTTTCACCTTGTTAGCAGTCAGCACACCCATCATTGAGAGCGGCAGCGTACGCTCACCGAGTGTGTAGCCAGTCAGTTTGAAAATACGTCCGTAGGGAGTAAGTTCGGGAAACTGTCCCCCGGCATGACAGGCGACGCAGTTCTGTCCGGTTTGTCGAGCAAATGCGGGTACAGCAGAAGCCGTGCCTGGCAGAAACAAGCCCCATGTGACTACCAGCACAGACAATACACTCATCCAACAGGCGGAATATCTACTCATTTGCAACTCCTTTGGCTGATGTATTTTCAGCAGTTAAAGTGGGTTTGGCTCATGGCGATCGCCACACCCAGCATGACGTGTTTAACGCAAAAAAATAACTAATCCGATAAGCAAGCTCCAGCTAAATAATACACACACGTACTTAACTCCACTTGATTTGGATCAATCATTAGCGCAAATCGACATAATCCATTGGCAACGGCATGGCGCGCCGATCCAGCAGTACCATCCAGCCGCGAATGACGCGATAGAGCACCCACACGCCCGTGCCGATGATGGCCAGGATGGCTGCTGGAATTCCAATAAAGGTGATGAACAGCAGCCCGGCAATCAGCAGCCATAGGGCAGCAAACCAAAAGCTGCGTAACTGCCAGCGCCAATGGGTCTCCAGCCAAGTGCCTCGCACTTGTTCCCGCGTAAAGTAATTAATGATGATGGCAATAATCGACGGCCAGCCAAACACAAACGCGCCGACCACCGTGGCCGAAGTCAAGATGCCCGACAACGCCGACAACGCATGCAGCCCATACATCACATGCGCCCAGGCACGCGGGCCTTCCAGCTCGTTATCACGCTTTGCAATTACTTCAATGTCGTCATTCATAGCCCCAGTTCTCCCCAAAGTAAATCAACCCGTTGCTTGACGGCAGCGTCCATCGCTATCGGCTGCCCCCATTCACGCATCGTCTCGCCCGGCCATTTGTTGGTAGCATCTATCCCCATCTTGCTGCCCAAGCCTGCAATCGGCGAAGCAAAATCGAGATAATCAATCGGCGTATTCTCGGCGATCAGGGTATCACGCGCCGCATCCACGCGCGTGGTCACTGCCCAAACCACTTCCTTCCAGTCTCTGACATCCACATCATCATCCGTCACGATAATAAACTTGGTGTACATGAACTGGCGCAAAAAACTCCAGATGCCGAACATGACCCGTTTGGCATGTCCCGGATATTGCTTCTTGATCGACACCACCGCCAGCCGATACGAGCAGCCTTCCGGCGGCAAGTAAAAATCGATAATTTCCGGATACTGTTTTTGCAATAACGGCACAAACACTTCATTAAGCGCTACGCCCAGCATGGCTGGTTCATCGGGTGGTTTGCCGGTGTAGGTGGAGTGATAGATCGGATCCCGCCGCATGGTGATGCGCTCAATGGTAAACACCGGGAACTCGGCCTGCTCATTGTAATAACCCGTGTGGTCGCCAAATGGCCCCTCGAGGGCCGTCTCGCCCGGATGAATCACGCCCTCCAGAACAATCTCGGCACGCGCGGGCACTTGTAGATCCGAACCTATGCATTTCACCAGTTCCGTTTTATTGCCCCGCAGCAAGCCTGCGAACTGGTACTCCGACAAACTGTCCGGCACGGGTGTCACCGCCCCCAGAATCGTCGCCGGATCACAGCCCAGCACGACGGCCACCGGAAACGGCTCATCGGGGCGTGCCGCGCAATGATCCTGATAATCCAGCGCACCCCCGCGATGCGCCAGCCAGCGCATGATGACCTTGTTCGGCGCAATGACTTGTTGCCGATATATCCCCAGATTTTGCCGTGTTTTTTTCGCTCCCCGCGTGACAGTCAAACCCCAGGTGATCAGCGGCCCGGCATCCTCCGGCCAGCAGGTTTGTATCGGCAAACGAGATAGATCAACGTCCTGCCCTTCCCAGACAATCTCCTGGCAAGGCGCAGAAGTAACCACCTTCGGCCGCATATTGAACACTTGTTTTAACAGCGGCAGTTTTTCCCAGGCATCCCTGATCCCTTGCGGCGGCTCCGGCTCTTTTAGCATCGCCAGTAACTGGCCCACTTCGCGCAGGGATTTTTTCCAGTCGTCGGGCTGGCTTTTGCCTGATTCACCCATTCCCGCTTTGCCCAGTGCCAGGGCAACCCGCTGCGGCGTCCCAAAAAGATTTGCCAGTACGGGAATGGCATGCCCTGTGGGATTTTCAAACAGCAGCGCCGGGCCGCCTGCGCGCAACACGCGGTCGGCGATCTCGGTCATTTCCAGATGCGGATCCACCGCAGCAGTGATGCGTTTGAGTTCGCCCATGGCTTCGAGCTGCCGCAAAAAGTCGCGCAAATCGTGATACTTCATTCGGTATGCCTTATTACCCATGCAATGTGCCATTGTAGCTGGCAGACAGGTGTGCTTTGCAGATCAAAACCAAGGCACAATACGCGCCCCCCTACAATATCCACGTACCATGACTTTTCTTTCATCCCTCACCCATCAGACATGCCATGTGGTTTGAACAGGCACTCGACGACGCGCTAGCTACGCTGGATGCCGCGCAGCGACGCCGCCGCCTGCGGCAGATTGCCATTCCTGGCGCACGCCTGGTGATGGCCGATGGCCGTCGGTTGATTGACGCCTCATCCAACGATTATCTTGGCCTCGCACAGCATCCGGCGTTAAAGTCGCGCGCCATCGAATGGGTGCAGCGCTTTGGCGCAGGCGCTCGGGCATCCCGCCTGGTCACCGGCACGCTCGAAGAAATGATCGCCCTGGAAGCACAGCTCGCCGCATTCAAAGGCACCCAGGCAGCGCTGATTTTCAATTCCGGGTTCCAGGCCAACGCTACGGTTTTACCCGCTTTATTCAAACTGGCGGGCGGCCGTGAAGCGCTGGTATTCACCGATGCGCTCAATCATTCCAGCCTGCATGCCGGCTGCCGCGCGGCGGGCGTCAAGCAAATCCAGTTTCGCCACAACGACGTGGCCCATCTTGACGAATTACTCACGCAACATGCTCAAGGCCGCCCGGCATTCATCGTGACTGAATCCGTCTTCAGCATGGATGGCGACCGCGCCGATGTCGCGGCGCTCAGCGCACTCGCCACGCACCACGGTGCGGTGCTGTATCTCGATGAGGCGCATGCCAGTGGCGTACTCGGGCCGCAAGGTCGCGGGCTGGCCTATGGTTTACACGACAGCAATCCAGCGGCGGTCATCATGGGCACGCTGGGCAAAGCCTTTGGTGCGGCCGGAGCTTACATCGCAGGCTCGCAGGCGCTGATTGACTATCTGGTTAATCGCTGCACCGGCATCATCTATTCAACCGCTCCACCACCGGCAGCCTGTGGCGCCGTGCAAGCTGCGCTCGAATTGATGCCGCATCTGGATGCCGAACGCGCCCTGCTGGCGCAACGTGGCGATGCCTTGCGCGA
>DATCQI010000114.1:0-17703 GCA_036569545.1 Rugosibacter sp. | reverse complement strand
CGGATATGCAGTTCGAGCAGCCCTTCGCTATGCGGGGCGTTGGCAATAGAGAAGGCGCGTGTTTTGCCGTCCTTGAGCAAGAACTCAATGTATTGCCCGGCTAAAAATTGCAGGCGCTCATTCACGGGCAGCTTTAGCGATAGCACGATCACATCCTCGGCAACCCGTTCTATTTTTTCAACACGGCATGGGAGCGTTTTGACAGGGATGTCTTTCGCGCCGCTGACTTCTCGGCACTCCAGCACTACGTCAGTCAAAGGCCTGGCGCAGCAAAACAGCGCATAGCCTGCGGCGCGATCGGCCAGTGACAAGGCACCGGGCTGGCTGTCACCATGGTCAACCAACCCTTCCAGAACCTTTCCTTTGCATGAACCGCAGGCGCCATTGCGGCAGCCATAGGGGAGAATAAAGCCGGCATCCAGCGCGGCTTGCAGCAAGCTGTCTTCACCAGAGGCTAAAAAACTATGTGCGCTGGGGGCCAGCGTAATGCGCAGCAAAGGCGTTGCAACGGATTGAATAGAGGCCATGCGATAATTGTCTAGTGAAAAAAAAGCGTTCTCGAAGAGTATTAATTGTAGGTTGTGGTGACGTTGTGCGCCGGATTCTCCCGCAATTGTTGCAACGCTGGCAGGTGGTAGCGCTGGTGCGTGCGCACGATCCTCAGTTAGCTGCGATGGGGGTGCGCCAGATCAAGGGGGATCTCGATCAGCCTGCAACGCTGCGGCGCCTGGCGGGCGTGGCGAATGCCGTCATTCACGCCGCGCCGCCCCCTGCCGCAGGCGTGTCCGATACGCGAACAAAACACTTGCTGGGCGTGTTGCGGCAAGGAAAAATTTTACCACGCCGCTTGGTGTATATCAGCACGAGCGGTGTGTACGGCGATTGTCATGGGGATATCGTGCGTGAATCCCGCGTACTGGCGACAAAGTCGGCGCGGGCGATACGGCGGGTGGATGCTGAAATGCAGTTGCGGGCTTTTGCTTGTCGCATCAGTATCCTGCGCGCGCCAGGAATTTACGCCGCTGACCGGCTGCCGCTGGAGCGCTTGCGTCAGGGTTTGCCGCTCTTTGTGCCGAAGCAAGATAGCTACACCAATCATATTCACGCAACCGACCTGGGCCGTGCCTGCCTTGCAGCTTTGCATCGAGGCCGCCCCAACCGCACATATAACATTAGTGACGATTCAAGGCTTTTTATGGGCGAATGGTTTGATCTGCTGGCGGACAGTTTCGCCCTGCCGCGTGCGCCACGCTTGTCGCGTGAGGCAATTCAGCAAAGCGTCTCGCCCCTGCAGTGGTCGTTCATGAGCGAATCACGGCAGCTCGACAATACGCGCATGAAGCGGGAGCTCGGCCTGCGTTTGCAGTATTCAACCGTTGTTACAGGTATCAAGGAACTATCATGCTCTGGATAAAAGTCTTTCATATCGTATTTGTCGTCAGCTGGTTTGCGGGCCTGTTTTATCTGCCACGCATTTTTGTCAATCTGGCGCTTGTGCCCGCCGATAGTGTTGCCGAACGCGAGCGGCTGCTGTTGATGGCGAATAAGCTGTATCGCTTTGTTACGCCGATCGCCGGGATGGCGATAGCTCTCGGATTCTGGTTGTGGTTTGGCTATGGATTTTCTGGCGGCTGGTTACATGCCAAGACTGCGCTGGTGGCCGGGCTTGTTGTCTATCATTTCTGGTGCGGCCGGCTGCTGACGCAATGCGCTCAAGGCGCTGCTCCCCATAGCCATATCTGGTTTCGCTGGTTCAATGAAATCCCGGTGCTGGCACTCATTGCCATTTGCATACTGGTTGTGGTCAAACCCTCTTTTTGAAAGCAGTTAATTTTTGATGAACAATTATTTTGCAACCTGCCCGCGCGGCCTGGAAGAATTATTGGCGGAGGATCTAACCGCCTGCGGTGGAAAAGAAGTGCGCGCCGTAGCAGGAGGTGTTGCCGCCAGTGGCAATCTGGAGTTTGCCTATCGCGTAAATCTTGAATCGCGCATCGCGACGCGCTTGTTGCACCGTATCGCCAGCGCCGACTATCGCAGTGAAGCTGATGTGTACAAGCTGGCGTATGACACGGACTGGCATCAGTTGTTCTCGGTTGATCGTTCGATCCGGGTGTATGTCACAGCCATACGCTCACCGCTTAAAAGTCTGGAATTCATCACGCTGAAAGTCAAAGACGCCGTGTGCGACCGCTTTCGTGCCGAGACCACGCGCCGCCCCAGCGTGAATACCAAAAACCCCGAAGTGCGCATCCACCTGTTTTTGACCGATCGTACGGCTACACTCTATCTCGATACCTCCGGTGAGCCGCTTTATCTGCGCGGTCACAAGCTGGCCAAAGTCGGTGCACCACTGAAAGAAAATCTTGCGGCAGGCATTCTGCGTTTATCCGGCTGGCAGCCCGGTACGCCATTGCTTGACCCCATGTGTGGCAGCGGTACCTTTTTGCTGGAAGCTGCGCAAATGGCGCTGGATGATGCGCCGGGATTGTCTCGCGAACCGGGTGGTTTTGGTTTTGAACATCATAAAACTTTTGATACCGGACTATGGCGCAGCTTGCAGCGCGAAGTGGCGGAACGACGGCGCATGGCCAAAGGCCCGCTAATGATTTTTGGCAGCGATGAAGATGCGGACGCCGTTAATCGCACGCGGCAGAATTTGGCACATGCCGGCTTAGATGGTTTGGTGGTGCTGGAAAAATCTGACTTGCTGCAACGTGCGGCACCTGCTTCAAGTGGCGTACTGGTGGCTAATCCCCCCTATGGGGAACGGCTCGGTAGGACCCAAGATCTGGCGGCGTTTTATCCATTGCTGGGGAATGCCTTAAAGCAGAATTTTGCAGGCTGGCATTGCTGGTTTCTTTCTGCCGATACACAGCTGCCCAAGTTGATTCGCTTGCAGACTTCACGCAAAATCCCCCTGTATAACGGAGCGCTGGAGTGCCGCTTGTATGGTTTTGATATGGTGGCTGGCAGTGCTCGGCGCAGCGTGCCGATGCAAAAAGATAGAGTGCTTTAGAGCAATGATTGCATCCAGGGCCAAACGAAGTGATAGCCGGCTACGACTAGGGCGATAACCCACAACCACTTGTTGCGGATCAGCATTAACAAAAGGGTGAGCAGTCCGGTGGCTTGGTTTTTAGCGGGCGTGCGCCGTGCATGGCGTGGAACTGCGGCAAGTGCAGCGGGGCTGAATTGTTCACGTCCGATTTTAGGGGCTAACGTGTCACGAGAAACAAATGGATCATCGAAGGCATCAAACTTCAATGGCTGATCATCTTCTGCTTCAGTCATCGTCAGGGCTTCGCTAAACTTGATGCCCAAGCGCTTTGCCAAGGTAATGGCACGTACGAATGTATTGGTTTCGGCAAGAAAAGTCACTTCAGTGGCGACATCAGTAGGCAGACCTTGGCGAGCCCCATTGCGTGAGTCCAGAATAAGGTGGCGAACAAATATATTTAATTCTGGTGTCCCCCACAAGGAACAGATTTTTTTTGTCAGATGGTCAATGCCTTCCAGCGCGGCACGATTTGAATCTGCAGGCTGAGATGGGTGATTGGTTTGCATAACCATTAAACGATATCCAGATGGCCGATACCCGAATGCAGATCCCTTGTTTGCGCCTCCCTGCCATGCAGCTTGAGCATCAGGCGGACTTCGTTCATTGAGTCTGCAAAACGCAGGGCGTCGTCGTAGCTGATACGGCCTTCTTCGTGCAAATCAAACAAGGCTTGGTCGAAAGTCTGCATGCCCAGCTCACGCGATTTTTTCATGATTTCTTTTATTTCATGTACATCGCCTTTGTAGATGAGATCAGAGATCAATGGTGAGTTGAGGAGTACTTCTATGGCGGCGGCACGGCCTTGACCTTCCTTGAGCGGAATCAGTCGCTGCGACACGATGCCTCTGAGGTTAAGGGAAAGGTCCATTAACAGCTGCGGGCGGCGCTCTTCAGGGAAGAAGTTGATGATGCGATCAAGCGCCTGATTGGAGTTGTTGGCATGCAGCGTGCCCAGCGCCAAGTGGCCGGTTTCGGCAAAGGCAATGGCATGTTCCATCACTTCCCGATCGCGAATTTCACCGATCAAAATCACGTCCGGTGCCTGGCGCAAGGTGTTTTTTAGTGCGACCTCCCACGATTCGGTATCGACGCCGACTTCACGCTGGGTAATAATGCAATTTTTATGTTCATGCACATATTCCACCGGGTCTTCGATGGTGATGATGTGACCATAGCTGTTCTGGTTGCGGTAGCCGATCATCGCTGCCAGCGAGGTTGATTTTCCTGAGCCCGTACCACCGACGAAGAGTACCAGACCGCGCTTGGTCATTGCCACATCCTTGAGTACAGATGGTAATTTGAGCTCATCAAAATCTGGAATCTGCACATTGATGGTCCGCAGCACAATGCCCACACGCCCTTGCTGCACAAAAGCATTTACCCGAAAGCGGCCAATGCCTGAAGGAGAGATGGCGAAATTGGCTTCTTTGGTTTCTTCAAATGCCGCCGCCTGCTTGTCATTCATGATGGCTCGCGCCAGCTCCTGCGTATGCTGAGGCGATAAAACCTGAGTAGTCACGGGTGTCATCTTGCCATCGATTTTCATTGCCGGAGGAAAGCCTGCGGTAATGAACAAGTCAGACCCTTTTTTTTGCATCATCATGCCCAGCAGCTGGTACATGAACTTCAAACCTTCATCGCGTTCCATTGTTTTTCGGTCCCGTTGTATTGCAATTTAGCCGAGGAAATTATCCTTGTTTGCTGCTTTGCTGCGTGCCTCATTGGGTGAAATAACGCGGCGTTTGACCAGATCTTGCAGATTTTGGTCAAGAGTTTGCATGCCAAATTGCTGACCCGTCTGGATGGCTGAATACATTTGCGCGACTTTAGCTTCGCGGATCAGGTTGCGAATGGCCGGCGTGCCGATCATGACTTCATGTGCTGCCACGCGACCTGTGCCGTCCATGGTTTTGCACAAGGTTTGTGAAATAACGGCTTTTAGCGATTCGGACAACATGGACCGAACCATTTCTTTTTCTGCTGCCGGAAACACATCAATGATGCGGTCAATGGTTTTGGCGGCAGACGAGGTGTGCAAAGTGCCCAACACCAAGTGACCTGTTTCTGCGGCGGACAGCGCCAGGCGGATGGTTTCCAGATCACGCATCTCGCCTACCAGAATGACATCCGGATCTTCACGCAGGGCGCTGCGCAGGGCGTTATTGAATGAGAGCGTATGCGGGCCAACTTCGCGCTGGTTGATTAGGCATTTTTTTGATTCATGCACAAATTCGATCGGGTCTTCCACAGTCAGGATATGGCCGTACTCGTTTTCATTTTTGTGGTTGACCATCGCGGCAAGCGTGGTGGATTTGCCCGAGCCGGTAGGTCCGGTGACCAGCACAATGCCACGTGGCTGATCGGCTAGCTCGGCAAAAATCTTTGGTGCCTTTAAGTCATCCAGTGAAAGTATTTTTGAGGGAATAGTACGCATTACGGCTGCCGCCCCGCGATTCTGCACAAATGCATTGACGCGAAAGCGGGCCAGATTAGGCACTTCAAAAGAAAAGTCACACTCCAGATGCTCTTCATACACCTTGCGCTGGCCGTCATTCATGATGTCATAAATCATGCCGTGCACTTCCTTGTGTTCCATTGGCGGCAGATTAATCCGCCGCACATCGCCATGGACGCGAATCATCGGCGGCAAGCCTGATGAGAGGTGCAAATCGGATGCATTATTCTTGACAACAAAGGAGAGCAGCTCAGTAATGTCCATGTTTTTTCCTGTAAATGAGGTGCGATATACTTTCAGAACGTTATATGACAACAATCTTAAACAACTTGCAAGCGGTTCGTAGCCGAATTGCTGCGGCCTGTGTTGCGGCAGGACGCCCGCTTGATGCTGTGCGGCTGCTTGCTGTGTCTAAAACCTGGCCAGCTGCGTGCGTGCGTGAAGCGGCCGCGTGCGGACAAGGTGCTTTTGGCGAAAGCTATGTGCAAGAGAGCATAGGAAAAATTTCTGAACTTGCCGATCTGGATCTGGAATGGCATTTTATTGGCCCGCTACAGAGTAATAAAACACGGGTAATCGCTGAAAATTTTGTCTGGGTGCATACACTGGAGCGGTTAAAAACTGCTGAGCGATTAGCGGCCCAGCGCCCCGTCCATTTGCCGCCGTTACAAGTCTGTGTTCAAGTGAATGTGTCAGGCGAAGCATCAAAAAGCGGTTGTGCACCGGCTGCGGCTTCAGCCTTGGCGCATGCGATAAGCGCGTTGCCTCAGCTCCGTTTGCGAGGGCTGATGGCGATTCCTGCGGTAACCGATGACGCTGTGTTGCAACGCCAAAATTTTACTCAATTGAGCACGCTTTTTGCTCAACTCAACAACGAGGGACTGGCTTTGGATACGCTCTCGATGGGCATGTCACATGATCTGGAAGCGGCCATTCTTGCAGGGGCAACGATAGTGCGTGTGGGCACGGCTATTTTTGGCAAACGACAAGCTAGTGTGCTTAATTAAGAACAGGAAAATTAATGAAAATTACCTTTATCGGCGGCGGCAATATGGCCACTGCATTAATTGGCGGGATGCAAAAACAAGGTTTTTCTGCGGCCGCTATTCAAGTGGTGGAACCTTTTCAGGAGGCTCGCGAACGTATCACGGACACTTTTGGTGTGCGTGCTGTCGCAGCAGTCGATGCTGCCGCGCTGCATTGTGATGTGCTGGTTCTGGCCGTCAAGCCGCAACAGATGAAGGCGGCTGTGGCACCACTTGTCGGCAAGCTCACGCAGCAAGTAGTGTTAAGCATCGCTGCCGGTTTGCGGGTGGCAGATATGGCCGCTTGGCTGGGCTATGGCAGAATAGTGCGTGCTATGCCGAATACTCCCGCCTTGATAGGCGCTGGCATTACTGGGCTATTTTCTGATCCCAGTGTCGATAATAACGAGCGCGACGAAGTTGAAAAAATTCTCCGCGCGGTGGGTACTTGTGTATGGGTTGAAAATGAAGTGCAAATGGATGTGGTGACTGCCATTTCGGGCAGTGGTCCGGCGTATGTGTTTTATTTCATTGAAGCGATTGAGTCAGCCGCACGCACGTTGGGTCTGGATGCGGAATCCGCGCGCCAATTGACGGTGCATACGTTTCTTGGCGCAGCACAACTGGCGGCAAAAAGTAGTGAAAGCATTACCACGCTGCGCGAAAGGGTGACATCCAGGGGCGGAACAACCGAAGCAGCATTGCAGACGTTTGCCATGCAGGGTGTGGCCGCTGCTATCGGGCAAGGCGTGATAGCGGCTAACGCGCGCGGGCGTGAATTAGGAGAAACGCTGGGTAAGTAACGCAGCTAAACAGAGGTAACGTATTCAATGTTGATACAACTATTTATTTTTCTATTGGATGCCGTGAGTGGTTTTCTCACAGTGGCACTGCTGGCCCGGTTCATTTTGCAAATGACCAAAGCGCCTTTTCGTAATCCGCTGGGGCAGTTTGTTATTGCGATGACGGATTGGATCGTGCGTCCGGTGCGGCGAATCATTCCTGGATTGTTTGGGTGGGATATGGCGAGCCTGCTGCTCGCCTGGCTGGCGCAAGCGCTCGTTTTAGGCTTGGCGCTGGGGTTATCTGGCACCTTGATTGCCGTATCACCAGCACCGATTTTTATGGTGGCTTTATTGGCAGTATTGGCAACGATCAAGATTGCTTGTTATTTGCTGCTGGGTGCGGTGCTGGTGTCGGCAATTTTTTCCTGGGTGAACCCGTATGCGCCCATGGCGGATGTTTTCAATGCGATCAGCCGCCCCCTGCTACGCCCCTTTCGCCGCTGGATACCCGACATTGGCGGGATAGACCTCTCGCCGCTGGCGTTTATTTTGCTGCTGCAAATGGGCATGATGGTTTTAGAGCGCCTGCGCTGGCTGGTGCTGGCAGGATGAGCTGGTTACAGGCGGATGAAGACGGTGTGACGCTGAGGCTGTACATCCAGCCCGGCGCGAAAAAAACCGAAGTGGTGGGATTGCATGGCGAAGCCCTCAAGATTCGATTGCACGCGCCGCCGGTGGAGGGGCAAGCCAATGCGCAACTGATTGCTTTTCTTGCGTTGCATTTGGCAGTACCCAGGCGTTCGGTAACTTTGCTGTCGGGCGACGCTTCGCGGGCCAAGCGGGTACGGGTGATGGGGATCGGTGCGGTCAGTGTCGTGGCGAAGTTGAATCCAGCCAAAGACTATTAGCTTGCGCTATCGTAGGCTAAATGGCCCTCGATGAGGGTGTAGCGCACGCAACCGGGCAGCGCCAAGCCGAGAAATGGGGTGTTCTTGCCCTGGCTTTTGAGGTTTTTTCGGGTGACATGAAAATCGGCGGCCGGGTCAAACACGCAAACGTCTGCCGGTAGCCCCACCTTCAGCTTACCGGCATTCACGCCCATGATACGCGCCGGGTCTGACGTGATGCGCGCCAGTGCGATGAGGAGTGGCACCTGCATTTCCTGCGCCCACTTCAGGGTCAGTGGCAGCAAGAGTTCAAGGCCCGTGGCACCGATTTCGGCTTCGCTAAACGGTTTTTGTTTGCCATCATCATCCACCGGGGTGTGATCCGAACATACAGCCGTGATTGCACCCGAGGCCAAGCCATGACGTAACGCATCGCGGTCGCGCTGGGTGCGCAACGGCGGATCAAGCCGCGCATGCGGATTGAAAAATCCAATATCGTGATCGCATAAGTGCAGGTAATGCACAGCGGTATCGCAAGTGACTGAAATGCCTGCCGCGCGGGCAGCAATGATCATGTCGACACCTGCTGCAGAGGAAACTCGCGTTACATGCAGGCGCACGCCGGTTTCACGGGCTAGTTGCAGCAGCGTGGCCAGCGCAATGGTTTCTGCTGCCACAGGAATGCCGGCCAGTCCTAATCTCGCGGCAATTTCACCATCGTGTGCCACGCCTAGCTGTGCAAGAAATGGATCTTGCGCCTGGAGCCAGACAGGGAAATCAAAAGTAGCCGCATAGTTCATGGCATGCAGCAACACTTGCGTATCGACAATGGCGTGATTCGCCTGGCCGAAAGCAACACAGCCTGCCTCACTGAGCTCGGCCATTTCGGTCAGTTTTTTCCCGGCCAGTTGCATGGTCAGTGCACCGATCGGATGCACATGGGCGAATTCAGGCAAGCGCGCCCGATGCGTGAGCATTTCGACCAGGCCGGGTTCATCCAGCACCGGGTCGGTGTCGGGCGGGCAGGCCAGCCGCGTCACGCCGCCAGCGGCGGCGGCAGCCATTTCGGATTCCAGCGTGGCTTTGTATTCAAAGCCTGGCTCACGCAAGCGTGCAGAAAGATCAATGAGGCCGGGGCAAACGATGCAGCCCGTGGCGTCAAGTGTGGTGCTGGCCTTAAACCCTGCTGGCACCGTATCGCCAGCGCCGACTATTTTGCCGGCGGCGATGAACAGATCCGCTTGTTTGTCGATACTATGGGCCGGGTCGATCAGGCGGCCGCCTCGAATATGGATATTCATTTCATGCGCCTGCCAGCATGGCCATTACTGCCATGCGCACGGCGATGCCGAAAGTGACTTGCGGCAGGATCACCGCCTGCGTGCCATCGGCAACAGCGGATTCAATTTCCACGCCGCGATTCATCGGCCCCGGATGCATGACAATGGCGTCGGATTTGGCCAGTGCCAGCTTGTCCATTGTCAGGCCGTAAGATTTGAAATATTCCTGCGCGCTGGGCAAGAGCGCACCCTGCATGCGTTCACTTTGCAAACGCAGCATCATCACCACATCCACACCGCGCAAGCCTTCTTTCATGTCATTAAATACGCGCACCCCAAGCCGTTCTATGCCATTTGGCAGCAGCGTTTTGGGTGCAATCACGCGGACTTCAGGCACGCCCAGCATGGTCAGCGCGTGTATCTGGCTGCGTGCGACCCGTGAGTGCAACACGTCGCCGACAATGGCCACCGTCAGTTGCGTGAAATCCTGCTTGTAATGGCGAATGGTATACATGTCAAGCAGGCCCTGGGTCGGGTGTGCATGGCGGCCATCGCCGGCGTTGATGATATGAATATGATCCTGCCTGGTGGCTGCCAGATGCTGGGCCATGAGATAGGGTGCGCCGCTGGCCGCGTGACGGACGACAAACATGTCCGCTTGCATGGCGGCCAGATTGTCGGTGGTATCGAGCAGTGTTTCGCCTTTGCTGGCAGATGATGTATTGATGTTGAGATTGATGACATCGGCCGAGAGTCGCTTGGCGGCGATTTCAAACGTGGTACGCGTGCGGGTTGAATTTTCGAAGAACAGGTTGAATATGCTTTTGCCGCGCAACAGGGGCACTTTTTTTACTTCGCGTTCGGCGACTTCAGTGAAGGGGATGGCCGTATCAAGGATGCGTGTCAGCATTTCGTGCGACAGCCCTTCGATACTGAGCAAATGATTGAGTTCGCCGTGACTATTGAGCTGTGGATTGCGGTTGATGCTCGATAAGGTCATTTTTCGGTCAATCGAAAAGATAGGGTGCCCTCAGGCGCGCGCTCTAGTTCCAGCAGTTGTGCAGCAGAGAGGGTGAGGGTATGCGCGCAGTAGTTGGCGGCAATGGGCAATTCGCGTCCGCCGCGATCGGCAAGTACAGCCAGTTCAATTTTTTCCGGGCGGCCATAGTCGAATAATTCGTTCATCGCCGCGCGTATGGTGCGGCCGGTATAGAGCACGTCATCGACAATGATGATATGCGCGCCTTCCGCCTCAAATGGAAGAAGCGAGGCGTGCGTATTGGCCTGCAGGCCGCGCTGGCTGTAGTCGTCGCGATGGAACGACACATTCAGCACGCCCGGCGCAGTGTGTAGCCCGAGCAGGGTGTGCAGACGCTCAGCCACCCAGGCACCTCCCGTGTGAATGCCGACCAGTGCGGTGCGTGCCAGATCCACATGCGGCCGCATCTGGTCTGCAAGGGTGCAGCAGAGCGCTTCTGCGTCAGGCCGTTTGATGGGCATGGGTTTCCAGCCAGCTTTGCAGAATCACGCGTGCGGCTTCGGCATCGATTGTCGTCTTGCGGTCTTGCCAGCCCAGATGCGGCTTTGCATTCTTTGCGGTCAGATTCAAAGAAAGTCGGCGCTGGTGAGACGGCGCAGAAAAGGTGTTCTGTGGGTTGCGCAGATCTGCATCGGCTTCGATCGAACTAAACCGCTCATCCACTTCTTCCACAGGCAGCGCAAAGCGGCCGCGTAGCTGATTGGCAAAGCGCGTGCAACGCGCCGTCATGTCGTGTGAGCTGCCATCATCATTGAGTGGTCGGCCAACTAACAGCCGCGTAGGTTGCCACTCCGTGATCAGCTCGCTGATTGCTGCAAAGCGTGCGGCGTTGGCTTCATGCGCAATGCAGGTGAGCGCGCGCGCCTGGCCCAGGCGGACTTCACCCAGCGCTACGCCAATGCGTTGCAGCCCGAAGTCAAAAGCCAGCAATGTTTCGTCATGCATGACCGGCAACCTCGGACAGGTTGGCAAAATCAACGCCCAGTAATTGCATCGCTGCGGCAAGGCGCTCTTCACTGGGCACGTTAAACAAGATGTGCGGGGAAGCTTCCACCGTCAGCCAGGCGTTTTGCGCGATTTCCCATTCCAGCTGACCTGCTGTCCAGCCGGCATAACCTAGCGTGACCAGTACATCGCCAGGCTGCTCCGCACTGCCCATGGCTTGCAGGATATCGCGCGAGCTGGTGAGCGCCAGGCCATCCGTTACTTTGAGCGAGTTTTGCCATTGCCGGGTGGTGCGGTGAAGCACAAACCCGCGGTCGGACTGTACCGGGCCACCGGCATACACCGGCAAGTTAGCAAAACACTCGGTGGGCAAACCCTCTTCGAGGGGAATGGCCACGCGCTTGAACAGCTCGCCCAAGCGCATATCCGTCGGCCGGTTAATGACAATGCCTACCGCACCTTCCGCGTTGTGCTCGCAAATGTAGGTTAGCGTACGCGAAAAATTCGGGTCGGCCATGGCGGGCATGGCAATAAGGAAATGATTAGCGAGGCATGTGGTTTCCATGGCAATGTTGATATTGTAATCTGTCGTTCCACTCCTCAGTCATCTGCGTTCAGGATTTATTTTTATGCCATCCGCACTTGTCTGGTTTCGCCGCGATTTACGCACCCATGATCATGCCGCGCTTTTTCATGCGTTAAAAGCCCATGATCAGGTGTATTGCGTGTTTGTATTTGATTCCACGATCCTTGCTTCGCTGCCGCGATCTGACCGACGGGTAGAGTTTATTCTGCGCGCGGTAGAAGAGGTTGCAGACGATTTGCGCCGGATGGGTGGCGCACTCATTATTTTGCAGGGTGATCCGTCCGATGAGATTCCGCAACTTGCGGCAAGGCTTGGCGTGCAGGCGGTATACGCCAACCGGGATTACGAGCCCGCAGCGCGGCAACATGATACGGCTGTTGAGGCGAATATCCGCCGACTCACTAGCGCCGACTTTTTCTTATTCAAAGACCAGGTAATTTTTGAATGCGATGAAGTGCTTACACAGCAGGGTGCGCCATTTTCGGTATTTACACCATACAAGAATGCCTGGCTAAAGCGGCTGACCCCGTATTATTTTCAAGTCTATCCAGTGGAGCGCTATGCGGCACATCTGGCTATTCCCGATACGGCACCCGAAGGATATTCCCTTGGGGTGCCGACTTTATCGGAACTGGGTTTTGCATCAACCGATCTGGCGAATTTGGCTTTACCTACCGGCATGCGCGGTGGGCGGAGTTTATTTCTCGCATTCACCGAACGCCTGGATCACTATGCTAGCGATCGTGATTTTCCGGCAGCGAATGGCACGTCAAGCCTTTCAGCGCATCTGCGCTTTGGTACGGTGTCCCTCCGCCAACTGGTCAGGTATGCGCAAAGTCAGTCGGGCCGAGGGGCTGCCACGTGGTTGTCCGAACTCATCTGGCGCGATTTTTATCACATGATTCTTTGGTATCACCCCGAGGTTGTCACGCAGGCTTATCAGCCTGCAATGGAAGCACTGGCGTGGGATGATGCGCCGGATCTTTTAGTTGCATGGCAACAAGGCAAGACTGGTTATCCGCTAGTGGATGCCGCGATGCGCCAGCTGATACGCACAGGGTTTATGCATAATCGGCTACGCATGGTGACAGCGTCTTTTTTGACTAAAGACCTGGGGGTAGACTGGCGCCTGGGTGAGTCGTGGTTTGCTGAAAAGCTGCTTGACTTTGATCTCGCCGCGAACAATGGCGGCTGGCAGTGGGCAGCTTCCACGGGATGTGATGCGCAACCGTGGTTCCGTATTTTCAATCCCGTGACGCAATCCGAAAAATTTGATCCGCACGGCCATTTTATTCGTCGTTATGTGTCAGAGCTTTCAGCAGTTCCGCATCAGTTTATTCATGCGCCATGGAAAATGAACGCGTCCCAACAAGCAGCATGCGGCATTTCAATAGGCCACGATTATCCTTTGCCAGCAGTGGATCATGCCGCCGCTCGAGAACGTACTTTGCAGCGATTTTCTACCATGAGGAAATAGTCATGAATCATAAAAATTTGTGTCAATCCACGAATCCAAACAGCATGCCCAATACACTGGATTCGCTATGTCTTCGTTTCTTCCGATGCCTGCGTGTTTTTATGGTGATTGGTGGCTTGGGTTTGCTGAACGCATTGCCCGCTTTTGCCGATGTGCCGGTTGTTGGCGCATCGGCGCCGGGATTTGCGCTGCCCGACCAGAACGGCAAGCTATGGCGACTCCAGGATCTGCGCGGCCAATGGGTGGTGCTTTACTTTTATCCGAAAGATGACACGCCGGGCTGCACACAGGAAGCTTGTCAGTTTCGTGATGATTTACACGCATTGACAGCGCTGGGTGCGCAAATTGTTGGTGTGAGCGTGAATGATTCGGCATCCCACAAAAAATTTGCTGACAAATACCACCTCCCCTTTCCTTTGTTAGCCGATCAGGATGCAACGGTTGCCCGCAGTTATGGGGCGCTGTCCGACTTTCTGGTGGCCAAGTTTGCCAAGCGTTATACGTTTTTGATTGATCCGCAAGGCAAGATCGCCAAGGCATATCTTCAGGTGGATACATCGCGCCATTCAAAGGAGATCGTGAGTGATTTAACGCGGCTGGCGCAGATAAAAAAATAGCCCGCCATCCAAAGATAGCGGGCTATTTCAATCTTGGACTGAATTTTATTTCTTCAAGTTGTCGCGAATTTCACGTAGCAGCACAATGTCTTCTGGCGTAGCTGCAGGCGTTGCGGCAGGCGCCGGGCCTTTCAAACGGTTAACCATCTTGATCATTTGGAAAATAACAAAAGCGAGAATGATGAAATTGATCAAAATGGTCAGGAAGTTGCCATAAGCCAATAATGAGGCACCCGCTTTGGTAAGTGATTCATATGTGGCCGTGCCTTCGATGGCTTTAGCTGGAGGCGAAAGTTGTATGAACATTTCGGTGAAATTAACATTGCCAATGACCTTGCCGATCAATGGCATGATGATGTCCTTGACGAGCGAATCGACAATTTTTCCAAATGCACCGCCAATGATGACACCGACAGCTAAATCCATGACATTGCCCTTGACTGCAAAATCGCGAAATTCCTGCATCATGCTCATGGTTTTCTCCTGAGTTAAAAATATGAATGTGAAGGGAAGATAATATTTCCGGCAGAAGTATAAGCGGCATGAAATATGAAGTTATCCATAAATGACCCAGGATCAGGAGAACCCAATGAAACCGAAGGTGCTTGTTACACGTCAATTTTTTCCGGAATTGGTGGTGCGGCTGCAGGAGTATTTCGAAGTCGATGACCATGCCAGCAACGAAGGCTTGCCTTCCGCTGAATTAAAAGCACGGCTGGCCGATAAGGAAGGCCTCTTGCTTTCGGTGGCCGACCCGCTAACCGCCGAGAGTATCGCTGCCGCACCGCACTTGCGTGCTGCGTGCAACGTGGGCGTGGGTTATAACAATATTGATGTCGCGGCATGTACGCAGGCGGGCATCATGGTGACCAACACGCCGGATGTATTGACGGAAACAACCGCCGATCTCGCCTGGGCATTGCTGATGGCGGTGTCAAGGCGGTTGCCCATGGCCGAACGCTGGTTGCGCGAAGGTCAATGGGGTGCGTGGCGTTATGATCTTTGGTTAGGCACGGATGTGCACCATGCCACTTTGGGCATTGTGGGCATGGGACGGATTGGCCAGGCCTTGGCGCGTCGGGCAACGGGTTTTGGCATGAAAACGATTTATCACAACCGCTCTCGCTTGCCGGCCGACATCGAAGTTCAGCATAACGCAACATGGGTCGATAAAGAAACGCTGTTGCGCGACGCTGATTTTGTGGTTCTGCTGTTACCTTATTCGCCTGCTGTGCAGCATTACATTGGGGTAGCCGAGTTGAGCCTGATGAAGCCGACCGCGCATCTAATCAATGTCGCGCGCGGGGGAGTTGTGGATGATGCGGCGTTAATCGCGGCGTTACGCGAGCGCCGAATTTGTGGCGCAGGTGTCGATGTATTTGAAGGAGAGCCGAAGTTCAATCCGGATTTTCTGACGCTGGATAACGTAGTGCTCACTCCGCACATTGGCTCGGCGTCTTATCAGGCACGAATGGCGATGGGCATGCGCGCTGTGGATAATTTAATTGCAGCGTTAACCGGACAACATCCGCGTGACTGTGTTAACCCCGAAGTATTTGCAGACGCATAAATAAAAAGGGCGCTCTGTTCAGAGCGCCCTTCAAAGGTAAAAGGCTGGCAAGATTAACCCTCTTGCCAGGGGGCAAGAGGCAATTCTTAGTTAGTCGTGATAAGCCGCCTCGCCGTGTGACGTGATGTCCAGCCCTTCGCGTTCTTCATCTTCCGGAACACGCAGACCGACGATTAAATCGGCAATCTTGAAAGCGATGAGTGCAGCAATGGTTGTCCAGACAACTGTTAAACCGACTGCTTTGGCCTGGATGATCACTTGGTCGAGAATGGCACCGTAACCTGGTTTCATCTCGAACCAGTTGTTGTAGAACCCTGGCCCACCCATGCTGGGTGCATTGAAAACACCCGTCATCAGCGCGCCAAATATGCCACCCAGCGCGTGTACTCCGAAGACATCCAGCGCATCATCCACTCGCAACAGTTTCTTCAAGCCGGTAACGCCCCAGAAGCACAATGGGCCGACCAGAAGGCCGATCACGAAAGCACCCGGGATACCCACGTTGCCCGCGGCAGGTGTAATCGCCACCAGACCGGCAACCGCACCGGAAGCGGCACCCAGCATCGAAGGTTTGCCTTTGATTAGCCATTCGGTAAACATCCATGACAGCACTGCACAAGCCGTGGCCAGATAGGTATTCATGAAGGCCAGGGCAGCAGAACCGTTCGCTTCCAGAGCAGATCCGGCGTTAAAGCCGAACCAGCCAAACCACAAGAGCGAAGCACCGATCATGGTCATGGTCAGGCTATGGGGCGACATGGATTCCTTGCCGAAACCGATACGCTTACCCAGCATAAAGGCACCCACCAGACCTGCAACACCCGCATTGATATGCACTACCGTACCACCAGCGAAATCCAGCGCGCCCCACTGCCAGAGTAAACCTGCCTTGGCATTCATCGTGTCAACCACACCCGCTGTGGTGTAGGCATCCGGGCCCATCCAGAACCAGACCATATGCGCGATGGGTATATAGCTGATGGTGAACCAGATTACCGAAAAAATCAGGATCGCCGAGAATCTGACGCGTTCAACCAGTGAGCCGAAAATCAGGCAAACCGAAATGGCGGCAAAAGTAGCCTGGAAGGCGACAAAAACGATCTCATACATCGGCGTAGCTTTGCTGAAGGTGGCACCCAACGCAAACGTGCCGGTGGCCGCATCAAATACGCCCTTGAGGAAGAGGCGGTCGAAGCCGCCAAAAAAGGCGCTGGTGGCACCACTGCCCTCAGTGAATGCCAAGCTGTAGCCATACACGCACCACAGCACGGTGATCAGCGAGAACACAACGAACACCTGCATCAGCACCGAGAGCATGTTCTTGGTGCGCACCAGGCCGCCATAGAACAAAGCCAGCGCGGGCACAGACATCAACAGCACAAGTGCTGTCGACATCATCATCCAGGCGGTATCCCCTTTATTGGGGGTCGGTGCGGTGACAGGAGCCGCTTCAGCGGGTGCGGCTATGGCTGCAACAGCAGGTGTCGTGGCGGCATCAACTGCGGGCGTAGCGGCTGGAGCCGTAGTGGTTGCGGTGGTCTGGGTAGGTGCATCTTCTGCCCAGGCCAGGCTACCAGTGCCAATCGTGCAGGCTGCCAGCAAAACAGCGAGTAGTTTTTTCATAATAGTGTTCCCCTTAAAGGGCAGCCTCACCGGTTTCGCCGGTGCGGATGCGGATGACTTGTTCCAGGCTGTAGACGAAAATCTTGCCATCGCCAATTTTCCCTGTCCGGGCAGATTTTTCGAGCGCTTCGACCACTTGATCAACCATGTCGTCGCCGACGGCGGCTTCCACTTTGACCTTGGGTAGAAAATCAACCACGTATTCAGCGCCGCGATACAGCTCGGTATGTCCTTTTTGCCTGCCAAAGCCTTTGACTTCCGTGACAGTGATGCCTTGTACCCCCACAGTGGCCAAGGCTTCACGCACTTCATCCAGCTTGAATGGCTTGATGATGGCGGTGATGAGTTTCATG
>DATCQI010000113.1:0-4058 GCA_036569545.1 Rugosibacter sp. | reverse complement strand
CCGGTGATGGAGCTGCGCAAAAAGTATCAGGAGAAATTCGAAAAAGAGCATGGCATCAAGCTTGGCTTCATGTCGTTTTTTGTTAAGGCGGCTGTGGCTGCGCTGAAAAAATATCCTGTGCTCAATGCGTCAGTTGATGGCAATGACATTGTCTATCACGGCTATTTTGATATTGGTATTGCCGTCGGTTCCCCCCGCGGTTTGGTTGTGCCGATTCTGCGAGATGCCGATCAAATGAGTCTGGCGCAAATTGAAAAGAAAATTGCTGAATTTGGCCAGAAGGCCAAAGAGGGCAAGCTTTCACTCGAAGAGTTAACCGGAGGCACATTTACGATTTCCAATGGAGGCACTTTCGGGTCGATGCTTTCCACGCCGATCATCAATCCGCCACAATCCGCCATTCTGGGTATTCATGCCACCAAAGACCGTGCGGTAGTTGAAAATGGGCAGGTTGTTGTCCGCCCGATAAATTATTTTGCCATGTCATACGATCACCGCATCATTGATGGCCGTGAAGCCGTGCTCGGCCTGGTGACCATCAAAGAAGCGCTGGAAGACCCGGCACGTCTTCTGCTCGATATATAAGCTTAGCGCTGGTTGGTGTTGAATATTACTGATTCTGAAAGGTTGTCTCATGTCCAAACAATTTGATGTTGTCGTTATTGGGGGCGGGCCGGGCGGCTATGTGGCCGCTATTCGTGCTGCCCAGCTAGGGCTGACTACGGCATGCATTGAATCCGAATCGTATGCCGACCCGAAAGGATCGGTCAGGTTGGGTGGAACCTGCTTGAATGTGGGCTGCATTCCTTCCAAGGCGTTATTGCAATCATCTGAATTGTTCGAGCAGGCAAACCACTCTTTCATCATGCATGGTATTTCTGCTAGCAATGTGAAAATGGATGTGGCCACCATGGTCAAGCGAAAAGATAACATTGTCGATCAGCTCACGAGCGGCATTAAAAGCTTGTTCAAGAAAAACAAGGTTACCTTGCTAGCGGGCCACGGAAAATTTGTCGGCCGAGAAAATGATCGCTGGCAAGTCGATGTCAGCGGCGAAATGGTTGAAGCCACACATGTCATTGTGGCAACCGGGTCCCAGGCACGCCATTTGCCGAACATTCCCGTTGATAACAAAATTGTTTGTGACAACGTGGGTGCGCTGTCTTTTGCTACAGCGCCCAAACGGCTGGGTGTCATCGGTGCGGGCGTCATTGGCCTGGAGTTGGGTTCTGTCTGGAAAAGATTAGGTGCGGAAGTCACCATTCTTGAAGCAATGCCGGACTTTCTGGTGTCAGCGGATGCAGCTGTCGCTAAAGAGGCATGGAAAACATTCACGCAAAAGCAGGGTTTGGCGATTCACTTGGGTGCGAAAATTACGAAAGTGGAAGTCACCGAAAAAGGCGTCACGGTGGCTTATGAGCTGGGCGATGAAGCAAAGGTGCTGGAATGTGATCGACTCATTGTGTCCGTGGGGCGCTTCCCGACAACGCACAGTATCGGTGCCGAAACCGTGGGTTTGGAGATGACAGAGCGTGGTTTTATTGCTGTTGATGCCCAGTGCCATACCAACTTGCCTAATGTTTGGGCAGTAGGGGACGTGGTGCCCGGCCCTATGCTTGCCCACAAAAGCATGGAAGAAGGCGTCATGGTGGCTGAGTGCATCGCTGGGCAAAAAGGCCATGTCAATTATGACGTGATTCCGTGGGTGATCTATACCCATCCTGAAATTGCCTGGGTTGGCAAAACGGAACAGCAGTTGAAAAATGAAGGCACTGAATACCGTGTCGGACAGATGCCATTTGCCGCCAATGGCCGCGCATTAGGGCAGGGAGACACCACCGGGTTTGTCAAAATGCTGGCATGCGTCAAAACGGATCGTGTCCTCGGTGTACATATTATTGGCAACAACGCGTCAGAGTTGATTGCAGAGGCCGTCGTGGCGATGGAGTTCAATGCCTCTTCGGAAGATATTGCCCGTATTTGCCATGCTCATCCCACCCTATCCGAAGCAATGCATGAATCTGCCTTGGCGGTTGATAAACGCGCGCTGCATTTCTAGTCATTGCGTTTTAGGGTGGCTGGAAAAAATATCAAGGTATTTCTTTGTCTTGTTATCGGCGAGTATTTTTTCTGTGTTAATTAGCGCCCATGCCCTATCGAATTCTTAATGCGGCCAAAGACGGCGTACGCAAAGTGTTCAATGCGGCGCTTGCTGAGCGCAACATCGTTGCTGATACTGAACAACTAGCCGCCGTGGACCGGCTGCAAGTGCTCTATGACGAATTGCTGGCATTGAAAGCTGCGCGACGTAACCGGTTGCGCAAGCTCTTCATTCATCCAGAGTTGCCGCGTGGCATTTGGCTTTGGGGTGGGGTAGGGCGAGGAAAGAGCTTTCTCATGGACTGTTTTTTTGATGCAGTCCCTTATCAGAGAAAACGTCGTGTGCATTTTCATGCGTTTATGCGCGAGATACATAAAGCACTCAAGGCTTATCATTCAGAAAGTGACCCCTTGGCCAAAGTAGCCGCTGACATTGCACGAGATACGCGGCTGATGTGCTTTGACGAGTTTCATGTGTCAGATATTGCCGATGCCATGATTCTTGGCCGCTTGATGAAAGCATTGTTTGATGGGGGCGTAATTTTTTGCATTACTTCCAACTACCCGCCCTATGGCCTTTATCCCAACGGGCTGCAAAGACAAAATTTTTTATCAACGATACAGCTACTGAACCAAACGCTGGATGTGTTGAAAATTGATGCCGGCATTGATTACCGGTTGCGTACGCTAGAGCAGGCAGATATATTTTTAGTCAAAAAACCAGAAGCAACGAAGGTTTTGCAGCAGATATTTCATCAGTTGGCAGGGGAAGATGGCATTACGCAAGTTGTCACCCTGGTTAGCCGGGAACTGTCTGTGGTGAGGCGTGCTCAGGGCGTCATCTGGTTTGATTTTGCGACACTCTGTGGCGGTCCGCGTTCGCAAAATGATTATTTGGCGTTAGCTGAGGAATATCACACGGTGATGTTATCTGGTGTGCCAGAAATGACTCTTGATGATTCAAGTGCAGCGCGACGGTTTACCTGGCTGGTTGACGTGCTTTACGATCACCGGGTGAAGTTGATCATTAGTGCAGCATGCCCTGCCGAGGTGTTGTATACACAAGGGCCGCAAGCGATTGAATTTACCCGCACGGTCAGTCGGTTGATTGAAATGCGCTCACACGAGTATTTGGCTAGCGCGCATAAAGTAGCCGTTGAATTAACGCCGGTTGAAAAAAGTGCCCTCCAAAAATAGAACTTGATTTACTTGGTGCAGGCTCGGTTAGAATAAGTTCACCTTATCCGAGGGGGAGCCGAATGCTGCACGCTGGAGAAGCCGCACCTGATTTTCTGTTGCCTGATGCAGACATGGAGTGGGTTGATTCCCGTTCGGTATATGGCCAGCACCATGCCGTGTTGTTTTTCTATCCTCGTGACAACACACCTAGCTGCATCATTGAAGCCGCTGATTTTTCTGATCACGAAAACGAGTTTGCCGAACTAGGCTGTAAAATATTCGGTGTTTCACGTGATGATTGTTATTCGCACGCAAATTTTCGTGATCTGCATGGTTTGTCTGTGCCCCTGCTTTCTGATGAAAAAGGCGAGGTGTGCAGTCAATTTGGCGTTAGCCAATACCGCGAACATGATGGCCACAAAAAACTTTGTATCATTCGCTCTACGTTTATTATCGACAAAACCGGCATTGTCCAGCACGCACTTTACGATGTGCAGCCCAAAGGGCACGCAGCAACGGTTTATCAACTTGTTCAACGTTTAAACAGCAAAGGAAAGCATCATGCAAATCGCTAGAAACAGCGTCGTCACCCTTAAATATACGGTGAAAGATCCCGATGGCAATCTTATTGACGCAGGTAGCGCACCGCTTGTCTATTTGCATGGCGGTTATGGCGGTATTTTTGATCGCATTGAAGAAGAGATTCAGGGCAAAGTCGCTGGCGATAGCATTGAAGTCAAACTGCAACCTGAAGATGCTTTTGGGGAGTATGACGCTGA
>DATCQI010000112.1:0-4235 GCA_036569545.1 Rugosibacter sp. | reverse complement strand
AGCAGCGCGGCCACTGTATGTTTTTTGCGGGTGACGGAAGGTTTTGCGGTTACCGATGCCCCTGTCGTTGCGCTAATTTTATTTTCATAAGGTTGGGTGGGGTCGAAATCGAGTTTCGGCAAGCGTGCGGTATGTGCGTTGGCGGGGTGCGTGTACGCAGAGCTGGATGAGGACGGGCGATGGTCGCGCGGTTTTTCCAGGCGCTCCCTTGGCCGCGCGGGGCGCTCGGTGTTTGCTGCATATGCTGTATGTTCAGTGCGTTCAGCGCGGTTTGGGCGCACTGAACGATCATGGCTGTCAGGCTTGCTAAAGTTGTTGTGGTGTTTTGCACCACGTTTTTCTTCATGATGGCTGGATGAATCTGGGGTGTCAGC
This sequence comes from Rugosibacter sp., assembly GCA_036569545.1. Classification (GTDB taxonomy): domain Bacteria; phylum Pseudomonadota; class Gammaproteobacteria; order Burkholderiales; family Rhodocyclaceae; genus Rugosibacter. Next base: position 3,861 of record DATCQI010000112.1, on the reverse strand, counting down.
ATCTTGCGTGAGGTGGCTGCTGTCAGCCCGCGTGATGGGACGGTTGATCAGCTTTTCAATGTCACGCAAGCGTTCAGTTTCTTCCGGGGCGAAGAGCGAGATGGCCATGCCTTGCTTGCCCGCGCGGCCGGTGCGGCCGATGCGGTGGACATAATCTTCTGCCGTGTGCGGCAACTCGTAATTGATAACGTGCGGCAGGTCATCAATATCCAGTCCGCGTGCGGCAACATCGGTAGCGACCAGCACGCGGATTTTGCCGGACTTGAAATTTTCGAGTGCTTCAGTGCGTTGCGCCTGGCTTTTGTCGCCGTGAATGGCGTCTGCTGCAATGCCTTGTCGGGCCAGATGCACGGCCAGCCGGCTGGCACCAAACTTGGTGCCGACAAACACCAGTACCTGGCGCATGTCTTCCTGGGTGAGCAGTTTGGTCAAGAGGTGGCGTTTCATGTCGCTGGCGACGGCATAAACGCGATGGGTAATTGTTTCGCTAACGGCATTGCGGCGCGCGACTTCAATGAGCTGCGGGGACTTCAACATGCTGTCGGCCAGCTTTTTGATTTCCGTAGAAAACGTGGCGGAGAACAGCAGGCTTTGGCGCGCCGTGGGCAGCATGGCCAGGATGCGCCGGATGTCGGGCATGAAACCCATGTCCAGCATGCGGTCGGCCTCATCTAACACTAGGACTTCAACGGAATTGAAGCTCACGCTTTTTTGCTGCACGTGGTCGAGCAGTCGGCCCGGCGTGGCCACCACAATTTCGCGGCCTTCGCGCAACTCGGCAATTTGCGGCTTGATATCCACACCGCCATAAATGCACACCGAGCGTAGCGGCAAGTGTTTGCTATAGGTGACGACGCTTTCATGCACCTGCATCGCCAGTTCGCGCGTGGGCGCGAGGATCAGCGCGCGTACGGGATGTTTGGCAGGCGAAGGCGAGGAAGTGGCGTAGGGTGCCAGGCGTTGCAGCAAGGGCAGGGTGAAGCCTGCGGTCTTGCCGGTGCCGGTTTGTGCGCCGCCCATGACATCGTGCCCGGCCAGAATGATCGGGATGGCTTGAGTTTGAATCGGCGTGGGGGTTGTGTAGCCTGCATCCTTGACGGCACGCAACAGTTCGGGCAACAGGCCGAGTGCCTCGAAAGAAGTCGGCACCCCCAGGGTACTTCCTGCGGGGCGCGCTAGGGGGACGGCGTCAGTGGCAATGGGTGTAACGGAAGGCACTTCTGTGCCAAGGGGGGATGTGTTTGTGTTCAATCGAGCTCCTGGATCGGCCTGCCCTTTTGAGGGGGAACCGGTTCAGGCAGCGAAAGACTGGAAAATGCTGTGCGGCAGAATGCCGGATTGCAGGCCAACCGGCATTGCCCACGAGGGGTATTGTATTACACTCAGGCAGACAGCGTGCTAGCTGTTCTTAACACAGTCTTTCGAATTAGCCAGGAATCTGCCATGAAATTTTCAAATCTAGGGAAAAGTGATCTGCGGGTCTCATCCGTGTGTCTTGGTACCATGACGTTTGGTCAGCAAAATAGCGAGGCCGAAGCGCATGAACAGCTTGACCATGCGTTTGCCCAAGGCATCAATTTTATCGACACCGCTGAAATGTATCCTGTGCCGCCCAGGGCCGAAACCACCGGTGCGACGGAGCGCATGATCGGCACCTGGCTGAAGCATCAGGCGCGGGATCAAGTGGTGCTTGCTACCAAGGCGGCAGGTACAGGTCGGATAGCGTGGATCCGCGATGGAAATCTGACATTCGATCGCAAGAATCTGCGTGCGGCGGTTGATGGTTCTTTGGCGCGGTTGCAAACGGACTATATTGATCTTTACCAGTTGCACTGGCCGGATCGCAATGTGCCCACGTTTGGTCAGTACCAGTTTGAACCGGAAAAAGAGCGCGCTTTTGTGCCATTTCTGGACACCCTGCAAGCGCTGGATGAGCTGGTGAAGGAGGGCAAGATTCGTCACATCGGCTTGTCCAACGAAACCCCGTGGGGCGTGATACAGTTTTTGCGGACGGCCAAAACACATGTCTTGCCGCGCATCGTGTCAATTCAAAATGCCTACAACTTGCTTAACCGGACATGGGAAATGGGCCTGGCCGAAACCGGCTATCGCGAGCAGGTGTCGTTGCTGGCTTATTCACCCCTGGCATTTGGTTTTCTGTCGGGCAAGTATCTGGCTGATCCCAAGGCTGTCGGCCGGGCAACGCTGTTTGGCGCTTTTGCCCAGCGCTACACGAAAGTCAATGTGCCTTTGGCGGTCGCTGCCTATGTTGAGCTGGCCCAACGTCACGGCATGACGCCTGTGCAGCTGGCACTGTCTTTTGTGGCCTCGCGCTGGTTTGTTGGCAGCACGATCATTGGCGCAACAACGCTGGCGCAGCTAAAAGAAAATATTGCCGCTTGTGCGCAGCCGCTGGCAGAAGATCTCTTGCAGGAGATCGAAGCGGTGCATCTGCACTATACGAATCCGGCACCGTAAATTACACTGGGGCATGGGCCAGCAGGATTGTGCGCAAGGGAGCCAGGCGTTGCCATTGTTGATGTGTTGCATTGGCTGAAATATGATGTTCCAGCGCGCTCCCCGAGAGGGTGCGCAAGGCCTTGAAGGTTCGTTCGAGCAGCTGCGGCTGGGGCAGCATGGGACCGAAAAAAACCACTTTGTCGTGATTGAAAATAAGCAGGGTAGGAAAGTTTTCGATATCCATGTCCGCACCCGCGTCGATGCTACTCAGCTCATCGGCCGCATCCTCAATATCGATCCAGCGAAATGCGGTATCCGTAAACTGCTGCGCCATCGCGTTAAAGCCTGCGTGGTAGCTGCGGCAGGTGTCGCACCACTCGGCGCACAAGCAGGCGACCAAAAAATCGGGCAGGGGTGTGGGGTTTGGCACAGCAGAATGCACGGGCGGGCTATTGCACAAGTGGCGGGTTTCCCCAATGGGCTGATTTTACTGTGCTGTGGCGCGATTTTTCGTCTATAGAAAATCGGGGTTGATTGCCGCGCGCAGCACGATTTGCGGTTCACTCTCTCGTATTCTGCTGGAGAACCACCAAATGGCACCTTTTTTCATGGGCCAGTCGGCGTCTGACCCGCTGAGCAACAAGGCAGCTATGCGCCCTAGCGTCGGCTGATGACCCACAATCACGACCGCCCCCTGATTTGTCGGCCAGTTCGCCGCGGCGAGAATATCCGCCACCGTAGCACCAACGCCGACTTTTTTTTCGATGTCGTAGGGCAGTTCCAGCGCGTTGGCTGTTTGTTGCGTGCGCTCAGCCGGGCTGACCAGAATGCGGTGTTTGTGCGGCAGGTTCTGTTGCAGCCAGCGCGCCACTTTTTTTGCCTGCTTTTCACCACGCGAGGTTAAACGGCGTTTGTGGTCGGCTAGCGTTGCGGTGCCCTCTTCTGCTTCGGCATGGCGCCAGAGAATCAAATCCATTGCGTTTTTCCAGTGTTCAATTGCATCGTATGAGTATAGGCATTGAACATGACGCGTATGTGACGGCACTTTTTCAGTGCTTATTGCAACTTGAAAGTATCCAATTGTTTTTCAAGTCGCGGCAAAGCCGATGATAAGTCGGCCAGCAGTTGCGCGTGGCGTTTGCCGTGCCCGTGGCCGATCAGGGCAACCGCTGCGCGCAGCGCAGCATCCTCCCCGGCGCATGTCGTAAGCCATTGTCCGGCATAGGACAGGTCATTGAGCTGACCTAAAGTTTCTTGCAGGCGCGTGAGTTGAGGCAGGATCGCTTGCAGCTTTTTCAGCTCGGTGAGCGAACTGAAAAAATCCAGGGCATAACGCAAGCGCTTGATGGCAATGCGCAGATCATGCAGCGATATCGGATTTTCATAGTGCACAGCGCGTAT
>DATCQI010000111.1:0-19631 GCA_036569545.1 Rugosibacter sp. | reverse complement strand
CACCCAATTACGCTCATGAAATTGAATATTCCGAATGTGCTGACATGGGGCAGAATTTCACTCATTCCCATTGTCGTTGGCGTTTTTTACCTACCCTTGACGTCGTTTGAACAGAACTTGATTGCGACAGGCGCATTCGTTGTCGCAGCGCTTACCGATTGGCTCGACGGCTGGCTTGCACGCAAGCTGAATCAAACTTCCGCCTTTGGCGAGTTTCTTGATCCTGTAGCAGATAAATTGATGGTGGCTGCCGCCTTGGTGATACTAGTGCAGCTGGGGCGCGCGGATGCTTTGTTGTCATTTGTCATTATCGGGCGCGAGATTGCCATTTCTGCCTTGCGCGAATGGATGGCAAGAATCGGTGTGGGCAAAAGTGTGGCTGTTTCTTTTGTCGGCAAATGTAAAACTGCAGCGCAAATGATCGCTATTCCCTTACTGTTGTGGCATACGTCGCTGGATCGGGTTGACGTGCAAAAGCTAGGGGGCTGGCTGCTTTGGGCTGCGGCTGTACTAACGTTGTGGTCCATGGGCTACTATTTATTAAAGGCATGGCGAGAGATATCTGCGTTGAAGCGTTGACAGCCGAGACATGAACGCTATAATTCGGCCCTGTTTTGCGGGAGTAGCTCAGTTGGTAGAGCGCAACCTTGCCAAGGTTGAGGTCGAGAGTTCGAGACTCTTCTCCCGCTCCAGATTTCAAGGAAAGGGAAAACGTTTAGGCGTTTTCCCTTTTTAGTTTTACCTTAGTCTTGGTTTTGGTCATGGACATTCCTCATGGCGCGATGGCAGAGTGGTTATGCAGCGGCCTGCAAAGCCGTGTACCTCGGTTCGATTCCGGGTCGCGCCTCCAGTTCCAGTATCACTGCGTGGGTTTGCCCGCGTAATATTTTAAAGGCATAGCTTTCATGCCCGGGTGGTGAAATTGGTAGACACAAGGGACTTAAAATCCCTCGGCGCAAGCCATACCGGTTCGATTCCGGTCCCGGGCACCAACCTTAGTGGCCTGCAACTTTTGAGTGGTAATTGATAACTCTTGATATAGTTTGCCTCGAATACTTTCAATAAGTATTGCAACCCCGTAAATTCCAACACATTCCATTCGGAGAATCCGCTCATGACGAACTCACTCTATGAAATCCCGCTAAAAAAAATCGATGGCAGCTCAGCCACTCTGAACGAACACAAAGGCGAAGTTTTGCTGGTGGTGAACGTTGCCTCCAAATGCGGCTTGACGCCGCAATACGACGGGCTGGAAAAACTTCACCAGAAATATCTAGGCAAGAAGTTTTCCGTACTCGGCTTTCCCGCCAATGATTTTGGCGCGCAGGAGCCAGGCACCAACGAAGAAATCCAGCAGTTCTGCAAGACCACGTATGGCGTGAAATTCCCGATGTACAGCAAGATTCAGGTCACTGGGGCGGAGAAGCATCCGCTGTACAAGCATTTGACGACAGCCAAGCCGGAGACCGAAGATCGTGGCGGCATGGAAACCATGCTGCGCGGCTACAAAATGGAGCCGACAGAAAAGCCCGAAGTCGTGTGGAACTTCGAAAAATTCCTCATCAATCGTGAAGGCCAGGTCGTGCGCCGTTTTGCCCCTGATACAGCGCCAGATGCAGAAAAGCTGATCGAAGCGATCGAGGCGGAGCTAGCGAAGAGTTAAAGGCTGGGGCATCGATAGGAGTAATCCATTGTGGTGAATTCCTGAAAATGCCCTGGCGCTGAATTCTTATCGCTCCATGTAGGATGATTATTCTCAATCTGCTGTGTGACAACGGGCATCGCTTTGAAGGCTGGTTTTCTTCCAGCGATGCTTTTCGTGACCAGCAAGCGCGCCAGTTAGTGCAATGCACTTATTGTCAAACATCGTCGGTCACTCAGTTGCCTTCAGCGCCGCATGTTCGGCGGAGTGGGGCAGTTACAGTGCAGGAGCGCAATACTTTCGATACTGCTGACACCAATGGGCTAAAAGCAGTACCACTTACGCAACCGGAAGTCGCTCAAAATTTCTTTCAGGCCTTGGCAGTGATGGCTCGCCAGGCAGAAAATGTGGGTGACCGGTTGCCCGAAGAAGCGCGCCGCATTCATTACAAGGAAGCGCCAGCGCGCAACATTCGAGGTATTGCCACGCTCGAAGAAACGCGCGAGTTGCTTGATGAAGGCATTATGGTTTTGCCAGCGCCAGTGCCACCGGAAACTGAAACACATTAAGATTTTTGTTGCTGCTTTTGCAGTGGGTTATATCAGCAGCGTTCAGGATTTTGCCAATTTGGTCAGCATATAGACTTTTTCCAGCGCATCGCGTGGGGTGAGCTCGTCTGGTTTCAGGTCGCGCAGTGCGTCCAGTGCGGGGTGCGGTGGTTCTGGCAGCAGTGGCGCGCTGGCGAAAAGATCGGGCTGCATCAGCGTGCCGACTTCGCGATTTTCCATCAGGGTTAACCGTCGCCGCGCTTCGCGCACGACGGATGGGGGCATACCGGCTAGTGCTGCTACTTGCACGCCATAGCTTTGTGAGGCAGGGCCCTCTTTTACCGCATGCAAAAAAATGATTTTGTGGCCATGTTCCACGGCATCGAGATGCACATTGCAGCAGGTCAAGTAATCTTGCGCCAAATGAGTCAGTTCGAAATAGTGCGTGGCAAACAAGGTATAGGAACGATTTTTTTCGATCAAGTGGCGGGCGATGGCAAAAGCGAGCGCAACGCCGTCAAAGGTCGAGGTACCGCGACCGATTTCATCCATCAGTACCAGTGATTTATCCGTGGCGCCATGCAAAATCGCGGCGGCTTCGGTCATTTCGACCATGAACGTGGACCGCCCGGACGCCAGATCGTCGGATGCGCCGATGCGCGTGTAGATTGCGTCCATGGGCCCGATGCGGCAGCGGGTGGCCGGGACGAAACTGCCGCAATGGGCGAGCAGTGCAATCAGCGCCACTTGCCGCATGTAGGTGGATTTGCCACCCATGTTGGGGCCGGTGATGAGGAGCATGCGGCGCGCTGTTGAAAAATTCAAATCGTTGGCAATGAAGTTTCCGCCACTGTTGCTCACTTGACGCTCGACAACGGGATGGCGACCACCTTCAATATCGATTATTGCCGCATCACAAAATTCGGGCTGCCGGTAATCAAAACGTACGGCGGCGGTAGCGAAGGCGGTGAGGCCGTCGAGTTCGGCAATGGCGCGGGATATGCGTTGCAAGAGCGGAATATGCACAGCCAGTGCAGCAATCAGTTCGTCCCACAGATGGCGCTCCAGCGTTAGTGCTCGTTCTTGCGCCGAGAGAGCTTTGTCCTCGAAAGTTTTGAGTTCTGGCGTGATGTAGCGCTCGGCATTTTTCAGTGTCTGGCGGCGGCGATAATCGTCAGGGATGCGTCCACTATTGGCGCTCGCATGGGTAACTTCAATGTAGAAACCATGCACCTTGTTGAATTCCACCTTGAGAGTCGCAATGCCGGTGCGCTCGCGTTCGCGCGATTCGAGTGCGAGGAGAAACGCGCCGCAGTTGTCTTGTATGTTGCGCAGTTCGTCCAGCCCGGCGTCATATCCCGTGGCGATTACCCCGCCGTCACGCAGAAAGGTGGCGGGTTCGGTGGCGATGGCCTGTGTGAGCAGCATGAGGCAGGCGTGTGGTGTGGCGAGTGCGGCGGTTAATTCGGCGAGGCGTGAAATGACATTGGAGCCGATGCTTTTCGATGTATTTTCTTTATTTGACGCCGTATCATCAGCGCCGATTTTTCCAGCGAGCAGCTCGCGAATCGCCTCCAGCCGGGCGAGGCTGTCGCGCAATGCCGATAAGTCGCGTGGCCGCGCATTTTTCAGCGCGATGCGGGCGGTGATGCGCTCGATGTCGGCAAAACCAGTCAGCGCTTTGTTGAGCAACGCGCAGGGGCCATCACCTGCTGCGCCCATCAGTTCAGCAACTGCTTCATGGCGAGCGCGGGGAATGGCACGGTTCGTGGCAGGATGATGCAGGCTGTGGCGCAGCCAGCGCGAGCCCATGCTGGTGGCGCAGGTGTCAAATAGCGACAGCAATGTGGGCGAGGCTTCGCCGCGCAGCGTTTCGGAGATTTCAAGATTGCGCCGGGTGGCGGCATCCAGCTGCAAATATGCGCTTTCGCGCTCCACTGTGAGCCCGGTGATATGTGCCAGCGCCTGCATCTGCGTAGCTTGCGCATAGCGATATAGCGCCCCTGCGGCAGCCAGCGCCAGCGCTTCATCGGCCAGGCCAAAGCCTGCCAAATCGCGCGTGCCGAAGTGCTCGGTCAGTGCATGCCTGGCTGCCTGTGCATCAAAGTGCCAGTCGGGTAAATGCTGAATGACGGCGTTGTTTTCTGTGGTGATGTTTGTATTGCTTCCTGCCGTGTTGCGTGCCTCGTCGGGCAACAAAATCTCTGCCGGGCGCAGGCGTTCGAGATGGGCGAGCAGAGCGTCGCGCGAGGTTTCCATCAGCCGCAAATCACCATTTGCCAGGTTGAGCCAGGCCAGGCCGGCACGCTGGCGGTCGACGATCACTGCGGCAAGCAGGCTATCGCGTTTGTCGTCGAGCAGCCCGGCATCGGTCAGCGTGCCGGGGGTGACAATGCGCATCACGGCCCGCTCCATCGGACCTTTGGCTAAAGCCGGATCGCCGACTTGCTCGCAGATGGCCACCGAGACGCCAAGCTTGACCAGCCGCGCGAGATAGCCATCAGCTGCGTGGTAAGGAATGCCCGCCATCGGGATGGGTTTGCCTGCCGACTGGCCGCGCGTGGTTAGCGTTAAATCCAGCAGGCGCGATGCGTGCTCGGCATCTTCATAAAACAACTCATAAAAATCGCCCATGCGGAAAAACAGTAGCTTGTCGGCGTGTTCCGCTTTGTTGCGGAACCACTGCTGCATCACCGGGGTATGTTGCGCAATTTCAAGCGCATTACCTTTTTGGCTATCTTGCGGTTTTATTTTGAGATTCATTGAAACCTATACAGGAAAGCTGAAAGCTTTGACGACGGCAATTATCGCCGATATGTAGCATCGGTATTCAGAAGGCTTGCCTGTAAAGTTTTGCTTGCTGTCAAGATAAAGAAAGTGGACGACTCCATGCAACCCTAAAGGGATATCTCCAGGCAAATGTGTCGGCTGTGTACGATAGCGCACAGAAAGTGACTAGAAGCCGTCCTAGTATCCAAAACGGCTGGAGTGGTAGGTAGTGCGTGAATTCTCACATGGATAAAACCCGAAAGGATCAAAATGAGACCATCTAAAAGCACGATTGCCGCAGGCAGTAGCGCGGTGCTGTCCGATATCCAGAGCCTGCGCAAGCGCGCTCGTCAGAATATCGAAGAAGGTGCGGTGACGACAGGCTATGCAGCTGATCGGGAAGAAGTGATTAGGCTATTGAATGAGGCATTGGCCACTGAGCTCGTCTGTGTTCTACGCTACAAACGGCATTTTTTCATGGCCAAGGGCATTCATTCTGATCCGGTAAAAGCAGAGTTTTTAGCGCATGCGAATGAAGAAATGGGGCATGCAGATCGGCTTGCCAAGCGCATTGTTGAATTAGGTGGCGAGCCCGATTTTTCTCCTGATGGCTTGAGTGTGCGTAGCCACGCCGAATATGTCGAAGGCGAGACGCTCAACGCGATGATCAAGGAAAACCTGATTGCTGAAAGGATTGCCATTGAAAGCTATCGTGAGATGATTGCCTATCTGGCCACTCAGGATCCAACAACGCAGCAAATGCTCAAAGCAATACTTGCTGTTGAGGAAGAGCATGCCGATGATCTTGTATCCTTGCTGACGAGCATGAAGGCCTGACTCGCTTAACTGGAAATGCGGCCAGGCCGCGTAAACTAGCCATCAAACGGTGGCGACACAGAGTCTGCATATCAATCCGCCGTATAGGGTTCGTCTATCCTGATCCAACTTGCGGCACTCGCCTCATGCGGCTCAAGGCAGAGCTGGGTTTGCTCGCGCACTTGATGATTGCGCTCTGCCGGATCTTGAATATACCCGCGCGCTTTGTCCCTGGTATTGACTACGGGGTAGCTCCGGCAATGGACCCGACGGATTTTCATGCCTATGTTGAGGTTTTCCTGGGCAATCGTTGGTATCTGTTCGATCCGACTGGTGTCTCGTCACTCATGGGTCTGGTCAGGTTGGTACCGGACGTGATGCGGCCGATGTGGCATTTTCGACCATGTTGGGCGCCATTTCCTCTCGTGCTTCGCTGATTACCATCGAGGTGGTGATGACGCAGTCCACGGGTTCATTCTGCCGCGATATGATGATGTCGCATTATCTTTGATGGCGGGTTCGTAGCGCGCAATTTGTTATCTAGTAAATCGCATTCATCGACAGGGTCAGGCACGCAAGTTCGGTGTTAAATGAGGCGCGATCACTTGCAAGAGCTGGCTGAAAATCTTTGGGTTGCCGCCGATGATGTTGCCGGTTTGCATGTAGCTCGACTCACCTGACAGATCGCCTACCAGGCCACCGGCTTCGGTAATTAACAGACTACCGGCGGCCATATCCCAGGGGGAAAGGCCTAGCTCCCAGAAGCCATCCATGCGGCCGCAGGCGACCCAGGCTAAATCCAGCGCGGCGGCACCGGGGCGGCGCATGCCGGCGGTTTTTTGCGCCAGTTCGCGGAAGATGGCGAGATAAATGTCGATGTGATCGAACATGCGATAGGGGAAACCGGTGCCGATCAGTGCTTCATCCAGACGGGTGCGTTTGGCGACACGGATGCGCTTGCCATTGACGAAGGCGCCGCCGCCTTTGCTGGCGGTAAAAATTTCGTTGCGATTGGAGTCATACACCACAGCCTGCTGTATCACGCCTCGTTTGGCAAGGCCGATTGAAATGGCATATTGCGGGACGCCGTGGATGAAGTTGGTGGTGCCATCGAGCGGGTCGATGATCCATTGGAACTCTGCATCGGCATCGGTGCCAGCCAGGCCAGACTCCTCTGCTAGAATTCCATACGCTGGATAGGCCTCGCGCAAGACAGCAATAATGGCCGCCTCGGCTGCACGATCAACTTCGGTGACGTAATCGCTTTGTTGCTTGACGCCGACATTGAGCGAGTCGATGTCGAGGCTGGCGCGGTTGATGATCTGGCCGGCGCGACGCGCGGCCTTGACGGCGATGTTGAGCGTGGGGTGCATGAAATTTTTATAAGAGAGCAGGCGCTGTTCGCGCGAAGGACGCCATTCTAATATGAACCTACAAATGATTCACTTGACCGACTGGATTTTTGCCGCGATGCATGTCATGGTGCAATATTAAGTGGAGCCGTCTTTGACAGTGCTGCCAGCGTTGGATCAGATTCGGGTTGTGTTGTCGCATACCAGTCACCCCGGCAATATCGGGGCAGCGGCAAGGGCCATGAAAACCATGGGGCTTACCCGCCTGGTGCTGGTTAACCCCAAGCTATTTCCGGATCGTCAAGCAGACGCGATGGCGGTGGGTGCAACGGATGTGCTGGCGGCAGCTCAGGTAGTCACGTCATTATCTGAAGCCCTTCAAGGGACAGTATTGGCTGTCGCCATGAGCGCGCGACGACGCGAGTTGGCTGTGCCCCCTGTGTGGGCGCGTGAGGCGGCTGCCGAAATGGCACTAGCCTCGACGCGCGGCGAGGTGGCGCTGGTGTTTGGGAATGAAGCCGCCGGTTTGTCGAACGAAGAGTTGCTTCAATGTCGCCGCTGGGCGATGATTCCGGTGAATCCGGAATTTAGCTCGTTGAATGTTGCCGCTGCCGTGCAAGTCATGTGTTACGAATTAAGATTGGCGATTGAGATGCCGGGGCTGCCTCCGGAGGTGTCAGGCGCAGGGTTGCCGGCGACACATGAAGAGGTGGAGCATCTGCTAGCGCATATTGAGCGGGCAGCGCTGAGCAGCGAATTTCTTGATCCTGCGAGTCCGAAGCGGTTTATCTTGCGCATGCGGCGTTTATTTTCCCGGGCGGTGATTGAAAAAGAGGAAGTAAATATATTGCGTGGCTTACTTGCGGCATTGGAGAAATAATGCATCGCATGAACACTGCACCTTAAAAAGAAATGGGAAGGAATGACCCGCTATGCTGACTCGTTTGCGTGAAGATATCACCTGTGTTTTTGAACGCGATCCTGCCGCCCGCTCGACATGGGAAGTGCTGACCTGCTACCCGGGTTTGCACGCGCTCACGCTGCACCGAGTGGCTCACTGGTTGTGGCAGGCGCGTTTTCGCTGGTTGGCGCGCTTTTTGGCGCATCTGGTGCGCTGGGCAACAGGTATCGAAATTCACCCTGGCGCCACCATAGGCCGCCGGGTGTTCATTGATCACGGCATGGGCGTGGTGATTGGCGAAACGGCAGTGATCAGTGACGATTGCACGCTGTATCACGGCGTCACGCTTGGCGGCACATCGTGGAGCAAGGGCAAGCGGCATCCCACCTTGTTGCGCGGCGTCGTGATCGGTGCCGGGGCAAAAGTGCTCGGGCCGATTACGCTGGGCGAAGGCGCGAAAGTGGGTTCCAATGCCGTGGTGGTGCGTGATGTGCCATCAGGCGCTACGGCGGTTGGCATCCCGGCGCGCATTGTGGATGCCGGGCGCGATTCCGTGCGCGAAGAGCAGGCAGAGAAAATGGGGTTTTCTGCTTACGCCATTACTAAAAATGAAGATGATCCTTTGGCCAAAGCCATTCATGGCCTGCTCGATCATGCTGTTGAGACAGATCGACGGCTTGCTTGCCTGTTGAAGGCGATTGAGCGATCTGGCGTTTCTATGGAAGACGACATGGCAACGGCAGACAAGTTTGACCCTAATTATCTGTCTAAAATAGTTGACTAAATCTATCGGGATAGTCTATAGTTGACTGGAATGGTCAGGTATTTGATTGCTTGACCCATCGTGCTAGAAATCGTGCCAGAGTGGGATAAGTCGAGGCGATTTATTTCGCATCCATGAAAGGGTCATCAGATGAGATTGACAACCAAAGGACGTTTTGCCGTTACCGCAATGATCGATCTGGCCATGCGCCAGCACGATGGCCCGGTGACGCTGGCCGGCATTAGCGAGCGACAGCGCATTTCCTTGTCGTACCTTGAACAATTGTTTGGCAAATTACGCCGCTCTGAGCTGGTCTCCAGTGTGCGCGGCCCTGGCGGTGGCTATCGCTTGACTAAAGTGCCGGACGATGTTTCGGTGGCGGAAATTATTCGTGCCGTAGACGAATCTCTGGATGCCACACAGTGCGGTGGCAAGCGCGATTGCTCTGAAGATCGGCGTGTTTGCATGACGCACGATTTATGGACAAATCTTAATGAAAAAATGTTCGACTACCTGGACTCGGTAAGCCTGGCTGAGCTTGTCTCTCAACAGCACGCTGCCCCTGCTGTGTTGCATGACGAGCGGGTGGTGCAGCGTAAGCCGGATGTAACACCGAGTGAAAAACAAGGCGTTGTTGCCAGCATATAAACCATTATGTTTGCGCCTGTCTATTTTGACCATAACGCTACCACCCCGCTGGATTCACGGGTGCTGGAGGCCATGCTGCCGTATTTGACGCAGCAGTATGGCAATGCCTCCAGCCGCCATGAATACGGTCGTGCGGCGAGGCGGGCGATAGACGAGGCAAGACAGCGTGTAGCGCATGCCGTTGGAGCGCATCCGACAGAAGTCGTGTTTACCAGCGGTGGCTCAGAAGCCAATAACCTGTTTATCAAAGGTGCAGCGGCTTTGTTGCCCAAGGGCACCGTGGCGATTTCCGCGATTGAGCATCCCTGCGTGCGTGAGCCGGCGCGGCAGTTGGTGCGTGTCGGCTGGCGCTTGCGTGAGATTGCAGTAGATGCCGAGTGCCGTATCGCCAGCGCCGACTTTTCGGCAGCCTTGGCAGAAATACCGGCAGGGGATTCCTTACTGGTTTCGGTAATGCTGGCGAATAATGAAACTGGCGCGATTCAAAATTTGAATGAATTGGCCGGCCAGATACAAGCGACGAACACATGGTTTCACACCGATGCCGTGCAGGCATTTGGTCGCGTGCCTGTGAATTTTCGCTCGCTTAATACGGCGGGTGTGCATGCAATGACTTTGTCCGCACACAAAATTGGCGGACCCAAAGGCGCGGGTGCCTTGATTTTGGATAAACGGCTTGAATTGCAGCCGCTCATCGCAGGTGGCGGTCACGAGCGTGGCATCCGGTCTGGCACCGAGAATGTCGCCGCGATTGTCGGGTTTGGCCTAGCGGCAGAACTAGCCGTTGCCAACCAGAAAACCCAAGCCGCCATTTTGCGTGCTTTGCGCGTAGAGCTCGAATCCGGCGTATCTGCCCTTGGCGCACATATTTTTGCCACGCAAGCAGAGCGCTTGCCAAACACCTGTTATTTTGCCTTTGCGGCTATGGATGGCGAAACCTTGGTGGGGCGGCTTGATCGCGCAGGTTTTGCAGTAGCGGCAGGAGCGGCTTGTTCCAGTGCCCACCCGGCGCCATCTCATGTACTGCTGGCCATGGGCGTTCCGTCTGCCTTGGCGCGCGGCGCGGTACGTGTGAGTCTTGGTGTAGGGACAACTCAACAACAAATACAGGATTTTCTCGGCGTGCTTAAAACCACGCTGGGGCAACTTAACGCATTGGTTGCAGAAGCCACGTGATGGCTGTTACCAATCTAACTGCTGGCTGAAATGGAGAAGCTGAACATGAAACTACCGATTTATCTTGATTACTCTGCGACCACGCCGGTTGATCCGCGTGTGGCGGCAAAAATGATTCCATGGCTGACCGAGCACTTTGGCAATCCGGCCTCGCGTTCCCATGCGTATGGATGGGAAGCGGAAAAGGCAGTGGAGGATGCCCGCGAAGAGGTCGCCAAACTCGTTGCCGCAGATGCCAAGGATATTATCTGGACGTCCGGTGCGACCGAATCCAATAATCTGGCCATCAAAGGCGCTGCGCATTTTTATGCCGACACCCGCGGCAAGCATATTGTCACGGTGACAACAGAGCACAAGGCGGTGTTGGATACAGTTAAAGAGCTTGAGCGTCAGGGGTTTGAAGCGACTTATCTGGTGCCGCAAGACAATGGCTTGGTGTCCCTCGCGCAATTTGCCGCTGCGCTGCGCCCGGATACGGTTCTGGCCTCGGTGATGATGGTGAACAATGAAATTGGCGTGATACAGCCGATCGCTGAGCTGGGTGAGATTTGCCGCGAGAAGGGCGTTGTTTTTCATGTTGATGCCGCACAGGCAACCGGAAAAATGCCGATTGATTTGACGGTGCTGAAGGTTGATTTGATGTCATTCAGCGCTCATAAAACCTATGGTCCGAAAGGTATCGGCGCGCTGTATGTGCGCCGCAAACCGCGCATCCGGCTAGAAGCGCAGATACACGGCGGTGGGCATGAGCGTGGTTTGCGTTCCGGCACATTGGCCCCGCATCAGATCGTCGGCATGGGTGAGGCGTTTCGCCTTGCGCGGCTTGAGATGGCAACGGAAAATGAACGGATACGCATGCTGCGCGATCGCCTGATGAACGGGCTGATGGATATCGAAGAAGTGTATGTCAATGGCGACCTGACCCAGCGTGTGCCGCACAATCTCAACTTGAGTTTTAACTATGTTGAAGGCGAGTCGCTCATCATGGCGATCAAGGATATCGCGGTATCCAGCGGTTCGGCCTGCACCTCGGCCAGTCTTGAGCCCTCTTACGTGCTGCGCGCTCTTGGGCGTTCTGACGAGTTGGCACATAGCTCGATTCGTTTCACGTTAGGTCGATTTACGACGGAACAAGATGTTGATTTCACGGTCAAACTACTGCATGAGAAAATAGACAAGTTGCGCGAGTTATCTCCCTTGTGGGATATGTTCAAAGAAGGAATTGACCTTAACACCGTGCAGTGGGCTGCACATTAAAACGGGAGAATTATCATGGCTTATAGCGAAAAAGTACTGGATCACTACGAAAACCCACGCAATGTTGGGTCTTTTAACAAGGACGACGAAAATGTGGCTACCGGCATGGTCGGTGCCCCTGCTTGCGGCGATGTGATGAAGCTGCAAATCAGGGTAGGCAAGGATGGCATTATTGAAGATGCCAAATTCAAAACCTACGGTTGTGGCTCGGCCATTGCCTCGTCGTCCTTGGTGACTGAATGGATCAAGGGCAAGTCGCTAGATCAGGCGCTGGAAATCAAGAACACGCACATCGCCGAAGAACTGGCTTTGCCGCCAGTAAAGATCCATTGCTCGATTCTTGCAGAAGATGCGATCAAGGCGGCAGTTGCCGATTACAAGCAGAAGCGGGGCGGTTGATTATGCCAGTTACTTTGTCCGAGCCAGCAGCACAGCATGTGGCGGAGTTCCTTACCAAGCGTGGTAAGGGTGTCGGCATTCGCCTCGGTGTCAAGACTTCCGGCTGTTCGGGCTTGGCGTACAAACTTGAATTTGCCGATGATGCACTGCCCGAAGACCTGGTATTTGAAAGCTACGGCGTCAAGGTGTTGATCGATCCTAAAAGCCTGCCGTATCTTGAAGGAACAGAGTTGGACTATACGAAAGAAGGCCTGAACGAGGGCTTTAAGTTCAATAATCCCAACGTCAAAGGCGAGTGCGGTTGCGGCGAATCGTTTACAACGACGAATTGAGCTGCGTGTTATGAGCTTTGAGAATTTCGTGCCAGGATCCGGGTTTTCGGCAGACTATTTTGCGTTGCTTGATTTGCCACGCCAGCAAGGGTTGAATGGTGACGAGCTTGATCAGCGGTTTCGTAGCCTGCAGGCCTTGGTGCATCCAGACCGATATGTGCAAGCGGGGGATGCGCAAAAACGCTTGGCCATGCAGTGGGCAACCCGTGTGAATGAGGCCTATCAAACACTCAAGTTCCCGGGGCAGCGGGCGTTGTATTTACTCACGCTGCTAGGCTTTGATCCGCAGGTGGAGAGTAATACGGCGATGCCGACTGAATTTTTGATGCGGCAGATGGAATTGCGTGAAGAAGTTATAGCGGCACGTGCAGCAAATGACGAAGCCTCTTTGGATGTCGCACATGCGACGCTGCGCCGCGATGTCGCCGAGGCGCATCAGCAGTTGATTACACACATCGATCAAAGGCAGGATTACACAGCGGCGGCCGATCTTGTGCGCAAACTCATGTTCCAGGAAAAGCTATTACACGAAATTAACGACGCGCTCGAAGCCGTCACTTCTTAAAAATACTATGGCTCTTCTGCAAATTGCTGAACCGGGTGAATCGGTTGCACCCCACCAGCATCGTCTGGCAATAGGCATTGATTTGGGTACGACCAATTCGCTGGTCGCGACCGTTCGTAGTGGCATGAGCGTGGTGTTGAGCGATGAAAAGGGGCATCCATTGCTGCCCTCGGTAGTTCGTTATGCGGTTAATGGAAAAATTGACGTAGGTTATGCCGCTGAGCCTTGGAAATCACTCGATCCCAAGAACACGATTGTGTCTGTTAAACGATTCATGGGGCGAGGGCGCGCAGATATTGCGCACAGTGAAACCCTGCCCTACGATTTTGTTGACGCTGACGGCATGGTCAAGATCAAGACGGTGGCGGGCATTAAAAGCCCGGTAGAAGTCTCGGCTGAAATTCTCAAAACCTTGCGCTTGCGTGGGGAGGCCGCGCTGGGCGGCGAACTTACGGGTGCGGTGATTACTGTGCCCGCCTATTTTGATGATGCGCAGCGCCAGGCGACCAAAGATGCCGCACAGCTAGCGGGGCTGCATGTGCTGCGCTTGCTGAACGAGCCAACGGCTGCAGCGATTGCTTATGGCCTGGACAATGCGGCCGAAGGTATCTATGCCATTTTTGATCTGGGCGGTGGCACGTTCGATATCTCCATTTTGCGTCTTGCCAAAGGCATTTTTGAGGTGCTCGCTACCGGTGGAGATTCCGCACTGGGCGGGGATGATTTTGATCATCGCGTGTTTTGCTGGATCATCGAACAAGCCGGGCTTAAACCGCTAACGCTGCACGATACCCGACTCTTGCAAGGGCATGCGCGCGAAGCCAAGGAATATCTCTCTCTACATGGCGAAGCGCCGATTACTGTCAAGCTCAGCAGCGGTGAATATGTTGATTTGGTGCTTACTACGGATGTATTCACCGAGATCACTCAGACGCTGGTGCAAAAAACATTATCCGCTACCAAAAAAGCACTGCGCGATGCGGGGCTAACGGTTGCAGAAGTGCGCGGTGTGGTGATGGTTGGCGGATCAACCCGCATGCCGCAAATTCAGCGTGCCGTGGGCGAACTTTTCAAGCAGGAACCGTTGAACAATCTTGACCCGGATAAAGTGGTTGCGCTGGGCGCTGCAATGCAGGCCAGTTTGTTGGCGGGCAATCGTGCCTCAGGCGACGACTGGCTATTGCTGGATGTGATTCCTTTGTCCCTGGGCTTGGAAACCATGGGCGGTCTGGTTGAGAAAGTCATCCCGCGCAATTCGACCCTACCGGTTGCACGAGCCCAGGAATTCACGACATTTAAAGATGGCCAAACCGCCATGTCCATCCATGTGGTGCAAGGTGAGCGGGATCTGGTTTCAGTGTGTCGCAGTTTGGCACGTTTTGAGCTGCGCGGCATCCCGCCCATGGCGGCGGGTGCCGCGCGCATTCGCGTGACTTTCCAGGTGGATGCTGACGGGCTGCTTTCGGTTTCTGCGCGTGAGCAGACAACCGGCCATGAAGCACGTATTGAAGTCAAACCTTCATATGGTTTGACGGACAACGAGATTTCTCAGATGCTTAAAGAAAGTTTTTCCCATGCACGCGAAGATGCTTCTCTGCGAGCGTTACGGGAACTGCAGGTTGAGGCCAAACGCTTGCTGGAGGCGATCCACTCTGCATTGATCAGCAGCGCAGGGATTCTTTCTCTGGATGAGCGCGCACGCATTGATGCCGCTATGGTGCATTTACAAAGTGTGGTGAATAGCGATGATGGTCCGGCGATTGATGCGGCCATGAAAGCGCTAAATGATGCGACCGACGAATTTGCCGCGCGGCGTATGGATCAAAGCGTGCAGCAAGCGCTTGCCGGAAAAAATATTGACCAGGTAATGTTATGACGCAAATGATTGTTTTACCCCATCCCGAGTTGTGCCCTGAGGGTGCAGTGATCGAAGCTGCTGCCGGTACGTCAGTGTGCGATGCCTTGCTTGAAAATGGCATCGAAATTGAGCATGCTTGCGAAAAATCCTGCGCTTGCACCACGTGCCATGTGGTTGTGCGCGAGGGCCTTGCATCACTGCCGCCCGCCGAAGAACTGGAAGAAGATATGCTCGATAAGGCCTGGGGGCTGGAGCCTAATTCGCGCTTGTCTTGCCAGGCAATTGTGGGCACGACGCCTCTTGTTATTGAAATACCCAAATACACCATCAACATGGTTAAAGAGGTCAAGCGATGAAATGGGCAGATAGCCTGGATGTTGCGCTGGCACTGATTGATTGCCATCCTGGGGTTGATCCAGCGCGCATCAATTTTGTTGACTTGATGAACTGGGTTCTGGCTTTGCCGGGTTTTGAAGAAGACGCAACGCATTGTGGCGAAAAAAAGCTGGAAGCCATCCAGCAAGCGTGGATAGATGAGTCTGAATAAGGTGGGCTAAACGTTTCATGTTGATAGACACCCATTGCCATCTTGACGCCGCAGAGTTTGATGCAGACCGCGAGGCAGTTGCCCAGGCGGCAAGGCAAGCAGTTGTTTCAGTCATTGTTGTGCCGGCTGTCGAGCGAGCGAACTTTGGTGCAGTGGCCTCGGTTTGCCGTGAGCATCCAGGGTGTGTGGCGGCGTATGGCATTCATCCGATGTTTGTTGCCCGGGCACGCGAGGAGGATCTCGATGTGTTGCGTGAAACGATCTTCCGCGAAAAGCCGATCGCGGTGGGCGAGATTGGGCTGGATCGTTTTGTTGCAGAGCGTGATGATGCGCAACAGCTTTATTATTTCGTCGAACAACTCAAAATTGCGCAAACAGTCGAGCTGCCCGTTTTATTGCATGTGCGCCGCGCCATTGACCAGGTGTTGCAGCAGCTGCGGCGCATCGGTGTGCGCGGTGGCATAGCGCATGCTTTTAACGGCAGCCAGCAACAGGCGGAAGAATTTATCAGGCTAGGGTTTAAGCTGGGCTTTGGCGGGGCGATGACGTTTCCGCGTGCACATCGCATCCGCAAATTGGCGGCGATGCTTCCGTTAAGCTCCATCGTACTGGAAACTGATGCGCCGGATATGTCGCCTGAATGGAAAGTCGGCGCTCGCAACACGCCGGGTCAATTGCCGCGCATTGCTCAAACACTGGCTTTGCTGCGCGAGGTTCCTCTTTCAGTGATTGCGGAGGCAACAACCGCCAATGCAATCAAGGTTCTACCCGGGCTTGCCCGGCTTGTTTGATGTTCCCCCTAACCTCTATCAGGAGATCACCATGAGTACTGTAAATTTCCACGGCAACCCCGTTCGCCTTAATGGCACGTTACCCAAAGCCGGTGCTAAATCACCCGATTTTCAGCTGACCAGCGGCGCTCTTGCCGATGTGTCGCTGAAAGATTTTGCCGGCAAGCGCAAAGTACTGAACATCGTACCCAGCCTTGACACACCAACCTGCGCCACATCTACGCGCAAGTTCAACGAGATGGCGGCCAAAATGCCTAATACGGCGATTCTGGCCGTGTCGGCCGATCTGCCGTTTGCCGCCAAACGTTTTTGCGATATGGAAGGAATCACGAATGTCGCGCATTTATCCACTTTCCGCCACCCTGAATTTCTGGCAGCCTGGGGCGTTGGTTTGGCCGAAGGCCCCCTGGCTGGTTTGACGACGCGTGCCATTGTGGTTCTTGATGCCAATGATCAAGTGCTTCATAGCGAGCTAGTGGCTGAAATTGGTGACGAACCTAACTACGATGCGGTATTAAAAGCACTCGCTTAAAGACGGTTACGGTAGCCACGTAAAGCCAAAAAAGTTGCCGGATGCTGCCGGGCATAAAGCCTGCAGCATCCGGCAACTTTTTTGTTGATCAACGGCAGCAGTCCGCATGGCTTTCAATGTAGGCAAGCGATGGGCTAAAATCCATGGCTAGCTCACCCATCGAGCAAACAATAGATTTTTACTCAGCTTAGGAGATTGACTTGAAAATTCTCGTCCCGGTCAAGCGTGTGATTGACTACAACATTAAAGTCCGCGTCAAAGCGGATAACACCGGCGTTGATCTGGCGAATGTCAAAATGGCAATGAATCCTTTTGATGAAATCGCGATTGAAGAGGCGTTGCGGTTAAAAGAAGCCGGGGTGGCTGCTGAGGTGGTTGCCATTTCCTGTGGTGTCATCGCATGTCAGGAAACCTTGCGCACGGCGATGGCCTTAGGTGCTGATCGCGGCATTCTGGTGGAAACCGAGATTGAGTTGCAGCCACTGGCAGTTGCCAAGTTACTCAAGGCAATCGCGCTTAACGAAGCCCCACAGCTGATTATTCTGGGCAAACAAGCGATTGACGATGACGCCAACCAAACGGGCCAGATGCTGGCGGCACTCATGGGTTGGCCGCAAGCAACGTTTGCTTCGAAAGTAGTGGTGGATGTTGCCGCCGGCTCGGTGACCGTGACGCGTGAAGTCGATGGTGGGTCAGAAACGCTGGCGCTGACTTTGCCTGCCATTGTGACGACTGACTTGCGGTTGAATGAACCGCGTTACGCCACTTTGCCCAACATCATGAAGGCCAAGAAAAAACCGCTGGATATCATCAAGCCCGAAGCGCTGGGTGTTGATGTCACCCCCCGGCTTGCGACACTCAAAGTGACGGAACCCGCGCCACGCTCAGCAGGCGTGAAGGTAGCGGATGTGGCTGAACTGATACACAAACTCAAAAATGAAGCCAAGGTGATTGCATGAGTATCCTCGTTATTGCTGAGCACGACAATCTGGCGCTCAAAGTGGCAACCCGCAACGCGATTGCCGCTGCCGTCAAGATCAATGCTGCGTTATCGACAGAAATTCATGTGCTGGTGGCAGGAGTTGCCTGTGGTGATGTCGCGCAACAAGCCGCTGTCGTAGCGGGTGTGGCCAAAGTGATTGTGGCGGATGCCGCGCACTATGGCGATCAGACGGCTGAAAATCTGGCAGCCCTGATTGTTGCACAAGCGGGTGCTTACACGCATATTCTGGCGGCGGCCACGAGCAACGGTAAAAACACTTTGCCGCGCGTAGCGGCCTTGCTGGATGTAGCGCAAATTTCAGACATTATTGCGGTGCTTGATGCGGACACCTTCGTGCGTCCGATTTATGCAGGTAACGCGCTAGCCACAGTGAAAAGCGCTGATTCGGTAAAGGTGATTACCGTGCGCACGACGGGGTTCGATGCGGTAGCGGCAAGCGGTGGCAGCGCCGCCATTGAAAATATTCAGGCCAGCCCTGACCTTGGCCAGGCCAAACTGGTTAGCCGTGAGCTCAGCAAATCGGCACGGCCGGAACTTGCTGCCGCGAAAATCATTGTTTCCGGCGGCCGCGGCATGGGCAGTGGTGAAAACTATCACCAGGTGCTGGAACCCTTGGCGGACAAACTCGGTGCTGCCATGGGCGCTTCGCGTGCAGCGGTGGATGCAGGGTTTGTATCGAACGATTATCAGGTGGGACAAACCGGCAAAATCGTCGCGCCACAGCTGTATATCGCGATCGGCATATCAGGTGCTATTCAGCATCTTGCTGGCATGAAAGATTCAAAAGTGATCGTGGCGATTAACAAAGACCCCGATGCGCCGATTTTCCAAGTGGCCGACTATGGCTTGGTGGCAGATCTCTTTCAGGCGGTGCCGGAATTGGTTGCCGCACTGTAATTCTCATACAAGGGTTTGCCAACATGAGTGTATATAACGCGCCTTTAAAAGACATGCAGTTCGTGTTGACTGAATTAGCCGGTATGGCAGAAGTCAGCGCTTTGCCAGGGTATGCCGAGGCAACGCCCGATGTGATCGAGGCCATTCTGGAAGAATCCGGAAAATTTAGCCGGGATGTTCTGGCACCGCTCAATTTCACCGGTGATCAAGAAGGCGCGCGGTGGGCTGATAAAGCCGTCACCATGCCCCAGGGGTTTAAAGAGGCTTATGCGCAGTTTGTCGAGAACGGATGGAATGCGCTGTCGTGTAATCCGGAATTCGGCGGTCAGGGTTTGCCTAAAGTCGTTTCTGCGGTGGTGCAGGAGATGTGGCAGTCGGCCAATATGGCGTTTTCATTGTGCCCGATGCTGACCATGGGCGG
Source organism: Rugosibacter sp. (assembly GCA_036569545.1). GTDB lineage: Bacteria > Pseudomonadota > Gammaproteobacteria > Burkholderiales > Rhodocyclaceae > Rugosibacter. The sequence continues at coordinate 414 of DATCQI010000111.1, read as the reverse complement.
CATAGAAGCGCTTGAACTGTATGGCAGCGAAGAACAAAAAACGACCTATCTGCAGCACATGGTTTCCGGCCGCTGGACAGGCACCATGAATCTGACGGAGTCCCAAGCCGGGTCCGATCTGGCGGCAGTGCGCACGCGTGCGGTGCCGCAAGGGGATGGCAGCTACAAGCTGTTCGGACAGAAGATATTTATCACCTATGGCGATCACGACATGGCCGAGAACACGATACATCTCGTGCTTGCCCGTACGCCCGACGCGCCAGCTGGCGTCAAAGGCATCTCGCTGTTTGTGGTGCCCAAGTTTTTGGTGAAAGCAGATGGCACATTGGGCGCGCGCAATGATGTCTATAGCGTGTCAATAGAGCACAAGCTCGGCATTCACGCCAGCCCAACGTGTGTGATGGCGTATGGCGA
>DATCQI010000110.1:0-10202 GCA_036569545.1 Rugosibacter sp. | reverse complement strand
GGCGAGCGCCCCTTTGTCAGCCTTTATCAGCGCGCCACACCCCTGCTTGAGCTCATTGAATGGGCGCAGAAAAAACAAAAACCCGTGGTGTGGGGTGTGTAATTAAATACGGTGCAACTGCACTTCGCTGGCCACCGCTTTACCACCCCGGCCGAGCACCAGAAAACCGAAGATTGCTCCCACAATGAGCATGCTCGCTGAATAAATGGCCGAGGGCAATGCCAGCCCCGGGTTGTTCAGTACCTTCATGCCGATATACATGGCCAGGGCCGCGTTATGGATGCCAATCTCATAGCTGATGGCCGTCGCCATGGGTTTATCCAGACCATACAGCCGACTCACATAAAAACCGGCAAACAAACTGATCAGATTAAAAATCAACACCGCAGGACCCAGATGACTGAAATACTGCAACAGGGCATTCCACTCGCGCATCAGGGTCAGTCCCATCAATGCCAGGAGCAGCAAAGCGCTGAATATCTTCATCGGCTTATCCATGCGGGCTGCAAACCTTGGGGCTCTGACTCGTGCGAGCATGCCAATCGATACAGGTATCAATATCAGCACAATGACTTCAACCACCTTGTTCATCTGCAAAGGGACCACCTGCCCTGTCTTGACGAAAATTTCAATGGCCAGATTTGCAATCAGCGGCAAAGTAATCATCGACAGCACGGTATTAATGGCGGTAAGCGAAATATTCATCGCCAAATTACCGCCAAACAAATGACTAAAAAGATTGGCAGAAATACCCCCAGGCGATGCCGCCAAAAGCATCAAGCCAACGGCATAGATGGGCTTCAGGTCAAAAAAGACAATCAACGCATAGCAAACGAGCGGCAGAATAATAATTTGCAGCGATAACGCAATTACAACTGCTTTGGGATGTGCCTTGAGGCGAACAAAGTCTGCCAGCGTAAGCGACAAGCCCAAGCCAAACATCATTAATCCCAGACAGAGCAGCATCAGCGTGGGAACATAAGCCAACAGGTTCAGGGTTGTCATGATGAATAAGTATCCTCGATAGTTTTTATTTATTTATAGGCGGATCATGCAGGCTATTCAATAGTATTGAAAAAGCATTCACGTCGCATGCTCATTCTATGCAAAGGCAGCCTGTAGGTAAAATGCAATCACTGCTTTACTATTCTTTTTACATAGGGCGTCTTTTTTGCCCTTTGCCCCTGGATTGGACCATGAAGAAAATTCGTAGCCTGCTGGTTGCCAACCGCAGTGAAATCGCTATTCGCGTGATGCGTGCGGCCAGTGAATTAGGCATACGTACAGTGGGCATCTACGCCAATGAAGACCGCTTTGCGCTGCACCGCTTCAAAGCAGATGAAAGCTATCTCGTCGGCGAAGGCAAAAAACCGATCGAAGCTTATCTGGACATTGAAGATATTCTGCGCATCGCAAAAGAAGCCAACGTGGATGCGATTCATCCAGGCTATGGTTTTCTCTCAGAAAATCCGAGTTTTGCCGAGGCTTGTGCGCGTGAAGGTATCACCTTCATCGGCCCGCAGTCTGATGTCATGCTCACCCTGGGCAATAAAGTCGCGGCGCGTGAGGCAGCAATTGCGGCGGGTGTACCGGTCATTCCTGCCACCGGCACCTTGCCGGATGATCCTGTCCAGGTGCGGCATTTAGCTCAGGACATTGGCTATCCGCTCATGCTCAAGGCCAGCTGGGGTGGGGGCGGTCGCGGCATGCGCGTCATTGAATCAGAAGCCACGCTCGATGAATTGGTCACCGCCGGACGGCGCGAGTCGCTGGCAGCTTTTGGCAACGATGAAATGTACCTGGAAAAACTCATACGTCATGCCCGCCATGTGGAAGTACAAGTGTTGGGTGATATGCATGGCCAGATGATTCATCTGTTTGAACGCGACTGCTCGGTCCAGCGCCGTAACCAGAAAGTCGTGGAGCGTGCGCCAGCGCCTTACCTTGATGAAGCAACCCGCAATGAACTATGCGAAACCGCCTTGAAGCTGTGCCGCAAAGTGGGCTATACCCATGCCGGAACGGTCGAGTTTCTGATGAATGTCGAATCCGGTCGTTATTATTTCATTGAGGTGAATCCGCGCATCCAGGTCGAGCATACGGTCACCGAAGAGGTCACAGGGATCGATATTGTCAAAGCACAAATTCGCATCAGCCAGGGCGCACGCATCGGTGAAGAAAACTCGGGCCTGCCTGCGCAGCAGGATGTGCGGCTGCTCGCTCATGCCCTGCAATGCCGCATCACCACGGAAGACCCGGAAAATAATTTCACGCCGGATTATGGCCCGATTACCGCCTATCGCAGCGCCGCCGGTTTTGGCGTTCGTCTGGATGGTGGCACAGCGTATAGCGGCGCCATCATCACGCCATTCTTTGACTCCCTTCTGGTCAAGGTAACCACCCGCGGCCAAACCCCCGCCGAAGCAATTGGGCGGATGGATCGTGCCTTGCGCGAGTTTCGCATTCGTGGCCTGGCAACCAATCTGCATTTTCTGGAAAATGTCATTCGTCATCCGCTGTTTCGTTCGGGCGAGTGCACCACACGCTTTATTGACGACACCCCCGAGCTGTTCCGTTTTAGCGCCCGTCGTGATCGTGCCACCCGCCTGCTGCGTTTCATAGGTGATGTGGTGGTCAACGGCAATCCGGAAATGACAGGCCGCAAAAAGCCCGAACACGCATCAGTCCCCGCCATAAAACCGCGCGTGAAACTTGAGGATGCGATTCCACCCGGCACGCGCGACCGCTTAAAAGAATTGGGTCCCGCAGGATTTGCACAATGGCTACGCGCTCACCCGCAAGTGATGCTGACCGACACCAGCATGCGCGACGCGCATCAATCCCTGTTTGCCACACGCATGCGCACGCGCGACATGCTGGATATCGCCCCGCATTACGCCCATCTGCTGCCGCAGTTACTGTCCATGGAATGCTGGGGCGGCGCAACGTTTGATGTGGCCTTGCGCTTTCTAAAAGAAGACCCGTGGGATCGGTTGGCCAAATTGCGTGAACGCATCCCCAACATCCCGTTTCAAATGCTGTTGCGCTCGGCCAATGCCGTGGGTTACACAAATTATCCGGATAACGTCGTACAGTTTTTCATTCGCCAGGCAGCCGCATCTGGCGTGGATATTTTCCGTGTCTTCGATTCGCTTAACTGGGTGGACAACATGCGCGTGGCAATGGATAGCGTGATCGAATCCGGTGGCGTGTGTGAGGCAGCGATCTGCTACACCGGCGATATTTTCGACCCCAAGCGCGCAAAGTTCGACCTTAAATATTACGTCACCATGGCCAGGCAACTGGAAAAAGCCGGAGCACATATTCTGGGTATCAAGGATATGGCCGGCGTATGCCGACCCCGCGCCATTCGCACACTGGTGGCCGCCCTGCGGGATGAAACGGGATTGCCTATTCACTTCCACACGCATGACACCTCGGGCATTGCCGCAGCCTCGGTGCTGGCTGCAGTGGAAGCCGGTGTTGATGCAGTGGATGGGGCGCTGGATGCCCTCTCAGGTTTAACTTCGCAACCGAATCTGACCTCGATTGCCGATGCCCTCGCGGGCAGTGATCGGGCACCCGAAGTCGATACCGATGCCATGCGAGCGATTTCGAATTACTGGGAAGGCGTGCGGCGGTTTTATGCACCCTTCGAGGCAGATATCCGCTCCGGCACGTCAGATGTTTATCACCATGAAATGCCCGGTGGCCAATACACCAACTTGCGCGAACAAGCCCGTGCCATGGGCCTGGAACATCGCTGGCCGGAAGTCTCGCGCGCCTACGCGGATGTCAATCGGCTCTTCGGCGATATCGTTAAAGTCACGCCCACTTCCAAAGTGGTTGGCGATATGGCGCTATTCATGGTGGCCAATGATCTCAGCCCCGATGATGTCACTGATCCCGCGCGGGAAGTCGCCTTCCCTGAATCGGTTGTCTCGCTCTTCAAGGGCGAACTGGGGCGGCCACCGGAAGGCTTTCCAGCAACGCTGTCAGACAAGATTCTGCAAGGCAAGCAACCAATGACGGAGCGACCAGGCAAAGGGTTGCCCCCCGTTGATCTTGACACCGAACGCCTCGGCGCCGAGAAAACCGTGGGTCGCCAGCTCAGCGATCAGGATCTCGCCTCGTGGCTGATGTATCCCAAGGTATTCACCGAATTTTGCGCACACCACAGTAAATATGGCGATGTCAGCCAACTGCCTACGCCGGTATTTTTCAATGGTATGGCAGAAGGAGAGGAAGTTTCTGTGGCCATTGATGCGGGTAAGACCCTGGTCATTCGGCTACAGGGGAGCGCTGACATCACGGACGATGAAGGTGATGCCAAAAAACTCTTTTTCGAACTCAACGGCCAGCCACGTCTGGTACGCATTGAAAAAACGGGCGTAACCCAAGCGCAAACCCGGCGCGAGCGACCCAAGGCGGATGTTGGCAATCCCGCGCATATTGGCGCGCCAATGCCGGGAACCATTGTCACCGTATCCGTCAAATCCGGCCAGAAAGTAAAACGCGGCGACCCGCTGGTTTCAATTGAAGCGATGAAGATGGAATCGGTTATGCGCGCTGAACGCGACATGATGATTGTCGACGTGTTTGCGAAAAAAGGGCAATCGGTTAACCCGAAAGATTTACTGCTGACAGTGGCTGACTAGGCGGCCAAGGCCGCAGCTTTTAAAGCAAAGGAGACAACCACCGTTCAGCGTCGCTCACTGACATGCCACTGCGCTGTGCCCAGTCTTGCAGTTGGTCACGGCCAATTTTGCTGACGGCAAAATATTTCGCAGCGGGATGCGCGAGATAAAACCCGGCAACTGAAGCGGCTGGCGTCATGGCGAAGTTCTCGGTTAACTCCATATCCGCATTGGCCGGGGCATCCAGCAGCTGGAACAATGCCGCTTTCACGGTGTGGTCGGGGCACGCCGGATAGCCGGGTGCCGGGCGAATGCCGCGATATTTTTCGGCAATTAAATCTTCTGTCGTAAGCGCTTCATCTTCGGCGTAACCCCAGTGATTTTTGCGCACTTCTTCATGCAACCATTCAGCCGCCGCTTCGGCCAAGCGATCTGCGAGTGACTTCAATATGATGCTATGGTAATCATCGTGCTGCGCTGCGAATTCAGCGAGCTTTTTCTCGATGCCGATGCCTGCGCTTACCGCAAACGCACCGGCGTAATCAGCTGTGTTCTGTAAATTCGCCGTCTCATCAACGCCGGGTTTTGGTGACGACTTGGGTGCAACAAAATCAGATAAACACTGATATGGCTTGCCCGCTGGCCGCTCCTGCTGCTGACGCAATCCGTGCCAAGTCATCAGCGGCGTAGTGCGCGATTCATCCTTGTAAAACACAATGTCGTCGTCTATCGCGTTCGCCGGGAAAAGGCCGAATACCGCATTCGCGCCGATCCATTTTTCTGCAATCAACTGTCCGAGCATGGCCTGCGCATCGTGATACACATTGCGCGCCGCTTCACCTACCAGCGCATCATCCAGTATCTGCGGGAAGGAACCGGCCAGATCCCACGTCTGAAAAAACGGACCCCAATCGATGTATTCGGCCAGCCTCGCCAAATCAAGATCACGCAACACCGTGACACCCAGCTGGCGCGGCTTGACGGGTGCATAGTCAAGCTTGGCGTGATTAGCCCGCGCTACCGCAAGAGACACCAGCGGCACACCTTTTTTCGCAGCGTGCTGAGTGCGCACTTTTTCGTAATCCGCAGCCACGCTATTCACAAAATCCTGGCGCATATCAATCGACAGCAGTTGCGTGACCACGCCCACCGCACGCGAAGCATCCGGCACATACACCACCGGGCCGGCGTAATTCGGCGCAATTTTTATCGCGGTATGGGTGCGCGAGGTCGTGGCGCCGCCGATCAACAGCGGCATCGGACCACTGCCCTCCTCGCCACCAAAACCCTGACGCTGCATCTCGCTGGCAATATTCGCCATTTCTTCGAGCGATGGCGTAATCAAGCCAGACAGCCCAATCGCCTGAGCGCCGTGCTCTTTCGCTGCTTCAAGAATTTTGCTTACCGGCACCATCACGCCCAGATCGACCACATCGTAGCCATTGCAGCCGAGCACCACGCCGACGATGTTTTTGCCAATGTCATGGACATCGCCCTTGACAGTCGCCATGATGATTTTGCCTTTGCTGGTGGAACCCGTGCGCTTTTTTTCCGCTTCGATATACGGCAGCAAATGGGCCACCGCGAGCTTCATCACGCGGGCGGATTTCACCACCTGCGGCAAAAACATCTTGCCCGCGCCAAATAGATCGCCCACCACATTCATGCCCGCCATGAGCGGCCCTTCGATCACCGCAAGTGGGGGCTTTCCTTCACCCATCAGCGTGGCGCGGCACTCTTCCGTATCGGCCACTACAAAGTCGGTGATGCCTCTGACCATGGCATGTTCCAGCCGTTTTTCCACCGACGCATCGCGCCAGGCCAGATCAACCACTTGTTCCCTCGCCTGGCCTTTGATCGTAGTGGCAAACTCCACCAGCGTTTCGCCCGGATTGCGTCCATCCGCCGCTTGACGGTTGAGCACCACATCTTCCACTTTTTCACGCAGTACGGGGTCAAGATCGTCATACACGCCCAGTTGTCCGGCGTTGACAATACCCATCGTGAATCCGGCTTTGACCGCATGATAAAGAAACACCGTGTGAATGGCTTCGCGCACAGAGTCGTTACCACGGAACGAAAATGACACATTGGAAACGCCACCGGAAGTACGTGCATGCGGCAGATTTTCCTTGATCCAGCGCACTGCGTTAATGAAATCCACTGCGTAGTTATCGTGCTCAGGAATGCCGGTGGCGATAGCAAAAATATTGGCATCGAAGATGATGTCTTCAGCCGGAAAGCCATCAGCGACCAGCAAGTCATATGCGCGTTTACAGATCCCGATTTTGCGCTCAAAGGTATCCGCCTGGCCTTGTTCGTCAAACGCCATCACGATCACCGCCGCGCCATAGCGTCGCGCCAGGCGTGCCTGGTCGAGAAATTTAGCCTCGCCTTCCTTCATCGAGATGGAATTAACAATGCCCTTGCCCTGAATGCATTTCAAGCCCGCTTCGATCACGTCCCACTTGGAAGAATCAAGCATGATCGGCACTTTGCAGATATCCGGCTCGGAGCCCACGAGATGAAGGAACTTCACCATCGCGGCCTGCGAATCCAGCATCGCTTCATCCATGTTGATATCAATAACCTGCGCGCCATTCTCAACTTGGCTGCGCGCGACTGCTAGCGCATCATCAAAGCGGCTATCGAGAATCATGCGCGCGAACGCTTTGGAGCCCGTGACATTGGTGCGCTCACCCACGTTCACGAACAGGCTGTCGTCATTGATGGCGAATGGCTCAAGACCGCTTAATCGCAACGAAAAGTCGGCCCTGGCGGGACGGCGGGGTGGAGTATTTTTCAGTGCCTCGGCAATCGCGCGGATATGCGTCGGCGTGGTGCCGCAACAACCACCGGCGATATTGATGATGCCGGCTTCGCCCCATTCGCGGATTTCTTCAGCCAGCATTTCTGGCGTTTCATCGTAACCCCCAAACGCATTCGGCAAACCGGCATTGGGGTGCGCGGAAACAAAACAATCACACAAGCGCGAAATCTCGGCCACATACTGGCGCAACTCCTTGGCGCCCAGAGCGCAGTTAAGGCCGAACGACAGCGGCTTGACATGGCGCAGCGAATTCCAGAATGCCTCAGCCGTCTGGCCCGAGAGCGTACGGCCGGAAGCATCGGTAATGGTGCCGGAAATCATTACCGGCCAGCGGCGGCCTGCTTCGTCGAAAAACTTTTCAATGGCGAACAGCGCGGCTTTGGCATTCAACGTATCGAAAATCGTTTCGACCAGCAGAATATCCGCCCCACCGTGCGTTAAGCCGCGCGCGGATTCGATGTAATCGGCAACCAGTGCATCGAACGTGACATTACGCGCACCAGGATCATTAACATCCGGCGATAACGACGCTGTGCGCGAAGTGGGCCCTAACACCCCGGCCACAAAACGTGGTTTATCCCGCGTGGAAAACTGATCCGCCGCAAGACGCGCCAGCCGCGCTGCGGCCACATTGAGCTCAAACGCAACATCCGCCAAACCATATTCCGCTTGCGACACACGCGTGGCATTAAAGCTGTTGGTCTCAAGAATATCTGCCCCGGCTTCCAGATACGCTGTGTGGATGCCACGAATCACCTCGGGCCGTGTCAAACACAGCAAATCGTTATTGCCTTTCAAGTCTTTCGCATGCGCGACAAACCGCGTGCCGCGATAGTCCGCTTCCTGCAGGCCATGCTGCTGCACCATAGTACCCATGGCGCCATCGAGAGTAAGGATGTGCTGCGCGAGCAAGTCACGCAATTCGTTGCTACGGTCGGGTTGCAGGCGGTGGCTAGCGGTCACGGGTTTCTCCAATTCATGACCGGGGCGGGGAACGATGTTGCAATGCAGCTGTTCGGCTCACGCGTGACCCCGGCAGAAAATTTCTAGGGTAGGTGAGCGCCGTTGAAAACAAGTTCCGAGCCTAGGGTTTGAGCCATACAGCCCGACCTTGCAGCGCTCCTCGGAAGCAGGCCGGGATTATATACCGGTGGGGAAACAACCAAGCGACACACAAAATCCCGTGGCAGGAGTTGAGAGGGACGCATTCGGCACTGACACTCGCGCACTTCCCGCAACCTTCTGCCTGTCGCTTAGTGCCATCTCATCAGCGCCGGCGCTATGCCTGCTTTGCATTATCTTGGGGTCGCCTGCGGGCGATTTTTAGGCCGAATTAATGTTGACATTACAGCCAAGATGTGAGAAATTGGTGCATCGCAACATTTCCTAAAGGAGCATGCCATGTTACCCATTGATGAAGTACAAGCCAAAACTCAAGAAGTCATCACCCAAACTATTGAGTTAAATGAGACCGTAGTAAACAGTGCTGTCAAGGCGACAGAAGAGGTCGGTGTTTTTTATAAAAGAATTATTGAAGGAAAACCAACCGACCATTACCACATCACCAATGCCTTCAAAAAGATACTGGCAAACAATATTGCCGCAGCGCAGCAATATTTCAAGTCTTTTCAGGTTTGATGGTGGGGTGTTATGAAAATGCTGGCTTGCGTCGCGGTAAAAGCGACCCACGTCAGCATTCACTTTTATTACCCAAATTCGGGCCTTAGCTACCCAATCATGCTGTAGCCGCCAGATACTGACAGCACCTGCCCCGTAACATGGCCAGCGGCGCTGGACGACAAAAACACCACGGCATTGGCCACATCGATTGGCCGTCCTACTTTTTTCAAAGGCAAGGCATTGGCTACTTTTTCCAGCTGCTCGGGGGTGAACATGCCGGCAGGGTCGGTCCACATGCTGGTGCCGCCCACATCTTCCGCTGCTTCTGGAATGGTGACTCCAGGGCAAACCACATTGCAGCGGATGCCGTAGCGTCCATTTTCTTTGGCAATGGTTTTCATGAAACTGTTAATCGCGGCTTTAACCCCGCCATACACCGCCTCTTTCGATTCTCCTTGGCGGCTGGCATCCGAGCTGATCGAAATGATGACGCCGGATTGCTGCGGAATCATCAACCCAAGCGCTGTGTGCGTGCAGTTGAGTACACCCATGTAGTTAATGCGCACAATCTTTTCCCATAGCTCAGGCGTTGTTTGCGTGAAAAACATGAGCTTATCCCAGCCGACATTATTCACCAGTACATCCACCCTGCCAAACTTGCTGACGGCTGCGGAAAACATGGCTTTGACTTGTTCCAGATTCGTCACATCGGTAGGAATCACCTGCACGCTTTTTGCACCTCGCGTGCGCGCCAGCACAGCGACTTTTTCGGCTTGTTGCTTATCAATATCACCAATGGTGATATTCGCACCCTCAAGGGCATAAGCCAGCACAATGCCGCGACCAATGTTCGACGCGCCGCCGGTAACCACGACTGATTTTCCTGCCAGATCAAGATCCATTATTTTCCCTCGTTAAAAATTTATGTTATTTAAATCGTCGGTGCAGCAATCACCACGCCCTCATCCAACAGAGTCTGTATTTCATTCGCAGCATACCCATGCGCTCCTAGAATTTTTCTAGTGTGTTCACCAAACGCAGGCGATGCACTGGTGATTTTTCCCGGTGTGCGCGAGAGTTTGATCGGGATGCCCGTGCCTGTGTAGGTATCCGTC
>DATCQI010000109.1:0-16319 GCA_036569545.1 Rugosibacter sp. | reverse complement strand
CGACTGGCAACTTCCAGCAGAAAAGCCTTGGCGGCTGCCTGGTTGGTTTTGATCAGGTACTGGTTGTAAGAAGGAATGGCGATAGCACTCAGCACGCCTATGATGGCCACGACGACCAGCAGCTCGATCAGAGAAAATCCTTTTTTGGCGGTGAATCTCACTGTTTATTCCTCGAATCCCCTTTTTGGTGAGTCAAGCATAGTGTCGGGATTCTGTAGAATCAACAAGAATCCGACCAGCGGCAAAAATTTGCTACTGAACGGTCAGGTTTCCGTCTTAATATCGCGAGCGACGGGGTATATTGCAAAAAATCTGAAAATCAGCATGAATAACTTACAGCATACCCGCTCTGCAAGGCAACACTGGCTTGGATATGCGTTCATCGCTTCTGTGTTGCTGCATGTAAGTCTTATTGTTGGCCTAAGTGCGTCACCACTGATACATCCTTTTGATGGTACGGTGAAGTCGACGCCGGATTTTCGCGTGGAGATACAGCGGCCTGCGACTGCAAGGCAAGCATTGGCGCCAGAGCCAATACCTAAGCCTGTCGCACCCACTGATGCCACGCCTCTACCCCGGCAAAGGGAAAGTCTGGAGGTAAGCGAAGTTATCCCTGCGCGCTTTATCGTTGAACCCGATCTCGATGGCTTACGTGGTATACCAGTCACTTTAAGCGGCAGAATTCACTTTCGGCTGCATGTATCGTCCATCGGAACCGTTGGTGCTGTTGAGGTCGTGGAACACGATCCGGTACCGCTTGATTTAATGAATGAGCTAAAAAGCAGCTTGGCGCAAGCGCGACTTCATCCTGCAGAACAAAAGGGGCATTCTGTGAATAGTACATTGGATATTACCGTGCGGTTTGAGCCCGTTACCATGCCCTGAGTATCTTTCTTTATCTGGCTAGGCGGCGCATTGCCCGCTTATTGCCCGCTTATTGCCCGCTTATTGCCCGCTTATTGCCTAGTCATTGCCCAACGAGTTCTTTTGGCAAAGCAAAATTAATACTTTCAACAACACCCTCAAGTAACTTCACCTGACCGGCGCCCAAGGCTTGCAGCCGTTCGACGACGCCACTAACCAGCAGTTCAGGTGCTGAAGCACCTGCCGTTACGCCCACATTTTTTTTGTCTATCAACCATGCCGGATCAATGTGTTCAGCATTATCGACCAGATAGGCAGGAATGCCTTCGGTTTCTGCTACTTCGCGCAGGCGGTTGGAGTTGGAGCTGTTTTTTGAACCCACGACGATCATGACATCAATCCGGTTAGTCATGGCTTTAACGGCATCTTGGCGGTTTTGCGTGGCGTAGCAAATGTCGTCTTTTTTCGGGCCGATGATTGCGGGAAAGTATTTTTTAAGTTCATTGACGATGGCTTGCGTGTCATCCACCGAGAGTGTGGTCTGTGTGACATAGGCGAGCTTCGGCGTAGACGGCGTTCTGCCAGCACCGAGTTTTTGTGCCAGTTGGGCGACATCGGCGATGTTTTCAACTAGGAACATGTTGCCTGTCGCCTGGCCCATGGTGCCTTCTACTTCAGGATGCCCCTTGTGGCCGATCATCACAATTTCAAAGCCTTGCCTGGCCAGGCGAGCCACTTCAAGATGCACTTTGGTGACCAGCGGACAGGTAGCATCGAACAGCTTGAAACCCCGCGCAGCGGCTTCTTCGCGCACGGCTTGCGAGACGCCATGAGCGCTGAAAATCAGCGTGGCACCAGCGGGAACATCCGCCAGGTTTTCGATAAAAATCGCGCCTTTGGCTTTTAAATCATCGACCACAAAACGGTTGTGCACGACTTCGTGCCGCACGTAAATGGGTGCGCCGAATTTTTTCAGCGCTTGTTCCACGATGGCAATGGCACGTTCAACGCCGGCGCAAAAACCACGGGGGTTGGCAAGCAGTATGGTTTGCATCAGAGCACTCCAATAATTTCCGCTTCAAAACGGATGGATTTTCCGGCGAGAGGGTGATTGAAGTCAATGAGGACACTCTCGCGATCAATGTCACGAATGATGCCAGAAAGCGTTTGCCCGGATGGCGAGCCAAGTTCGGCGCGGGCATTGATTTCAATATCGGCTGAAGCCGGCAGCGAGGTGCGCGCGACACGGCGCACTAATTCGGCTTGACGCAAGCCAAAGGTTTCTTCGGGCGTGAGCACCACTTCGCGCCGCGCACCCACAGATTGCCCGATCAGGCAGGCTTCGAAAGGTGGCGCCAGCTCGCCACAGCCGAGCTGGATGACGGCAGGAGAAAAGCCAAACGTGCTGATCCATTCTTCGCCTTCGGTCGATGCAACGCGGTAATTCAGTGTAACCAGGCTATCCGGTTGAACGTGTTCAGTCATGGGATTTTGCAGAGCAGAAAAATTGATGAATCAGCATTAATGCCACGCCGATGCTAATGGCCGAATCTGCTACATTGAACGCAGGAAAGTGGTGTCCGGCAAGATGAAAATCAAGAAAATCAACCACCGCATCCAGACGCAGGCGATCGATGACATTGCCTATCGCGCCGCCTAATATGAGTGAGAGTGCGGTAGGTAATAAACGTTCGTGTGCATGTTGGCGCAACAGCGTGAGCAGCCAAAGCGAAACACCGAGTGCCAGGGCGATGAAAAACCATTTTTGCCAGCCGCCCGCATCGGCAAGAAAACTAAATGACGCGCCGGGGTTAAACACAAGGAACAGATTGAAAAACGGTGTGACAGCCAAACTTTCCATGAGATGAAAGTGCGCCAGCATCCAGAGTTTACTGATCTGATCCAGCGCAGTGACACCTGCTGACAAGCCAAGCCAGCGCGCCATGACGAAATGGGTGGTGTTCAACGGGAGGGGGTTACGCAAAATGGCGTGCCTCACCCGCACCAAACAGATTGGCAGCGCAGCGCCCGCAGAGTTCCGGATGTTCTGCTGCATGATCGTGGTGGCCGACATCAGCGCGCCAGTGCCAGCAGCGGACGCATTTGGCATGGCGGCTTGGTGTGGTGATGATGCTGGTAACTTCACCATCACTTGCCTGCACCAGCGTGGTTTTTGAACACATCATGATAAAACGCAGATCGTCGCCAAAGCCGGCCAGTAAATCGTACTGCGCGCCACTGGCGTGAATTTCCACTTCCGCTTGCAGCGATGAGCCGATTTTGCCTGCAGTGCGCAGTTCTTCGAGCGCGCCAGAGACATCGCTTTTTACATCGCGCACGGTTTGCCACCGTGTTGCCAGCGCCGACTTTTCAGGCAGGGCCGGCAACACATGCCACGTGGTGAGCATCACGCTCTCGCTGTCCCCGGTAATCTGCCAGATTTCTTCAGCGGTAAAGGCCAGAATCGGTGCCATCAGGCGAGTGATGGATTGCAAAATATGCCATAGCGCGCTTTGCGCTGCGCGCCGTGCGGGTGAGTTGGCTGCGGTGGTGTATAACCGGTCTTTCAAGATATCGAGGTAGAACGCACCCAGATCTTCGACACAGAAATTTTGTAACGCCTGCACGATAGGGTGGAACTCAAAACGCGCATAACTCGTGGTGCACTGTTCATGCAATTGGTGAGTGAGCGCCAATGCGTAACGATCAATTTCCAGCCAGTCCTCTGGCGGCAGCATGTCTTTTCGAACATCGAAATCTGCTGTGTTGGCAAGCAAAAAGCGCAGCGTGTTGCGCAGGCGCCGATACACTTCTACCACGCGGTCAAGAATTTCCTTGGAAATGGAAAGTTCGCCCGAGTAATCTGTCGCCGCCAGCCACAGGCGCAATATTTCTATACCGAGCTTATTCCCCACTTCCTGCGGCTCAACGCCGTTGCCCAGCGATTTGCTCATTTTTCGGCCTTGCGCATCAACGGTAAAACCGTGGGTGAGCAGGCTTTGATATGGTGGTTGGCCATCGATGGCGCAGCCGGTCAAGAGCGACGAGTGAAACCAGCCGCGATGCTGGTCCGAGCCTTCCAGATACATGTCCGCCCAGCGTCCGGTGTTGCTTGCCGCGTCGGCATGCGAGCCGCGCAGCACGTGCCAGTGTGTGGTGCCAGAATCAAACCATACGTCTAGCGTGTCGCTGATTTTTTGGTACTGCTCGGCTTCTTCGCCGAGCAGTTCAGCCGCTGGCAATTTGAACCAGGCTTCGATGCCTTCTTTTTCTACACGGCTGGCGACTTCTTCCATCAGTTCCACGGTGCGCGGATGTAGCTCGCCCGTCGCTTTGTGGATGAAGAAGGGAATCGGCACGCCCCAGTTGCGCTGGCGTGAGATGCACCAGTCAGGCCGCCCGGCAATCATCGCGCGCAGGCGTGCCTGCCCCCAGCTTGGGTAGAAGGCCGTTTCATCGATGCCTTTTAGCGCAATCTCACGCAGGCTTGCACCTTTCGGGCGCACATCCATGCCCACGAACCACTGTGGTGCCGCGCGATAAATAATCGGCGTGCGATGCCGCCAGCAGTGCATATAGCTGTGATTGATTTTTTCGTGCGAGAACAGGGCACCCACTTCAGTGAGTTTCTCGACGATTTTTGGGTTCGCTTTCCAGATGTGCAGACCCCCGAAGAATGGCAGATCGACCGCATACACGCCATTGCCTTGCACGGGATTCAGGATGTCGTCAAAGCTAAAGCCGTGGTTCATGCAGGAGACAAAATCTTCCACGCCATAGGCTGGGGCCGCGTGCACGATCCCCGTGCCTGTGTCCACACCCACATAATCGGCAGGAATCACCGGGCCGCTGCGCTCATAAAACGGATGACGAAAATGGATGCCCGCTAATGCGCTACCCATCGTCGTCGCCAGCACTTCACCCGTCAAGGCATAGCGGGAGAGGCAGCTTGTCATCAACTCGCTTGCCAGCAGCAGCACACCGCGCGAGGTTTCAACCAGAGCATATTCGAGGTCAGGATGCACATTGAAGGCCTGATTCGCGGGGATCGTCCATGGCGTGGTCGTCCAGATAACAGCAAAAGTCGGCGCTGGCAGGACGGCGAGTTTGAATGCTGCAGCGAGCTTTTCCTGTTCGGCGCAAACAAAACCCACATCAATCGCGGGGCTTGGCTTGTCAAGATATTCAACTTCCGCTTCCGCCAAGGCCGAGCCACAATCGAAACACCAATTCACCGGCTTCAAACCCTTGAATACCCAACCCTGCTTCACAATCTCTGCTAACGCGCGAATCTCGCCGGCTTCGTTGGCAAAGTCCATGGTCAGATACGGGTTGTCCCAATCACCCAGCACACCCAAGCGAATGAACCCTTTTTTCTGAATCTCGACTTGCTCTGCGGCAAACGCACGGCACAGCTCGCGTACTTTGTCGGCGGGCAGATTTTTGCCATGCAACACTTCAATCTTGTGTTCAATCGGCAGGCCATGACAATCCCAACCCGGCACGTAGGGCGCATCAAACCCGGCCAGAGTTTTCGAGCGCACGATAATGTCTTTGAGCAGCTTATTCACCGCGTGACCGAGATGAATATCGCCATTGGCATACGGCGGGCCATCGTGCAGCACAAAGCGTGGCCGCCCTTTGGCCGCCGCGCGAATTTTGCTGTAGAGCTTTTGCGTTTGCCACGCCTCTATCCAGCCCGGTTCGCGCTTGGCTAAATCGCCCCGCATCGGGAAGGGCGTATCGGGCATGTTGAGGGTTTTGCGATAGTCAGCCATGGGTATTGTGGGTCATTGAAACAGCTGCGAAATAAATCCGTGCAGCAACGGTGTCGCGGGTGATTTGAGCTTTGAGTGCGTCGAGTGAAGCGAATCTTTGTTCATCGCGGATCTTGTGCAAAAAGTCTACCGAGACATGTTTGCCATAGACGTCATTATCAAAATTCAGCAAATGTACTTCCAGCACGGGCTTAAGGCCCTCACCCAAGGTAGGCCGGACACCGATGTTGGCAACTCCCGGCAGGGGGCGAGTGTCAATACCGGACACTGTTACGGCAAAAACGCCTGTCAGGGGCAGCCGCGTATGTTTGATATGCAAGTTGAGTGTGGGGAAGCCCAAGGTTCGCCCGATTTTTTCCCCGTGCATGACGCGCCCGGTCATTACATAAGATCGCCCGAGCAGGGCGCGCGCTTGTTCGATATTTCCCGCAGCCAGCGCATCCCGTACGGCGGAGCTGGATATACGCAGATGATCTTGCGTTACGGTGTGCATGGCTTCGATGCCAAAGCGGTGAGCAACGCCGGCTTGCTGGAACATCGCGAAATTACCCTTGCGGCCTTTGCCAAAGCAAAAATCATCCCCAATAATCAGGTGTCGTACGGCTAAGCCCTTGACTAGAATGGTTTCAATGAACTCCTCTGCCGTGATTTCCGCCAGCGCGGCGTTAAAATGGCAAACGTGCACGCGATCAATACCGCATTCAGCCAGCAGGGTCATTTTTTCACGGAAGTTGGACAACCGCGCCGGGGCTTGTTCAGGATTAAGAAACTCGCGCGGATGGGGGTCAAACGTCAGCACGGTCGCGGGTAACGCGCATTCGCGTGCCTTCGCAATCAAGCGGCTAAGCAAGGCACGATGTCCACGATGAACGCCATCAAAATTACCAATGGTAAGCACCGTCGACGTTGTCGCCAGGGTGGGGACTCCGCGAAAAACCAGCATGAGCGAGAAGAGAGCAACAGGAAAACGTCGATTATATCAAGCCGATAGCGCTTATCGCCCTGTTTTGACTTTACTTGCTACTAAACTGGGCAACTATGGTGCGCAATATGTCGCAATAACCTTATCGAAAGCAGACAATGATTCCTTTTTCAGTACTCGATCTCTCGCCCATTATGAGCGGCGGCACAGTGGCGCAATCTTTAGCTAACACGCTGGATCTGGCGCAGCATGCCGAGCGGCTTGGCTATTACCGCTACTGGCTGGCTGAACATCATGGTATTCCCGGTATTGCCAGTGCGGCAACTTCTATCGTGATTGGGCATGTTGCAGCAGGTACCAGCAGCATCCGTGTGGGGGCGGGCGGCATCATGCTGCCTAATCATTCACCCCTGGTAATCGCCGAGCAATTTGGAACTTTGGAGACCTTGTTTCCTGGCCGCATTGATCTCGGGTTAGGTCGTGCGCCGGGTTCTGATCAAGTTACAGCACGGGCACTCAGGCGCAATCTGACGGCGGATGAAAATCAGTTCCCGCGCGACGTGATGGAGTTAATGGCTTATTTTGCGCCGGCGCAACCGGGACAGTCTATCCGTGCGATCCCCGGTGAGGATTTGGCTATTCCGGTGTGGATTCTTGGCTCGAGTTTGTTTGGTGCCTCGCTCGCGGCTGCGTTGGGTTTGCCGTTTTCATTTGCCTCACATTTTGCCCCAGCGCAGATGCAAGAAGCCATCCGCATTTATCGCACGCAGTTTCGCCCGTCGGCGCAGCTGGATAAGCCGTATGTCATGCTGGGATTTAGCGTCTTTGCCGCAGAAACTGATGTCCAGGGGCATTTTTTGGCTAGTTCCATGCAGCAGATGATTCTGAATTTGCGCCGTGGCCGCCCGACTACGCTACAGCCACCGGTGGATAATTTTCTCGGCACACTCGCCCCCTCTGAACGAGCGATGCTAGAAGAAGCGCTTTCGTGTTCGGCTATCGGTTCACCATCGTCAGTGCGCGCCGCCATGACGAAATTTGTTGAGCGTACAGGGGCGGATGAACTTATTATCACCTGCCAGATTTTTGATCACGCCGCACGGCGTCGCTCGTATGAAATCGCTGCAGAAGTGCGCGGGGATTGATGCGGCAAAAGAGGATCAGTCGAGCAACGCGAGCTTTGATTTTGCCAAGGGCGGATTTTTAGAAAAATAACGCTGCAAGCCTTGCAGAATCGCGGTAGCCATACGGTCTTGATAGCTTTCGTCGTTAAGCCGCTTTTCTTCTTCCGGGTTGGAAATAAAGGCCGTTTCAATCAGGATGGAGGGAATGTCCGGGGCTTTGAGCACAGCAAATCCGGCTTGTTCAACCTGCCCTTTATGCAGTGTGTTGATATGGCGCAATTCGCCCAGCACGGCTTGGCCGAGTTTCAGGCTATCGTTGTTCGTGGCAGTTTGCGATAAATCGAGCAAAGTACGCGCAAGGTAGGGGTCTTTGGCGCGGATATTGACGCCGCCGATCAGGTCAGCGTCATTTTCTTTTTTTGCCAGCCAACGTGCCGCCGAGCTGCTGGCGCCATTTTCGGACAGAATAAAAACGCTCGAGCCACGCGCAGTCGGTTTAACGAAAGAATCGGCATGCACAGAAACGAAAAGATCTGCCCGAATGCGCCGTGCTTTTTCCACACGCTGATTCAGTGGAATGAAAAAGTCACCATCGCGGGTGAGTACGGCACGCATGTTAGGCACGGCATCAATTTTTTCTTTTAACCGTTTGGCGAGAGCCAGGGTGACATTTTTTTCATGGCTGCCCCCTTGGCCAATCGCGCCAGGGTCTTCACCGCCATGCCCGGGATCGAGCATGATGGTTATCAGCCGTGAGACTTCCGGTGCGGTTGCATTGCCTGCTTGTTGTGCTGGCTTTATTTCGGACTTGGTTTCAGGTTTTTCCGCGGCGGGTTCAGCGGGGGCTGGCAACGTTTTCGTTTTATCGAGCAATGCCATTAAAGGGTCAATTGGCTGCGCAGGATAAAGATCAAGCACCAGGCGATAACCATATTCGCCGACGGGCTGCAATGAAAATATCTGCGGCTTGACTTCGGCCTTTAGCTCAATTACCAATCGTACAACCCCTGGCCGATTGCGACCAGCGCGAATGAGTTTGATGTACGGATCTCTGTCGAGAATTTTTGATGGCAGGGATTGCAAGACAGAATTGAATTCAACCCCTTCGAGATCGACGACTAAGCGATCAGGATCTTTCACTAGCAGAGAGGTAAATTCAATCGGCTGGTTATGCTCTAGCGTAACCCGCGTGTAGTCTGCCGCAGGCCAAACACGCACCGCCAGAATACTGGTTATCGCCGTGCCACCAGCGCCGACTTTTGTTACCCACAGCGTTAGACTGGCGGCAGCAAATTTGAGGAGCTCGCGACGCCTGGGATGGTGACGCCGGGGTAAGTTATCAGCGCGTTGGTCAGGCATGAGCAGCCGCGTGCGCTGGTGGCACGACAAAACGCTTGACGGTGCGTGATGAGTGAATCGGGCGGAGATTCTGGCGCAGTGACCACACGCAGTTCAATGTGGATATCTGCGGGCGGAAGGTACGGCGCGGCCTGCTCTGGCCATTCGACCAGACAAACCCCGGTCCCTGAAAAATATTCATCCAAGCCTGCATCGAGATATTCTTCCGGCTGATTGAGGCGATAAAAATCAAAGTGATATAAGTTTAATCCAGAAACAGCATGAACTTCAAGCAGTGTATACGTCGGGCTTTTGACCGGGCCGGTTTCACCCAAGGCGCGCAACAGTCCGCGCACGAACGTGGTTTTGCCTGCGCCAAGATCACCGTGCAGCCAAATCACGAGGCCAGGGACAAGGCCCCGGGTGTTTGCAAATTGTGCGCCGAAGCCCAGGGTGGCCGCTTCATCGCACAAGTAAAACGGGTTTGCTAAAGTATGATGCGCATCATGCATGATCAGTGGCACACGGTAAAAGAAAACATACGGCGCTGGGGCCGCGAATTAGGCTTTGATGCCATTGGCTTTGCTCGTGCCGAGACGGGCGATGCGCCTGCTCAGCTGGCTGCCTGGCTTGCCGCCGGATTCCACGGTGAGATGGATTATATGGCGGCGCACGTCTCAGAAGTTGGCGCTAAACGGGCCCTGCCTGCCGCGCTTGTGCCGGGTACACAAAGCATTATTACGGTGCGTATGAATTACCGCACGGCCAGCGCCGATGCAGAAGAAATTTTGGCGGATACGCAGCGTGCTTATATCTCTCGATACGCTCTGGGGCGCGATTACCACAAGGTGATGCGCACACGCTTGCAAGTGTTGGCGGGTCGCATGACAGATGCATTAGGCGAGTTTGCGCATCGCGTATTTACTGATTCCGCGCCGGTAATGGAGGTGCAGCTGGCAAAACAAAGCGGCTTGGGTTGGCGCGGCAAGCACACCTTGCTGCTGGACCGCGACGTGGGGTCGTATTTTTTTCTGGGGGAGATTTATAGTGAATTGCCGCTCCCCCCCGATACACCGGTAACAGATCACTGCGGCAGTTGTACGGCCTGTATTGATAGCTGCCCGACTGAAGCTATCGTCGCGCCATATCAATTGGATGCGCGGCGGTGTATTTCCTACCTGACCATCGAGCTAAAAAACAGCATTCCAGAGCCGTTGCGAGAAGGCCTGGGTAATCGTATTTATGGGTGCGACGATTGCCAGCTGGCTTGTCCGTGGAACCGTTTTTCGCCATTGACACGCGAAGCTGATTTTGCGCCCCGTCATGATCTGGATAAGGCGACATTGACCGAACTTTTTGCCTGGACCGAAGCCGAGTTTTCTGAGCGCATGGCGGGCTCGGCTATTCGACGCATCGGATATGAGCGCTGGTTACGCAATATCGCGGTGGCGCTGGGCAATGCGCCCACGTGTGACGATGTTATTCGTGCCTTGCATGCGCGCGAAAGTGATTCCTCCGCTTTAGTACGCGAACATGTTGCCTGGGCATTAGCGCGCCATCATTGAATAATACTCGGTGTTACTGAGTACTCACGGTTTCAGCAAGCCACGCTCGTGCCGCAGTCTCTTCTTCAAATACACGTACATCAGCCTGCACGAAAAGTTGTGATAGCCAAGCGCTCCATGTCACCCATTGACTGCTGGTGAGCACTGCGATACGGGTAAAGTCGTGGGTATGCGTGCGCGAAAAGCGTATTTCTTCCCACGCGACATCAATTGTCAGACTGAGCATTTCACGCACATCTACCAGCAGATTCACCGGACCCGTAAAGTGTACTTTGTCAAGCACGAGATCTTCGAATTCCTTGAAGTCGGCCAGCGTAAATTCACCGAGTATGGCGAACTGAACGAGATGATCGGTATGTTGAATGGCAATCATGGGTTGGCCCTTGGCTTGAATGGATTGAATGAAATCTTACCTTGAAATACAACGGGCTCGCATTGCGAGCCCGTTGAGGTAGTGCAATACAGGAATGCGTGTTACTTTTTGGCCACTTTCTTCTTGCCTGATACTGCTTCCTTGAAGCCGGAGCCTGCGCTGAACTTTGGCACAGTGGTTGCAGCGATTTTGATCGTTGCACCGGTTTTAGGATTTTTGCCCGTACGTGCTGCGCGCTTGGCAGACTTAAACGTACCAAAGCCTACGAGCGTTACGGTGTCACCTTTGGAAACCGCTTTAACAATTGCGGCAATGATGCTATCAAGAACTTTGCCAGCGGCTGCTTTGCTGACATCGGCTCCGGTGGCTGCAATTTCAATCAGTTCAGCTTTATTCATTCAAAATACCTCCAGAAATTTGCGGGCAGTTACCCGAGGAAAATTCTAACCACATTTTTCAATCTTGTTTATGCATTTAGCGTAAGGTTTTTAGTAATGATTCCCCCCCCTAAGCAAACGCATGATTCGTAGACTACAACAGATTGTCCCGGTGTGACAGCCCATTGCGGTGCAGCAAAAAAAACCTCGCATTCAGTGGTGGAGAGCCGCTCGATCTGACAAGCCGCATCGGGTTGCCGATAACGGGTTTTGGCTGCATACACCCAATGCGTGTGTGGCGGCTTGCTGGAAATCCAAGAAAGATCATTTGCCACAAGGCCTTGCGAGAGTAGAGCAGGGTGATCGTGACCCTGTACGACGTAAAGGATATTGCGCTGCATGTCTTTATTGGCCACAAACCAAGGGGCTTCCGGGGCATTCTTTACCCCGCCTATCCCTAACCCTTCGCGTTGTCCCAGGGTGTAATACGTCAATCCCTCATGGCTGCCAATGACCTGATTTGTGCCTAAAACTCGTATCTCACCGGGTTGCTTGGGAATGTAGCGGGCCAGAAATTCACGAAAAGGCCGCTCGCCAATAAAGCAAATGCCAGTGGAATCTTTGCGCGCGTGATTTGGCAATCCAGCCGCAGCGGCTATTTTTCGCACATCGCGTTTGTACAAGTGGCCGATGGGAAATAAGGATTTTGCCAGTTGTGCCTGATTGAGCCGATGCAGAAAATAACTTTGATCCTTCGTGCCGTCTTCGGCTTTGAGCAATTGCCATTCACCCAGAAATTTTCTCACTTGAGCGTAATGCCCCGTGGCAATTTTGTCCGCGCCCAGCGCCAGCGCATGATCAAGAAACGCCTTGAATTTGATTTCCGAGTTACACAGCACATCAGGGTTGGGTGTGCGGCCGGCCTGATACTCACGCAGAAATTCCGCAAACACCCGCTCTTGATATTCGGCAGAAAAGTTAACAGCTTCAAACTCGATGCCGATGACATCAGCCACTGCTGCGGCATCTACCAAATCCTGGCGGGATGAACAGTATTCATCCGTATCATCGCCTTCCCAGTTTTTCATGAAGAGGCCAATCACCTCGTGGCCTTGTTGCTTGAGCAGCAAAGCAGCGACTGCTGAATCTACGCCGCCTGATAGACCCACCACTATTTTTTCCTTGTCGCTTTTAGGCACCAGAACCTCCGTAGTTAAACCATTCGGCCAGCGGCAAAACAATCGCCGGTTTGCCGTTATCCACGTACCAGCTATCTACCGCGAAACGGGGCGGCTGAGCTGCTTTAACTTCAGTTGCAACCGAGGCTGTGCTCACGGTGGGACGCGGCAATTCTTCTATCGTGGCCGTGAAATGCTGAAATATCCAGCCGCGTCGAGTCACGGCAATGACGTGATGAAAGTGTAGCGCATTGTGTTGTTCGAGTAAGCGGAGAAACCGTGTGGTGGTGGTCGAGTGGTCAATACAGTCCATAGCCCCTTGCACCCCTGCGTCAGCAAAGTTCCCACCCCGGTCGGCATGTATGGGCGTTTGTTTTCCCGCCCAAGCGTAAAGCGTCCCGATGACTTGCGCCAGTAGTGTGCGTTCTTCGCCCGCATTGTGTGCTGCGGCCAAAGTTTGTGTGACGCTATTTAATTGTTGTGTAGAAAATTTAACGGTCGATTGTGTGGCGCAGCCGTAATTAAAACAGACGGAAACAGAGTCATCGGCGTATGACGATGTGGTTATCAGCACAAGCAAGAAAAGAAAACGATGCATAGAAGATGCGTAGCGATGTTGGCGATTATGCGTAATGCCGAATGATTTCCAGCGGAAACCGTTGTCCATGCAGATAGTCAGCTACACATTGCCAGATTAACGGGCTGCGATGACGGGCCTGGGTGGCCTGAATTTCTTCGGGGGTCATCCATACGGCACGCACGATGCCCGTGTCAAGCGTCCGGTGTGCGTCATGCACACCCAAGATGCCGGCGAAGGCAAAGCGCAGATAGGTGACGTCTCGCTGTGGACGCGGCCACTGATAAATGCCGACCAGTGCTGTGGGCGTAAAGTCCCAGGCGGTTTCTTCCAGGGCTTCGCGTGAGCAGGCGGCGATGAGTGATTCTCCTTCATCGAGATGGCCGGCAGGTTGATTAAAACGCAAGCCATCCGCTGTTTCTTCTTCGACCATTAAAAACTGCCCGGCACGTTCTATGAGTGCGGCAACGGTCACATTGGGCTTCCAGGGACAATTCATTGTGCGATGGTGATGATTATTAATAGGCGTATTTTAACGCCCCTGTTAAAATCACCGCTTCAACTAACCGATTGCTGGAGATTCCCATGTCCATGGCTGACCGCGACGGCTTCATCTGGTACGACGGTAAACTCGTCCCCTGGCGTGAAGCCAACACCCACGTTTTGACCCATTCACTGCATTATGGTCTGGCTGTCTTTGAAGGCGTGCGCGCGTATAAAACTGTTTCTGGTACAGCCATTTTCCGTTTGCAAGAGCACACGGATCGCTTGTTCAGTTCTGCACACATCTATCGCATGCCCATGCCGTGGGATAAAGTGACGTTGATGGAAGCACAAAAAGAAGTCGTGCGCGCCAATCAGCTGGAATCCTGCTACATCCGTCCGATTGCGTTTTATGGCTCGGAAAAAATGGGTGTCTCGCCGCGTGGTGCGCAAACCCATGTGGCCATTGCCGCCTGGCCCTGGGGCGCCTATCTGGGTGAAGATGGCCTGGAAAAAGGTATCCGTGTCAAAACGTCAAGCTATGCGCGACATCACGTGAATGTGAATATGTCACGGGCGAAATTTTCGGGCACATATGCCAATTCCATTCTGGCCAACATGGAAGCCACCGAAGATGGTTACGATGAAGCCTTGCTGCTGGATGTTGATGGCTTTGTTGCCGAAGGCGCAGGGGAAAATCTGTTCATCGTCAAGAATGGCGTAATCTATGAACCGGAAATTGCTTCCGCGCTCATCGGCATCACGCGGGGTTCGGTGATTGCTTTAGCCAATGAACTGGGCTACCAGGTAGTTGCCAAACGGCTGACGCGCGATGACATCTATATTGCCGATGAGGCATTTTTCACCGGTACTGCTGCTGAAGTTACGCCGATTCGCGAGCTGGATAACCGCACGATTGGTGCGGGGGTGCGTGGCCCGGTGACAGCGCGTTTGCAAAATCTGTTTTTCGATGTGGTCAATGGCCGCGTACCTGCGCACGCCGATTGGCTCACGCCGGTTTGAGGTTGTTGCCATGAGTGCTCCTGACAATACGAACGACAGCAAGCGCGAAGTCATTATCACCGCAGCAGATCTTCCGTTAGCTTGCCCGCGACCCGATTCACCGCTGTGGGCCAGGCATCCACGGGTGTACATGGATGTGCTCAACACGCCATCAGGTGAGGCGGCGTGCCCCTATTGCGGCACGCTGTACCGCTTTACCGGCGCGCGCCCAGTCGGCCATCACTGATGCCATCCTTGATGCAATCGATGACTATTTTCCGCAAGTGAAAATTCTCGTTGTCGCGCCTTCCTGGATTGGCGACACGGTGTTGTCGCAGCCACTGCTGACACTCATTAAGCAGCAGTATCCAACCGCGCGCATTGAGGTGCTGGCACCGACCTGGTCTGCGCCCTTGCTGGCACGCATGGCCGAAGTGGATGCCATCATTACCAGCCCTTTTGCACATGGGAAATTTAACTTTTTAGCACGTTATTTGTTGGGCCGCCGTCTTAGCAGCACCGATTTTTCCCGCGCGTATATATTGCCCAATTCGTGGAAGTCTGCGCTGGTTCCCTTCTTCGCTGGCATTCCACAGCGCATCGGCTATCACGGCGAAGCGCGCTATGGTTTGCTCACCGAGCGGCACTCGCTGGATAAAGTATTGCACCCTCAGTTGGTGCAACGCTATGCGGCCCTGCTGGGACCAGTGCCTAAAATGATGCCGCGCCCTGCGTTAGGGTCTTCCCCCGTGCAGCAAGCGGCTGCACGTCAAGTATTGGGGTTGCCTGAGCACGGTGCACCGATGATTTTTTGTCCAGGGGCTGAATACGGCCCCGCCAAGCGTTGGCCTGCCTGGCATTTCGCCAAGCTCGCACGGCGCATTGTTTCTCCTGATACCCCTATCTGGCTTTTGGGTTCAAGTAAGGATGTGGTCATTGGTGAGCAAATTGTTCAGGCGTCCGATGGTGCAGTGGTTAATCTTTGTGGCAAAACAACGCTCGACCAGGCAATTGATCTGATTGCCACCGCACGCGCTGTGGTGACCAATGACTCTGGTCTGATGCATGTGGCCGCAGCCCTGGATCGCCCGCTGGTCGCCCTGTATGGTTCATCTTCGCCACTGTATACGCCGCCACTGTCGCCCGCAGCGTATATTGTGCGCAAAGATTTGCCTTGCAGCCCCTGCTTCAAACGAGAATGCCCGCTTGGGCATCTGGACTGCCTGAATGGACTCAAGCCGGATGACGTCATTAAATTTTTGCCCTTGTAAAAAGCAAATATCTGCATCTATCTGCATCTACACTTATGAGCCCGCCTGATAATACGATTTTTGCCACGCCGCAAGATACCGAAAGCGCCTTCTATGAAGCGCTGGAAAAGGGCGATCTGGAGGCCATGATGCGTGTCTGGTCTGACGATGAAGAGATCATCTGTGTTCATCCTGGAGGGCCTGCCCTCATCGGTTACAGTGCCGTGCGCGAGGCGTGGCAGCGCATTTTTTCGCACAGCGGCCGGTTAAGTTTGCGGGTGGCGCCAAAAGTGGCTTTTGTCACTCCTTTCGCAGTGATTACCCATGTGCTGGAACATTTCAGCCATGCGGGTGACGAAAGTATCGCCGCGCCAGTTGCAGCGACCAATACCTATATTCGAGGTGCCTTGGGCTGGCGCATGGTGGGACATCATGCCTCGCCTGCGCCGCCAGACAGCCAGCACGAAGTGCCGAAAATATTGCATTGA
>DATCQI010000108.1:0-5923 GCA_036569545.1 Rugosibacter sp. | reverse complement strand
TACTACGCCCTCTGCAGTAAATGTGGCTTCTGTTTCACTCCAGAGCTTGCGACTTGGAAGTTAGAGGAATTTGAGGAAAAGATATACAACAACGAATACATCTTCGTGGATCCGGACTATGTCGAAACTAGACCTCGTGCAAATGCCGCCCATTTAATTGCCATGTTTGGAGATCAAGCATGTTCTATTAAGCATCTTGACTACGGTGGAGGCAGCGGGCTTCTCGTGAAGCTCCTTAGAGAGTCAAATTGGCAGTCAACTTCCTATGATCCTTTCGTAGACAGAACCGTTGGTATTGAGGAGCTTGGAAAATTTGACCTGATTACAGCATATGAAGTTTTCGAGCATGTTCCTGACGTTCAGGGGCTAATGTCAAATTTGCTTGCATTACTTTCCCCGAATGGCCTTGTATTGTTTTCAACTTTATTATCGGACGGAAACATTCATTCCAACCAAAGGATAAGTTGGTGGTATGCGTCTCCTCGCAATGGGCACATCAGCTTGTTTTCAAGGAACAGTCTTTCAATTCTCGCCAAAAATAGCGCGTTTAATTTTGGCAGCTTCTCGGAAGGTTTCCATGTTTTCTGCACAAAGGTACCCCCCTGGGCCAGTCACATTATTCGGACTGGCTAACCTCACATTCGAGAGGGACTGGCTACGCCAGCCGCCGCATTTCTTCCTGCCGCCGTATCACCAGCGCCGACTTTCTCGCGTGTGCGTTTTTTAAAGGCCGTTTTACACCACGCAACCTACAGAGGCTCAAGCACACCTGCGCTAAAATCTGCGCTGCCTGATTAACGCTACGCTGAACATCTACAATGAATCGCGCAGGAGCCGTTCGAACACAGACTTTCTCTTTCTTTTATTCGTCCCGCATGCCATCATCTGCACCGTGTTATCCGGCTTGTTTTACTGACGACTGGCTTACTTCTCTTTGAACCCGCTCCATCTCTCCCATTTCACTGTAACCAGCAGCATCGGTCGCGGTCTTGACCAGACGCTGGACGCTTTGCGCCAGCGTCGTGGCGGGCTTGCGCCATGTGCGTTTGAGACAGTGGATCTGGCAACATTCATTGGCGAGGTGGCCGGGGTGGATGCAGTGCAGTTGCCCGCGCACCTGGCCGAATTTGATTGCCGCAACAACCGGCTCGCATTGCTGGGCCTGCTGCAGGATGGCTTTGCCCAAGCAGTGCGCGCAGCCAGCGCAAAATACGGTGCGCAGCGCGTGGGGGTGTTCATCGGCACCAGCACTTCGGGCATTTTGCAAACCGAGCTGGCCTACCGGCGACGCGACCCGGTGACGGGCGCATTGCCTGCCGATTTTATTTACCGCACCACGCACAATACTTTTTCTGTCGCGGATTTCACGCGCCATTATTTCGGCCTGACCGGCCCGGCGGTCGTGGTGTCATCGGCTTGCTCGTCCAGCGCCAAGGTGTTCAGCTCAGCCCGGCGCATGATGGCGGCGGGGCTGATCGACGCGGCAGTAGTCGGCGGCGTGGATTCGCTGTGTTTGACAACGCTGTACGGCTTTAACTCGCTCGGCCTGATTTCCGAACAGGCTTGTCGCCCATTCGATGTGCAACGCAACGGCATCTCGATTGGCGAAGCGGCCGCCTTCGTGCTGCTCGAACGCCCCGCGCAACATCTGGCGGCGGATGCGGTGCTGCTGCTCGGCATCGGCGAATCCAGCGATGCGTATCACATGTCATCCCCCCATCCTGAGGGCCTGGGTGCGCGCATGGCGATGCAGGATGCGCTGAAAATGGCGAGTTTGCAGCCGGCTGAAATTGACTATATCAACCTGCACGGCACCGCGACCCAAAACAACGATGCGGCGGAGGGCAAAGCCGTGCACCATGTGTTCGGCCCGGGCACGCCATGCAGTTCGACCAAAGGGGCGACCGGCCACACGCTGGGCGCTGCTGGTGGCGTGGAGGCGGTAATTTGCGCACTGGCGCTGCAACACGGCTTGCTGCCTGCCGGACTGAATACGCAGCAACTTGACCCGACGCTGGCGCTTGATTATGTGCTGGAAGATAGAGAGCAACCAGTAGCCCGCGCGCTCAGCAACTCGTTTGGATTCGGCGGCACCAATTGCAGCCTGATTTTTGGCCGGGCAGACAAGTTATGACAGCCACCACGACGCTCACCGCTTATATCGAAGGCATTGGTTTGCTCGGCCCCGGCTTGGCCGACTGGCCAAGCAGTCAAGCGGTGCTGAGCGGGCAGCAGCCCTATCAACCACAGAAGACTATCCTGCCATCACCCGCGTTGCTGCCAGCCGCAGAACGCCGGCGCAGCGGCGCAATCATCAAACTCACCCTGGCCACCGGGCTGGAAGCCATCACGGCTGCCGGACTCGATGCAAGCAGCCTGCCCAGCGTATTTGCTTCGTCTGGCGGCGATGGGGAAAACTGTCACGCCATCTGCGAGATGCTTGCTTCGGATGATCGGCAAATCTCGCCTACCCGCTTTCATAATTCCGTGCATAACGCGGCCGCCGGGTACTGGGGCATTGCCACTGGCGCAATGGCGACTTCATCGGTGTTGTGTGCCTTTGATGCCAGCTTCGGTGCAGGCCTTCTGGAAGCGCTCACCCAGGTCGTGGTGGATAACACGCGCAGCATTTTGCTAACGTACGACACGCCATACCCTGAGCCGCTGCAAAACGTCCGCCCGCTCCCCGATGCGTTTGGCATTGCGCTGGTGCTGGCACCGCAACGCAGCGCACGGGCACTGGCGCAAATTTCTGTTTGCCTGACGGACGCCCGTGCAGATCCGCTTGGCCAGTTCAACGATAGCGCGCTGGAAAGCCTGCGCATCGCCATCCCCGCCGCACGCGGGCTGCCGCTGCTGCGCGCAATCGCGTTGCGGCAAGACCAAAACGTGGTGCTGGATTATCTCGACAACACCCGCCTCGCTGTGGCGGTAACACTGTGCTAAACCAAATCAAACGGGATCACGCCTGGATTGCGCGCCACATCCCGCATCAGGGCAGCATGTGCCTGCTGGATTGCGTGGAAGCATGGGATGAGCAGCGCATTCAGTGTCGCACCAGTAGCCACCGTGCAGCGGATAATCCGTTGCGCGCTTACGGTCGGCTGGGTGCCGCTTGCGGTATCGAATATGCAGCTCAGGCCATGGCTGTCCATGGCGCCTTGCTGGCATCGCCAGACAGCGTCGGCGCACGGGTCGGCTATCTGGTCAGCGCGCGCGGCACGCAGCTGCATGTGCTGCGATTGGATGACATCGCCAACGATCTGGTGGTGGAAGCCGCCTGCATCGCGCGCAGCGAAAACAATGTTCTGTATCAGTTCAGCGTCAGTGCCGCAGGACGCTTGCTGCTGGATGGACGCGCCACGGTGGTGCTTGATGCGGAAGCACTCACCTCGACCTCAGGAAGCACTGCTTGAAAAATGCACTGGTTACCGGTGGCAGTGGCGGCATAGGCGCGGCTATCTGCCGTCGTCTTGCGGCCGATGGTTGCCACGTTTACATCCATGCCCATAGCGGCCGAGAAGCCGCACAGGCACTGGCCGATACCCTATGTGCCAATGGCGGCAGCGCGCAGGTACTGGTTTTCGATGTCACTGACAGCAAGGCAGTCAGCGATGTATTGACGCCGCTGATCGAGCAGCAGCCAATTCAGATTGTGGTCAACAATGCCGGCATTCATGACGATGTGGTATTCCCCGGCATGCGCGCCGAACAGTGGCGCCGCGTGATCGATGTCTCGGTCAACGGCTTTTTCAACGTCACCCAGCCGCTGATGATGCCGATGATACGCAGCCGCTGGGGGCGCATCATCAATGTGTCTTCCATCGCTTCGTTGACCGGCAATGCCGGCCAGGTAAATTATTCTGCCGCCAAAGGTGCGCTGAATTCAGCGACCAAATCCCTCGCGCGCGAAGTCGCCAGCCGCGGCATCACGGTCAACGCAGTGGCGCCCGGCATTATCGACACCTCAATGAGCGAATCCGCGTTCGACGCCCAGGACATCACGCGCCTGGTGCCGATGAAACGCGCCGGTAGCCCGACCGAAGTCGCCGACCTGATCGGCTTTCTTGCCTCGACGCAGGCGGCCTATATCACCGGACAGATTATTTCCATCAACGGCGGCATGATTTAACCAAAACCCATGACTACAGCCGTGCCCATCGCCGCCCATCAGACCGAAGCACTGTTGTTTTTCACCCTGCTGCAAC
Organism: Rugosibacter sp.; assembly: GCA_036569545.1. Taxonomy (GTDB): domain Bacteria; phylum Pseudomonadota; class Gammaproteobacteria; order Burkholderiales; family Rhodocyclaceae; genus Rugosibacter. The sequence goes on along the minus strand of DATCQI010000108.1, from coordinate 1,715 downwards.
TCACCGTGATCGTGCTCGCTGCGCGCATCGGCAGTGGGGTTGCCTTGCGTATCGGACAAACGGCGGCCGTCGGTGAAATCATTGTCGGGATTTTGCTGGGGCCGTCATTGTTTGGGTTGCTCGCGCCCGATCTGTTCCAGTATGTGTTCCATTCCGGCGCACCTGAGCCGATGCAAATGCTGTCGCAGATTGGTCTGGTGTTGCTGATGTTTCAGATCGGCCTGGAGTTCGATTTTTCCCACCTGAGCGAACAGCGCAACCGCAAGGCCATGTTATGGGTGGCGGCTGCCAGTCTGATTGCGCCGTTTGCGCTGGGTTACGGCGTCGGTCAGATCAGCGCGCCGATTCTGTCGCCCAGCGCGCATCCCGTGGTATCGGCACTGTTCATCGCCACCGCGTTTTCGATTACCGCGTTACCGATCCTGGGCCGCATCATGATGGAATTCGACATGACACGCACGCCGATTGGCGTCATCGCCATCAGTGCAGCAGCGATCAATGATGTCGTCGGCTGGCTGTTGCTGGCTTTGATCACCACGCTCACGCTATCCAATTTCGATGCCCCCGGCTTTGCCCTGAAAGTGGCGCTGGTGCTGATGTTCTTTGCAGTGAGCTGGTTCGGCGTGCGTCCGCTGATGAAGCGCATCCTGCATCGTTTTGATGCCAGGAGCGGCGCGCTTGGCAATAACCTGCTGGGGATCGTGCTGGCGGCGATTTTCCTGTCTGCCATGACCACTTACCAGCTCGGTATTTTTGCCATTTTCGGCGGGTTCATGATGGGGGTGTTGTTGCATGACGAGCACGCTTTCGTAACCACCTGGCGCGAACGCATCAGCCCGTTCGTGATGGTGTTTTTTCTGCCGATCTTTTTTACTTATACCGGACTGCGTACCAATATCGGCAGCCTGGATAGCGCAGCCGCGTGGGGTTGGTGTGTTTTGATTGTGGCCCTGGCCACGCTGGGCAAGTTTGGCGGCGCTTATCTTGCCGCGCGGTTTGCGGGCTTGAGTCACATGGAAAGCAAGATACTGGGCGTCATGATGAACACGCGGGCGCTGATGGAACTGATCGTGATTAACGTCGGCTACGATCTCGGCGTAATCTCACAGCAGATGTTTACCATTCTGGTCATCATGGCGATTTTCAGCACGGTCATCACCAGCCCGCTGTTGCGGCGCTGGCTGCCGCGTATTGGCATTCCTGTTCCGCCAAGTTCAAAACCATCCCAGCACACGCCTTATCAGCAAAAAAGGTAGGCGCAACACACAGCCGATAAACAGTCGCATGTGCATCCAGGTCAATAACAGGTTGTCGCGCAGGTAGCGGAAATGCGACACACCGCCCTCCTCTGCACGATAGTAGCGCACGGGGGCGGGCAGGTTGATCGGCCTAATGCCGCGCCAGCACAGGCGCACCACGGCCTCAGGGTCAAAGTCGAAGTGACGCATCCACGGCTGATAGCGCATCACCCGCCGCAATGGCTCGACGGGATACACGCGAAATCCGAACAACGAATCGCCAATTCCCGCCCACAGCGTTTCCAGATTGGCCCACGCGTTGGATATGCGCCGCCCTTGCACACGCAAGCTTGGTGCACTGGCATCGAATACCGGCACGCCGAGGATCATGGCCGCTGGCTGTCTGGCGGATTCCGCCATGAAGGCTGGAATGCATTCGGCTGGGTGCTGTCCATCCGAATCCATGGTCAAGACGTG
>DATCQI010000107.1:0-5040 GCA_036569545.1 Rugosibacter sp. | reverse complement strand
GCGCGACGCTCCGCCAAGGGGCGGGCAAGAAAATCGGTTTGCCAGGCGCTTGTGCGCACCTGCCGACGAAAGGCCTGGTAATCCGTATCGTCGGTGCATAACGTGTCGCCGTGCATGATCAATAGTGCCGTATCACCAGCGCCGACTATTTCTGCATCATTCAGTTGTTTCAGGCCGGCGGCTTGTGCAAATCTGTTGCCGATTAAAAAGTCACGATTGCCTGCAATAAAAAATAGTTGCGTGCCTTGGTCGGATAATTTTCGCAGCAGATTGCAAACTTCGCCATTAAAGGGCTGTGCAAGATCATCATCACCAATCCATGCATCGAACAGATCGCCAAGAATAAACAGTGTGGAGATTTTCGATGCGGCGGTATCTGCGAGAAAGGCGGCAAAGCGTGCAGTGAGATCAGGGCGCTCGGCACTTAGATGAAGGTCAGAAACAAAACGGGCGGTGCCGGTTATATCCATGAGATCACCGCCCACAAGTGTTTTTGATTAGCGCGGAAGGCAATAAATCAGATCGCCTCAGACCGCTTTACACGACTTCGGCGCGTTCGATGATCACATTCTCTGAGGGCACATTTTGATGCCCGCTGATGGTGCCTGTGGGTACTGTCTTGATTTTATCCACCACGTCCTTGCCATCAACCACCTGACCGAAAACGCAGTAGCCCCAGCCATCCTGGCAGGTGCCGTAGTTAAGGAAATCGTTATCGGCTACATTGATAAAAAACTGTGCCGTGGCGGAATGCGGATCGTTTGTGCGAGCCATGGCGACGGTGTAGCAATCGTTTTTCAGGCCATTGTTGGCTTCATTGTCGATGGGCGCACCGACTGGTTTTTGTTTCATGCCTGGCTCAAAGCCACCGCCTTGCACCATGAAGCCAGGAATCACACGGTGAAAAATCGTGTTGTCGAATTGGCCGCTTTTAACATAGTCGATAAAGTTGGCAACGGTCTTGGGTGCTTTGTCGGCATGCAGTTCAAGCGTAATGTCGCCGTGATTGGTGGTGAGTTTGATCATGAGATTTCTTTCTGGTGAGATTATTTTTTATCCGTCAAAATCTTGACGAATTCGATAACGACAGGTGTCGTGGGAACATCTTGATAAAAACCTGCATTGCCAGTTGCGGTCTTGCCGATTTTTTGCACAACATCCAGCCCTTTGATGACTTTGCCAAATACGGCGTAGCCCCAGCCATCAGGGCTAGGATAATCCAGCGACGTATTATTTTTGAGATTGATAAAAAACTGAGCCGTTGCCGAGTGCGGGTCTCCTGTACGGGCCATGGCGATTGTGCCTATCTCGTTTTTCACACCATTTTTGGCTTCATTCTGAATTGGCTCATGCGTGGGTTTTTCTTTCATCCCGGAAGAAAAGCCGCCACCCTGAATCATGAAACCATCGATTACCCGATGAAACAGGGTGCCTTTATAAAAATCTTCTTTCACATAGCGTAAAAAATTTTCTACAGACTGAGGTGCTTTGTCGCGATAGAGTTCAATAATGATGGTCCCTTGCGATGTTTTCATTTCAACCTGCGGATTAGCGGCAACAGCAGTCAGACTGAAAAAAAGTGTAGCAAATAAAATAATGAGGCGTTGCATATTTTAAGTTCCTGAAAGTAAGTGTTATGGGTGGGTAAGGCTGTTTAGCAATGTGTGCTTGCGTTGTACGCTGGTATTGGCAGCATCGAGTTGCATTGCCTGGCTATAAGCCTGGCTAGCCAGCCGTGCATAAATATCGCCTAGATTTTCATAGGCAGTCGCGTAGGAGGGATTCGTGCGAATTGCCATTTCCAGGGAACGGCGCGCATTTTCCAACTGGTTCTGTTTGGCATAGATCACCGCCAGATTATTGTATGGCTCAGGCAGCTCGGGAAAATCTTCCGTCAAGCTCGTGAATACCGCAATGGCTTCGCTGGTTCGATTTAATTCGTTAAGTGCCACGCCTTTGAGAAAGCGACCTTGCGCATCAGTGGGGTTTGCTGCGAGGTAGGGTTCGATCTCGGCCAGTGCGGGGGCATACTGGCGCTGATTCATCAACGCTGTGATGTCGGCCAGCGAGGTGGCATGCGCCGCAAAGGCCGATAGGCTCAGGGCGAAAAATAAAGCGCCCGTGATCAAGCGAAAGGGGTTAGAGCGAGTTTGGGTCATCATGTATACTTCCTGGCACAGTTGCCTGCAAACATTTGTATGTATTTATTGCAATATTCGATGCAGCCAAAGCATACGGAATGCGGTGGTGAATTCTAACAACAAGCAGCACCATCTCACAACCAAACCATAATCTACTGCCCCATCCTATCCTGATGCTGAAGCTATATAACACCCTCGCGCGCGAAAAGCAGACCTTTGTACCCATTCAGCCCGGCCACGCAAAAATGTATGTGTGCGGCATGACCGTGTATGACTATTGCCATCTGGGCCACGCCCGTGTGATGGTGGTGTTTGATCTGATTGCACGCTGGCTGCGCGCCAGTGGCTATCAGCTCACCTATGTGCGCAACATTACCGATATTGACGACAAGATCATTCGTCGAGCGCAGGAGAATAAGGAAACCATCCGCGAATTGACGAATCGCTTTATCGCGGCGATGAGCGAGGATGCCGCCGCGCTGGGTGTCTTGCCACCGGACGCCGAGCCGCGCGCAACGGATTATGTGACGCAGATGAAAGACATGATCGCCACGCTGGAAAAGAACGGCTACGCTTATGTGGCGGCCAATCGTGATGTGTGTTATTCGGTGCGCAAGTTCGCTGGTTACGGCAAACTCTCTGGTAAATCGCTGGAAGATTTGCGCGCTGGTGAGCGTGTAGATGTGACTGCCGGAAAACAGGATCCACTCGATTTCGTACTCTGGAAACAAGCCAAGGAAGAAGAGCCGATCGAAGCCAAATGGGAATCCTCATGGGGCACCGGCCGACCCGGATGGCATATCGAGTGCTCGGCCATGGCTTCTGAGCTGCTTGGACAGCACTTTGATATTCATGGCGGCGGCCAGGATTTGCAGTTTCCGCATCATGAAAACGAGATCGCGCAATCTGAAGGGGCCTGTGCTGATCAATCGCATAGACATTTTGTGAATTACTGGCTGCACAACGGGTTTGTGCGGGTGGATGACGCGAAAATGTCCAAGTCGCTGGGCAATTTTTTCACCATTCGTGAAGTCTTGAAAAAGTACGATGCCGAAGTGGTGCGATTTTTTATTTTGCGCGCTCACTACCGCAGTCCGCTTAATTATTCTGATGTGCATCTGGATGATGCGCGGCAGTCGCTCACGCGGCTGTACACCGCATTGAAAGGGCAGTCGGGCACAGCAACAGCGGATTGGAACGAAGCCCATGCGCAACGCTTCAAGGCGGCACTGGATGACGACTTTGGCACACCCGAAGCCATGGCCGTGTTGTTTGATCTAGCCAGCCTCATCAATCGGGGCGAGGCCGCTTTGGCGGGCCAGCTTCGCGCACTGGGTGGCGTCATGGGATTGTTGCAGCGCGATGCGCAGGCTTTTTTGCAGGCAACACCGTTTGATGGGCTGAGTAACGAGATGATTGAAGAAAAAGTCGGCGCTCGCACTGCGGCGAAACAAGCCAAAAACTTTGCCGAATCCGACCGCCTGCGTGACGAACTTAAAGCTGCGGGCATTGTGCTCGAGGATGGGCCGCAGGGAACAACCTGGCGGCGTGCATAAGGCGGCGAGAGGGGTGGTTGGTTAGTGCTGCTTGTAGTGAAAATAAAAAATAAAAAATGAAATAAGGAAAGTGAAAACACTATGAGAAGACTGCCCCGCTGTTTTTTTGCAGTCACTGCGGTTACCTTGTTCGGTTTCGCCAGTTTGGCTCGTGCGGCGACAGACGCCGATGTGCTGAAGAGCTTTTCTCCCTACAGCACTGGTGTGCCCTCATTTTCCGGGTTGACTTCAGGCATGAAAATCAACAAGGATAATGTAGATCGATTCAAGGAAGTCCTTGATGCCGGCACTTTCATGATGGTGAAAAATGGCTGGTATGAAATCAAAACAATGTCCACGATGTCGTTTGATGTGGCGCCAAAATATATTGAAGCCACGCGCACTAATTTAAACAAGACGCGGCTGGGCGAAAATCCGGGCGAAATCATCGGGTATGCGGGTGGCCGCCCATTCCCTGAAGAGCCGCAAGAGAGCGATCTGCGCGCGGGCGAAAAAATCGCATGGAACTTTCGCTATGGCGTCGGCGAGACTTTCACCATCCGTCCGGTGCATTGGAAATATCGTGATTTGATGACGGGCAAGGTGGAGCGCTCGCTGCTGGTCAATGTGCATGCGCTCAAATTCAAGTATCGAGTTGAAACGCCGCCGACGCCGGAGATTCAGCCGAACCCTTCCAACTTGCTCAGTGCCACGTATCTCATGGTCAATGAGCCCATGGATTTGAAAAATACCCAGCTCTTGATTCAGCGGTATGACGATGATTTGAAGCGGGATGATGCCTACATGTATTTTGGTTTTCAGCGGCGCGTGCGGCGCTTGTCTACTGGCCAGACGACAGACGCCTTTCTTGGGTCTGATGTCATGATCGAAGATTTTGGCGGTTACAACGCCCGTGTGTCAGAAGCCAAATGGACGTATAGCGGCACACGCAACATGCTATTGCCTTTTTACAACCATAACGATGAGGCCTTGTCCGATGAATACAAAGACGCTACGGGTTTTCGCTATATTGCCTTTACCGGTCAAGGGGGCTGTTTTCCGGATATCCACTGGCAGTTGCGCAAGGTATATGTGGTCACCGGCGTGCCGCTGCTCGCCAGCCACCCGGTGAGCCGCCGCGTGTTTTTGTTTGATGCGCAAACCAACACCATTGCCGTATCACTGATTTATGATCGCAAGGGCGAGTTATGGAAGGTCGGCCTTCTGGGTAAAACCCATCCGGACTATCAAATGGCCAGTAACAAGGGTGCCGGTGTGCCGATTGATGATTCCGGCACCATGGTGGACGTGCAAGCCAGGCGCTGTTCAACCGGGCAATTCAAGAGTTTTATCGATCCTAAACT
>DATCQI010000106.1:0-5877 GCA_036569545.1 Rugosibacter sp. | reverse complement strand
TCTGGTTCATATTGCTTGATTAATTCTTGGCCATGGGGGTCTTGTAGTTTGAGCTGCACTTCTGTTTGCAAATAAACGTCTTGTTCTGAGGTCTGCAATTTAACGGTGAAAGGTTTATCGAACTTGTAGAAAACGGGCGGTGCATTGTGTTCAGCTTTTGTCTTTTTGACCGATGTATGAGAGGTGGTTTCGGCGTTCTCTTCTCCCTCGGCAGGCGCGGATTTTTTTAGCAGGAAAAAGGCCGCGCCCCCAATCAACGAAAGAACGACTGCACCAATAATGATAAGCAATATTAACTTGCTTTTTTTCTTCGGAGGCGCAGCGGATATTTCAGTTTCAGTTTCGGTGGGTTTGGCGTTTGCCATCTATTTTCTCCAGAATTTGGTGATTGAAATAAGTGTGCATTTTACGGGGGTGGAGTGGTTGTTTGCAGGTAACTCCATGATCGTTAGGCGAAAATGTCCACCATGCCATGACCCGTGATACCCCGTGAAGCGAGCCCGCCTCTGGATGGGTTGAGTGCGGGAACATAGCGATCGTTGTCTGCACGCATAACCGAAAGGCTTTCATTTTTTTGGCTCATAGAGTTCGAGTCACGCCGCGATTCGGAGCCGACGTGAGTTTGTCCAAGGGCAACACCGGCGTCGGCCAGTACTTCGCGCAGCCGTGTCATGGAGTTTTCAAGGACCTCACGTACGGCGGCATGGGGTGAAGTAAAGCTTGCGCTGGCTTGATTGCCATCGAGCGACAGGGTTACTTCGATACGACCCAGCTGTGGCGGGTTCAGCACGAGGTCGGCTTGTTGCCGATTATTGCTGACCATCCAGGTCAGTTTTTGGCCAACTTCGTCACGCCAGGCAATTTGACCCAGCGGGGTTGCTATAGACAGCCCAGGCGCTGCTGGCAACAGGGGCGTTCCGATTGCTTGCGAATGCGCCAGGCCAGCGGCGGGATTGTTTGCAATGCGGTCCATTACCGTGCTGAAAGTTTCCTGAGTCTGATGCGACGTCGGGTTTACAGCAATTCCCTGGATTGATTCGGCAGAACTTGCCGCTTGGGCGGCAAGTTTTGAGGCAGGGGAGTGGCTTTCTCCGGCAGGATCAGACGCCAGAATGGAGGGTAGTGCGACAAGAGTTTCCTTTGGCATCGATCCTTGAAGGATAGGAAAAGTCGGCGCTGGTGGGACGGCGCTGGTTGGGTTAGTCGTGGGTTTAGGCACGTTGGCTACTGTCGATACGGGTGTTATGGCGGGGGCTACCAATGCTTGGGCAAGAGAAGCGTCTGTTTGCAACAGTGAGAGTAGTGCGGATGAATCGATGGATGTCGGGGATGTCTCAGAACCAACTGATGCTTCGGATGATCCTGCCGTTATGAGAGCTATCGCGGCAGGCTCTGTCTCTTTTTTCAGGGCAGAACTGTCTGCAAATTTTTCATCTTTAGCGGAGCTTGCGGAGGGTTTTTCGGCCAGAGATTTCAGTGTTGCAGCAAAAGATGCAGGCGTCTTAGCAGTTATGTTGGCTTCAGTCGTCTCATCAGAATTGGGACGTGATGCATCGGCACGACTCGGTGTTTGCATTGAAGCCGCAACAGCATTTGAGGTAATCGGTAGCTCAGACATATTCTTTTTGAAACCTTAGGATTTTCATCAAAGAATAGCAAAGTTTGTGCCATTGTTTGAATGAACAAGGTTTATCTGGGCAGACTATTGGGCACAGCATCAGTTTTATGTATTGTCATCACTACTTTTTTCGCTATGCCGCCGTGCAGTATGCTCATCGCTGATTTTTTGATTCGCCCGCTGCTCTTGTGCGGTGACTTGTGCGTGATGGCGTTCTGATAGGGTATCGAAAGCTTTGACGCGGCCTTGCCTGCCTATCCAGTTTTGTTGTCCGGCCAGGGTGCGTTGTTGTGTGAGCGAGACAGAGAGGGCCGCCTGGATGACGGCATCGTCAATACGAGCGAGAAAGCTACTGTAATTGCTCCACTCGCTTCGTCCAAGACCATTTTTTGCAGCTTCGAGAAAGCGTGTCTGGTATTCCTCACGATAGGTAACCAGCAAGCTGTGGCGCTGAGAGGCTTCTTGTTCGCCTGCGATCAATTCCCCCAGTTTGCGGGCCGCTTCGTCAAGCTGAAAATGAGAGAGATCAAGCAGAGGCTGAAGTGAAAAAGTGGGTGCCATGATAAAGGTGAATTAGAAGAGGAGAAGCAAAGTCCAATGGGTAGATAGATTGATATTACTGCATGAGCAAATCGATAAGTCGTTGCTGCGAGCTATGACTATCTGCTCGTTCGTCAATCGACTGCTGAAGGAAGGTTTCAAGCTTGGGGTAAATTGCAATGGCGCGATCAAGCAACGGATCGGTGCCTGCGGCGTAAGCGCCTACGGACAGCAGATCGCGGGCGCGCTGGTAGCGTGTATAGAGTTGCTTGAACTGGCGCGCGAGCTCACGATGCTCCGGCGGAACAAGATTATTCATCACTCGCGAGATGGATTGCTCGATATCGATGGCTGGGTAGTGGCCGGCATCGGCAAGTTGGCGATTAAGAACAATGTGACCGTCGAGAATTGCACGAGCGGAGTCGGCGATAGGATCCTGCGGGTCGTCGCCCTCGGTCAGTACGGTGTAAAAAGCCGTGATTGAGCCGCCACCCGCCGGGCCATTGCCAGCACGTTCAACCAATTGTGGCAGGCGAGCAAAAACCGAAGGCGGGTAGCCGCGAGTGACGGGCGGCTCGCCAATCGCCAGCGCGATTTCGCGCTGCGCCATGGCGTAGCGGGTGAGCGAATCCATGATCAAGAGGACATGCCGGCCTTCGTCGCGAAAGTGTTCGGCAATGGCCGTGGCATAAGCTGCGCCTTGCAGGCGCATCAGCGGGCTGACATCTGCTGGGGCGGCAACGACGACTGCGCGAGCGAGGCCCTCATCGCCAAGATTCTGGGTGATGAATTCCTGTACTTCGCGACCGCGTTCTCCGATGAGTCCGACCACGATACGATCCGCTTCGGTATAGCGCGCCATCATGCCTAAAAGTACACTTTTCCCCACGCCGGAGCCAGCAAATAGCCCCAGGCGTTGACCGCGACCGACTGTTAGCAAGGCATTGATCGCGCGTATGCCAACGTCCATGGTGTGATGAATGGGTTCGCGCTGCAAGGGGTTGAGGGGGCGGCTAGCTAGAGAATGCAGATGCTGGGTGGTAATCGGGCCTAGATTATCCAGCGGGCGACCATTCCCATCGATCACCCGGCCAAGCAATTCATCGCCCACGGGCAGGTGTTTTGCGCGGTCCGGCATACGCCGTTGCGGGGCTGGAATCTCTCCGAGGATGGGTGGTGCAGGAATGGGGGCGAGTGGCAATACCAATGCCCCGGGGGATAAGCCATACACATCTTCGGTCGGCATCATGAATAGCCGGTCACCCGCAAAGCCGACGACTTCGGCTTCGACCATGGTGGTGCCGCGAACCTGGATCCGCGCACCGGCTCCCAGCGGCAACTTCAGGCCGGATGCTTCCATTACCAGCCCGTTGATACGGGTTAATCGGCCGGCGAGTTGCCAGGGATGGGTTGCAGCAACCTGAGTACGACACTGGTCAAGATATTGCGCCAGGCGTTGCGGATTCATGCATGCTCCGGGCGATCAGTTGCCAACCATGGCAGATCCTGACCAAGTGCTGCAATGGCGTGCTGCCAGCGGGTGGCAAGCCGTGCATCCAGATGCGTATTGCCGGCTTCGATGACGACATCGCCACGCGCAAGTTGTGCATCTTCCTGAATGCGGTGCCCCGTCTGTGTTATCTGCTTTTCGTTGAATGAGTCAATCAGTGCGACGTCTGCCGGGTTAAGGTGAATAATTGTGTGCTGCAATGGGAGTTGTGCCAGAGCCTCTCGAATTACCCCGAGAATCACCTGTGGCTGGACGGCCACAGTCTGATGAGTGACCTTGCGGGCAATTTCAAGTGACAGTGCGAGTAGATCATCTGCTACAGCTTGCTCGAGTTCGCTAATCCCTGCCTCCAGGCGCGAGAGAACTTGTGTGAGTTGGTTGGATAATTGGCGTCCTTCTGCAAGGGCCGCTTCGTGGCCACTCTCTGACCCTTCCTTGTATCCGGTGTCGAACCCCTTTTGATAGCCTTCTTGCCGAGCTATTTCATGCAGGCGATTAATTTCATCTGTGTTCGCTGGCGATGGCTGCAATGTTGTTTCGTTTTCTGCCGCACTAGACGCAGCTTCGGCTTCGTCGAAACTGGCAAGTTCCCAACGCTCCCAAGCGGTCAACGAGGTGACGGGGCGTGTATCGGTAGTCATCTGGAAATACTCAAGTGGGGATTAGACGAAGTCATCGCCACCGGCTCCGCCGAGCTGGATCTGGCCCTCTTCAGAGAGGCGACGTGCGATTTTGAGTATTTCTTTTTGCTGGCTTTCAACTTCGGAGAGTCGTACCGGGCCTTTCGATTCAAGATCTTCCTTAAGCATTTCGGCAGCCCGTTGCGACATATTCTTGAAAATCTTGTCCCGTAACTCGGGAGAAGCCCCTTTGAGAGCAATGATCAGTGCGTCCGATTGCACTTCACGTAGCAGCAACTGAATGCCACGATCATCAATATCAAGCATATTCTCAAAAACAAACATTTCATCGAGAATTTTTTGCGCTAGATCTGGATCATATTCACGCACACTATCGACAATCGTGATTTCTGCCGCCTGGCCAACAAAATTGAGGATTTCGGCGGCGTGACGAATGCCCCCCATGGCTGTTTTTTTCGTATTAGCCGCAGCACCCGCAAGAATGCGGGTCATCGCATCGTTTAATTCTCGCAGGGCCGTGGGTTGAACACCATCCAGCGTGGCAATGCGGACCAATACATCATTGCGCAGGCGGTCAGTGAATTGTTTGAGAATCTCTCCCGCATGATCGTACTCCAGATGCACCAGGATAGTCGCGATGATTTGTGGGTGTTCGTTGCGAACCAGATCGGCAACGCTGGCCGCATCCATCCATTTCAGGCCTTCAATGCCGGCCATGTCGTTGCCCGCCATGATACGGCTGATGATCCCGGCAGCCCGGTCGTCGCCCAGTGCCTTGGTGAGCATTGCCCTGATGGTCTCGTTGTCAACGGCAACGGGGCTATCACTGATAGTCTGTTCGGTGAACTCATCAAGCACCGCTTCGCTGCGTGCACGCGATACATGCTTTAACGCGGTCATGGCTTGGCCGAGCTTTTGTACCTCTTTAGGGCCGAGATTCTTCAGTACCTCGGCGGCATCATCCTGGCCGAGGGAGAGGAGAAGAATAGCGCCCTTCTCGATGCCGTTACTTAGCGCGCTCGCTACCATCCATCCATTCCTTCATTATGTTGGCAACCACCTTGGGATCTTTTTTCGCTAGACCACGTGCTATCGCAAGCTTGGTTTCATATGTTTGTTGTGTCATGTTTGGTTGGTTGCCAGACCCTGCGGAAACAGAGTGTGATCTGGGCAGACTTGTTATTTCCATCAGTTTACCCAGCATGGGCTTTAACAGGCGAGTCCATATCAAGAAGATAAGCCCGGCGAACAGCAGATATTTCGCTACGTCTTTTAGAGTGGCAATGAGTTCGGCATTCGCCCAGAAGGGGGCATCCGGCACGATGTCTTTTTCGATGGGCGTGAATGGTGCGTTGGCGACATTCAACGTGTCGCCGCGCTCCTTGTTGAATCCTACTGCTTCCCGAGCGAGTTCGGTGAGTTGTTTCATTTCCGCATCAGTCAGTGGCAGTGACTTGGATTTAGCGGGATCCTTCGCAAGTTCTTTTTTGTAATTAACCACGATGGCGACCGATAAACGATGCACCATGCCAGGTACGCTCTTGGTATGGCGAATGGTTTTGTCGACT
>DATCQI010000105.1:0-8021 GCA_036569545.1 Rugosibacter sp. | reverse complement strand
GGTTCTATGTGGTATCTTCCAAGCCCCTTTTAGATGTTTACTTTATGTCAAGCACACTCTCGGAAAGCACCGATTATCTGGCCGAACTGGATAACGAGTATGGTTCTGCCACAGTACAACGTGGTTTGGCATATGCAGCAGAAGGGCGTGTCTCACTCCTTTCCGTTGAACGGGACCCGCTGGAAATCCATGTGGAGGCTAGCGTGCAGGGCAGCGTTCAGCCGCCCTATCAAGTGGATTTATGGCTGTCACTGACGCCAACCGGCGCTATCCGGGGTGTCGATAATGATTGCTCTTGTCCGGTGGGCATGGACTGCAAGCATGCTGTAGCAGCATTGTGGGCGTATTACCAGCAGGCGAGATTGGTTCAGCCTGAAGGAGGTTTATTGCCAGGCGCAGAAGCTTTTCCAGAACCGAGCACTGCTGCCCTGGAATGGCTGGACGAGCTGGACGATACGCCACCGGTGGTGGATTTGCCTGCGCCGAGCAAAAAAGCTTTACCGCAACGCGTGGTGTATTTATTGCGGCGAGGACAGTCGATGCGGCTGGCATTGGGCAAAAGTCGCCAGACTAAAACCGGCGGGCTGGGCAAGCCCGTGATTTACCAGCCGCAACCCTATGATTTAGGCAGTATGCGCAGTCATCGCGAGTTTATTCTTGATGACGATGTGTCCCCGCTGCGATTGTTTATCGCGCTACAGGCCGGAACCACTTTTCACTATCAGGATGATGTTGAGCTCACCGGCGAGACGGGTGCATTGCTGTTGCGACAGGCCTTGCGCACTGGCAGGTTGTACCCGGATGGCGCACTGGATCAGCCTGTACAGCAGGGCCAGCCACAACCTTTGGTACTTGGCTGGGAACGTAATCTGGCAGGGTTGCAGCAGGCGCGCGTGTGTTTGCCTGATCCTTTGGAAGTTATTTCCACCTGGCCTTTGTTCTATTTTGATCCTGCGAATTTCCAGATCGGCGAGCTGCATTCGGCTTTGCCTGAATCGTTATTGAGAAAAATACTGACTGCACCGCCGTTGAATGAAGCGGATGCGCCTTTAGTGCGTCAGCAGCTGTCGCGCATTGCACAGCAAAAAAGCGTCAGTTTGCCGCTGCCCGATGCGCCTGACAGCATTGCTGCAGGCAAACCCACGGCCTATTTAACCTTGACTTCGAGGCAGTTTCGCAGCTTTGCGGCGAAGGTCGCACTTGAGACGCATGCGATTGCCACCTTGCAATTTCGGTATCCGGAAGGCGTCAGCGTGATGGGGAGTGAACGCCCCGCCCCCATGATGCGGCGACAAAAATCGGAAGGGCAATGGGAAACCCTGTTGCGTGACCTGGATGCTGAAAGCCGGGTCTGGGCCTCTTTACAAGCATTAGGCTTTGAAAGCTACCGGCAGCGCTTGCCGGGTTATCAGGCTGCTGAGCTTGATGATTGCCTGATGCCTGGGCGCAGTGATGCGGAAGGCTGGATGCCTTTTCTTGATACCGGCATGGCGGCACTGGAGCAAGCAGGCATATCCGTTATCTTGGCGGAAGACTTTCCCTTTCACCTGACCGCAGCAGATGAGTGGTTTGTTGGCGTTGAAGAAGCGGGTAGTGATTGGTTTGATCTGGATCTGGGCGTGATGGTTGGTAGTGAACGAGTGAGCCTGGTACCACCGCTCTTGCGTTTGCTGCATGAGCAGCCCAAGTTCCTAGCCACAGTACGCGCGCTGGAGGATGACGCCAGCATTCCGATAGCGATTGATGCACGTCGTATCCTGCCTGTGCCGGCGGGGCGACTCAAGGCGTGGTTACTGCCGCTTTTGGAATTTCTTGATGATGACCGGCCTCGCCTGGCACGGCATCATGCCTCCGCTTTGGTCGGGCTGGAAGAGCATGCAACACAGTGGATCGGCAGCGATGAGCTGCGGATGCTGGCCAAAAAATTGCAGGATTTTTCCGGCATGACACACCAGCCGCCTGCGCCCGGGTTTATGACAACCTTGCGACCCTATCAGCAAGTGGGGCTCAACTGGCTGCAATTTCTGCGCGAATATGGCCTGGCCGGCATCCTCGCCGATGACATGGGCTTGGGCAAAACGGTACAGACCTTGGCGCATTTGCATCTGGAAAAGGTCTCTGGGCGCGCTAACAAGCCTAGCCTTGTGGTGGCCACTACCAGCCTGATGGTCAATTGGAAAAATGAGGCCGCCCAGTTTACGCCTGACCTGAAAGTGCTGGTGCTGCATGGCAAGGATAGGGCGGATCGATTTGATGAAATCGCCGCCGCCGATATTATTCTTACCACCTACCCCTTGCTCGTGCGCGATCGGGAGGTGCTTTTAGCGCAAGACTATCATCTGCTGGTGATGGATGAGGCGCAGTTCATCAAAAATCCAAAAGCTCAGGCGCATCAAGTGGCGCGTCAATTAAAGGCGCGACATCGGCTGTCTTTGACTGGTACGCCCCTGGAAAACCATCTAGGCGAGTTGTGGGCGCAGTTTGATTTCCTCATGCCAGGCTTATTGGGTCGCGCACAACAGTTTGCAAAACTTTATCGCACGCCGATTGAAAAAGTGGGCGACGAAGAAGTCCGCCGCCGTTTGGCAGACAGAATCAGGCCTTTTCTGTTACGCAGAACAAAAGAGCAGGTATTAAAGGATCTGCCACCGCGCACAGAAATTGTGCGCTGGGTTGAACTCGAAGGAAGCCAGCGGGATATTTACGAAAGCCTGCGTGTGGTATTCGACAAAAAGCTGCGCCAAGTCCTGGCCCAGCAAGGGGCAGGGCGCAGCCAGATCATGATTCTCGATGCCTTATTAAAATTGCGTCAAGTCTGTTGTGATCCACGACTGGTCAAACTGCCGACGACTGAAGCCCTGGTCAAAAAAGGCAAAGTTCCTTCTGCCAAATTAGACACACTCATGGACATGTTGGAAGAGTTGCTGGATGAAGGCCGTAAAGTGCTGCTGTTTTCGCAATTCACCTCGATGCTCGCATTAATCGAGGAGGCACTGAAGGCCAAGGATATTGCCTATGTCAAACTTACCGGACAAACGACTGATCGTGAGACCCCGATAAGCCATTTTCAAGAAGGCCGCGTTCCGTTGTTTCTCATCAGCCTTAAGGCCGGCGGCACGGGTTTGAATCTCACCGCAGCCGATACCGTGATTCATTATGACCCTTGGTGGAACCCGGCGGTAGAAGAGCAGGCAACCGCCCGCGCTCACCGCATTGGCCAGGATAAATCCGTATTTGTTTACAAGTTATTGACGCAGGGCACGGTGGAAGAAAAAATACTTGCACTGCAAAACCGTAAACGTGGCATGGCAGATCAGTTAATGCGTACAAACGCCGCCGCCGAAGGTGAAGAAGGCGGCGGGCACCTGATTACGGCGGATGATCTGGATGTGCTGTTTCAGCCCTTGGCATAGGCGTGATGAATACGAAGAAAACTTGATTCTTTTACTGTCATCTCGCATAATGGCGACCTTGCTTTGTAGTCTTTTTGACAGGCAAATGTAACAGTGGTGGCTGTAGCTCAGTTGGTAGAGTCCCGGATTGTGATTCCGGTTGTCGTGGGTTCGAGCCCCATCAGCCACCCCACCCCTTCTAGGGGTTCGGGAGAGTAGTCCTAATCATATCCGTTCTGTACCCGATACAGACCCTCTGCCCACGATGCACTACTCATTAAGCGTTAATTGATCCGTTATTATCTGCGCTTATCCATTGGCTGATTCAATCCAGTTTTTGGGAGCGCCTTATCGAATCTATTGATGTTTTTTGCTATCACTGCGGCTTGCCTGTTCCTTCAGGGGTCCATATATCTATTATTATCGACGCCATGCCGCGCGTGCTGTGCTGTACCGGGTGTGAGGCTGTGGCGCGGGCGATAGTCGCTAACCAGCTCACCGAGTATTACCGGCACCGCGATGCGTTGCCAGAAAGTCCTCGCGAAGCGCTACCCATTGCTTTAGAGGCACTGGGTTTGTTTGATCATCCCAAGGTGCAGAAAAGTTTTGTCCAGGTAGCTGGAGAGCATGAGCGAGAGGCGGCGCTGATACTTGAAGGTATCACTTGTGCCGCTTGCGTTTGGCTTAACGAAGCGCATTTGCGCCGCCAGCCGGGCGTGACTTCGGTCGATATCAATTACGCCACACGCCGTGCCCGGGTGCGTTGGGATACGCGGGTAACGAAGCTTTCCAAATTGCTCGAAGCCATTGCCGCTATTGGTTATCGGGCGCATCCCTACGATGTGGCGCGCTCAGAAAGTCTGGCGCAGCAAGAACGCAAGACGGCGCTTTGGCGGCTGTTCGTCGCCGGGTTTGGCATGATGCAGGTGATGATGTATGCCATCCCGGTCTATCTTGCGCAAACAGAGACGGGCAGCGACATGACGCCAGACATTGAGCAATTGATGCGCTGGGCCAGCCTCATTCTGACCTTGCCGGTGGTACTTTATTCTGCGGCACCATTTTTTGCCAACGCCTGGCGCGATGTGACATTGCGTCGGCTCGGCATGGATGTCCCTGTGGCACTGGGGGTGGGAAGCGCGTTTGCTGCGAGCGTGTGGGCAACGCTGTCGGGTAGTGGCGAAGTGTATTTTGATTCGGTCACGATGTTTGTCTTCTTCCTGCTTTCCGGCCGGTATCTTGAAATGATGGCTCGACAAAAAGCGGTGCGTAGTGTCGAGACACTGGCGCGTGCCATGCCGACACTGGCGACACGGTTTGTACGCTGGCCAGAGGCGGCTTGCGAGCAGGTGGCAGCAGCTGAGCTCCGTGTGGGGGATGTCCTGCAGATAGCCCCCGGTGAAAGCATTCCCGCAGATGGTGAAGTGATCGAGGGAGCCAGTGCGGCTGACGAGTCATTGCTCACTGGGGAAAGCCGGCCATTACCCAAAGTGGTGGGCGATGAGCTTATTGGTGGCAGTGTCAATGTAAGCAGCCCGCTGGCGATGCGCGTGCTGCGTCTGGGCCAGGATACATGGCTGGCCGCGATTACACGATTGATGGAACGGGCCGCAGCAGAAAAGCCGCAAGTAGTGCATCTGGCGGATCGTATCGCCGGGCGTTTCGTTGTGGCGATATTGTTACTGGCCGCGGCGACGGCGTTGATCTGGTGGCAGCTTGATCCGGCCCAGGCGTTATGGGTGTTTGTTTCTGTGCTGGTGGTGAGCTGCCCTTGCGCGCTCTCGTTGGCTACGCCGGTGGCTTTAACGGTAGCCACCGGCACTTTGGCTGCGCGTGGCGTGCTGGTAACCCGCGGGCATGCCATTGAAACGCTGGCGCAAGCGAATCATTTCATCTTCGACAAAACCGGTACGCTGACGCTGGGCCAGCTGACACTGGTCGAAACGATCACGTGCCGTGGCACGCCAGAAGCTGCGCTTGCCCTGGCAGCAGGGCTGGAGCAGGGTGCAGAGCATCCTATTGGCCGTGCTTTGCGGAAGGCTGCAGACACTATTGCGCCTGTAGGCAATGTGAGCGCAGTGACTGGCGCCGGCGTGCTAGGCTTTATCGATGCTATCGAATGGCGACTGGGGCGGCCGGATTTTGTGGCGTGTCTCCACCAAAAACCTTTGCCGCTGAAGGTTGAACAAAAAGTCGGCGCTGGGGATACGGTGATCGCGCTGGGTTCTGCCGCTGGATGGCAGGCTTTTTTTTGCTTAAATGATGATGTGCGTCCGGACGCCGCTGCGTCGATAACTGCCTTGCGGCGCACCGGTGTAACGCTTTCAATCTTTAGCGGTGATGCTTCTGCTGCTGTGCAGCGGGTTGCCCATGTCTTGGGCATTGCAGACGCGCGCGGCGGAATGACTCCTGAGGACAAGCACGCAGCCGTGACTGCTTTGCAGGCAACGGGGGCTGTTGTTGCCATGGTGGGTGATGGTGTCAATGATGCACCCGTGCTGGCAAAAGCCCAGGTATCCATTGCCATGGGCGGTGGTGCTGATCTGGCGCGAGCGCAGTCCGATATTGTGCTGCTGGGCAACCATTTGGCAGTGCTGGCCCCTGGAGTGGCGCTGGCACGACAAACCGTGCGCATCGTAAAACAGAACCTGATCTGGGCTTTTATCTACAATCTGGTGGCTATTCCGCTCGCCATGATCGGCTGGGTAAGTCCATGGATGGCCGGGATTGGGATGTCAGCGAGCTCCTTTCTGGTGGTGCTCAATGCCTTGCGTCTACAAGGCAAGAGATAACCATGGACATCCTTTACCTGTTGATTCCTCTGTCCTTATTACTGGTGTTTGTTATTGCCGCCATTTTCTGGTGGTCGTTGAAAAGCGGTCAGTTTGACGATCTTGAGGGCCCAGGTTATCGGTTGCTGATGGATGATGATGACCACTTGGCAGGTAATCAATACCCAAAAGAGAATTCAAATAATTCAGAAGAGGGTTGAGAGCCATAAAAGTCGTTAAGGTGTTTTTCACAGACAGGCTCGGATGGCTTTTGATTGGGCTAATTTTTAGTGCAATGCAGCATTGTTTGATCTAAATCAAGACGTCTTTATTCTGTTACCACGTAAGCTGAGACCACTTGCTTTTTTTAGACCACTTGATTGGTTAAAGCGATTAGTTCTGTTTTTTATTTTTGGGGTAAATATATGATGCAGTCGCCGGCAACTTATCACTACAAGGTTGTGCGCCAATTTACCGTGATGACGGTTATCTGGGGTATTGTCGGCATGCTGGTTGGGGTCATTATTGCCGCCCAGCTGGTCTGGCCTGAACTCAATGTCAACGAGTATCTGAGCTACGGTCGCCTCAGGCCACTGCATACTAATGCCGTTATTTTTGCGTTTGGTGGTTGCGGTCTGTTTGCTACGTCTTATTTCGTTGTGCAGCGTACCAGCCATGCCCCCTTATTCGCGCCCAGGCTGGCGGCTTTTACTTTCTGGGGCTGGCAATTGGTTATCGTGCTTGCCGCTATCACGCTGCCGATGGGCATGACCCAGGCAAAAGAATATGCCGAGCTGGAATGGCCGATCGACATTCTGATTACGCTGGTGTGGGTTTCTTACGCCGTGGTTTTTTTCGGCACCATCGCTAAGCGCGCCGTCTCTCATATCTACGTTGCCAACTGGTTTTATGGTGCTTTTATTCTGGCTGTAGCACTTTTGCATGTCGTCAATAGTGCGGCGATTCCTGTCAGCCTGTGGCCGATGAAGTCTTACTCTGCCTATGCAGGTGTGCAGGATGCGATGGTGCAATGGTGGTATGGGCACAATGCCGTGGGATTCTTTCTCACTGCAGGCTTTCTTGGCATGATGTATTACTTTGTGCCCAAGCAGGCGGATCGGCCGATATATTCCTATCGCCTTTCCGTAGTGCACTTCTGGGCGCTGATTTTCACGTACATGTGGGCGGGACCACACCACCTGCTTTACACCGCATTGCCGGACTGGACGCAAAGCCTCGGCATGGTTTTTTCGCTGATCCTGCTGGCACCCTCATGGGGCGGCATGATTAACGGCATCATGACTTTGTCGGGCGCGTGGCATAAATTGCGCGATGATCCGATTTTGAAGTTCTTGATTACGTCGCTTTCTTTTTATGGCATGTCGACCTTCGAGGGGCCGATGATGGCAATCAAGACGGTGAATGCGCTTTCACACTATACCGACTGGACTATTGGTCATGTGCACTCAGGTGCATTAGGGTGGGTGGCCATGATTACGATTGGTTCAATCTACTATTTGCTGCCGCGCTTGTATGGCAAAGCGCAGATGCATAGCATGAAAGCTGTCGAAACCCACTTCTGGATCGCGACCATTGGCATTGTGCTGTACATCGCTTCGATGTGGATTGCAGGCGTCATGCAAGGCTTGATGTGGCGTGCAACCAACCCTGATGGCACGTTGACCTACTCGTTCGTTGAGTCGGTCAAGGCGACCTATCCCTTCTGGACCATCCGCTTGCTCGGTGGCGTGCTGTTCCTCACGGGCATGTTGATCATGGCATGGAATATGTTCAAGACAATGGCGGGGGGACAGGTGGTCGATGCCCCGGTTCTCAAGGCAGCGGCGGCACATTAGAC
>DATCQI010000104.1:0-4228 GCA_036569545.1 Rugosibacter sp. | reverse complement strand
ATCCATCGTGAAGCGTTCGCGCGACCAGTCGGGGCTGGTGCCCAGGCGCCGCATTTGCTTTGTGATCGCACCGCCGGAATACTCTTTCCATTCCCACACTTTGTCGATGAATTTTTCGCGGCCCAGGTCATGGCGAGAGATGCCCTGGGCATCCAGCTGGCGCTCGACCACGATTTGCGTGGCGATGCCCGCGTGATCGGTGCCTGGCTGCCACAGGGTGTTGTCGCCACGCATGCGGTGGTAGCGGGTCAGTGCATCCATGATGGCCTGATTAAACCCGTGGCCCATGTGCAGCGTGCCGGTGACATTTGGCGGTGGCAGCAGGATGCAGAAATTGTCATTCTTGGTGGTGTCTAATCCGGCGGCAAAATAGCCGCGAGACTCCCAAATCGGGTACCAGCGTTTTTCAATTTCAGCGGGTTCAAAGCTCTTGGCAAGTTCCATGGGAATACGCAGCAGGCGAAAAAATACCAATTCTAGCGGATGCAAGACTCAGCCTTGAAGAAATCCGTCTGATGCTGGTTTTTAGTGTTGGTTTTATATCAATAAAGCCAAGCCATGCCTTTACGGAGAATCAAATATGCCAACTTTTCCGTTATCATTGCGGCCTCTCGCAGAATGGTCTGCACTGTCTTTCTACTCCATGATTCGTAAGCTATTTCACCGCGTTTTTCGTCGCGGCAGCCAGCTGCCTTTGGGTACGCCGGGTAAGCCAGGGTTGATTCCCCTGGCTCGCCACGGCATCCACCGTGAAAGTGTTTCGCCTGGCGCCCGGCGCACGTGTGAAGCGTTGCAAAAAGCAGGTTACACCGCGTATGTGGTGGGTGGTGCGGTGCGCGATCTGATCGCAGGCATTGTGCCGAAAGATTATGACATTGCCACCAGCGCCACGCCCGAAGAAGTGCGGAGTCTGTTCCGCCGCTCGCGCATTATTGGCCGCCGGTTTCAGATTGTGCATGTGCTGCAAGGCAGTGAAACGCTGGAAGTGTCCACCTTTCGTGCGGCGCACGATGCAGACACCGCCAAGGACGAGCATGGACGCGTGTTGCGCGATAACGTTTTTGGTTCAATGGCAGAAGATGCGGCGCGGCGCGACTTTACGGTGAATGCGCTGTACTACGACCCCACGACGCAAATTGTGCACGATTACCACCATGGCGTGGCCGATTTAAAACAGAAAACATTGCGCATGATCGGCGAGCCAACCGTGCGCTACCGCGAAGACCCGGTGCGCATGCTGCGCGCGGTGCGGCTGTCGGCCAAGCTGGCGTTGACTCTTGATCCTGCCGTGCGCGCGCCGATTCGCGAAATGGCCGGGTTAATGGAAAACGTGCCGGTGGCGCGGGTGTTCGACGAGATGTTAAAGCTGCTCTTTTCTGGGCATGCCGTGGAATGTGTCAAGCGTTTGCGCGACGATGGGCTGCACCACGGTTTGTTGCCGCTGCTGGATGTGATTCTTGAGCAGCCGATGGGTGAAAAATTCGTCATGCTGGCGTTGGCAAGCACCGATGCGCGAGTAAAAGCCGGTAAATCGCTGTCGCCGGGCTATTTGTTTGCCACTTTGCTCTGGCATGAGGTGTTGGCCAATTGGGAAATTCGCAAAGCCCGCCGCGAATTGCCTACGCCTGCGCTGTACGAGGCAATGGATGAAGTGCTTGACCAGCAGGGCGAAAAGCTCGCTATTACGCGTCGGATCGTGGGTGACATCAAGGAAATATGGGCTTTGCAGCCGAGGTTCGATAAGCGTGCTGGCAAATCGCCGCATCGTTTGCTGGAGCAGCCGCGCTTTCGTGCGGCCTACGACTTTTTAGCCTTGCGCGCAGAAAGTGGCGAGATTGACCAAGAGCTCGCCACATGGTGGCATGAGTTTCAAATGGCTGATCTTGATCAGCGCGAGGCTATGCTTTTGCCCGATAGCGGACCGAAAAAACGGCGTCGTCGTCGCGTCAAAAAGCCAGCAGATGGATTGGCCATGAACGCAGCAGAATCCACGGCAAGCGACGAAGATTAAACGAGATTTAGATGAAGGGCACGCGTTGTTTTGTTGCGCTGGGCGCTAATCTTGGCGATCCGGTCGCCACTGTGAAGGCAGCACTTGCCGTGTTGCGTGAATTGCCGCAGACGGAATTGGTGGCCACTTCATCGCTCTATCGCACCGCGCCTATAGGTTTGACGCCGGAGTTAACGAATCAGCCCGACTTTATTAACGCTGTAGCAGAGATGACTACCGTATCACCAGCGCCGACTTTTCTGGCCGAGTTGTTTGCCATCGAAGCCCGCTTTGGCCGCCAGCGCGGCGTGCCCAACGCATCGCGCACACTGGATCTCGATCTGCTGCTGTATGGCGATCTGGTAAGCAATGATGTGCAACTCACCTTGCCGCATCAGCGTTTGCACGAGCGGGCCTTTGTGCTGGCGCCGTTGGCAGAAATTGCGCCGCTGCTGATTATTCCAGGTGTCGGCGCTGTCAGCGATCTGCTGGCGCAATGCACCGGGCAACGGATTGAACGGCTGCCTCTGTAATTATTTGTGGGTTTTGATCATGTGCTTTGTGTATCCTAAGCGCCGTTTATTTCATTATTTTTAGATCGCCATGACCTATCTTGCTTCGAACAAACCGATCACATTGCCCGAACTGCTCCGCATGAAGAAGGAGGGCGAAAAGATCGCTATGCTGACTGGATATGACGCCAGCTTTGCCGCCTTGGAAGACCGCTGTGGCGTAGATGTGATTCTCGTCGGTGATTCGCTCGGCAATGTGTTGCAGGGCAAAACCTCGACCCTGCCGGTGACGATGGATCAAATGGTGTATCACACCGAATGTGTTGGCCACATGGCGCAGCGCGCGATGTGCGTGACCGACATGCCGTTTGGCAGCTATCACGAGTCCAAGGAGCAGGCCATGCGCAATGCTGTGCGCTTGATGGCGGCAGGCGCGGAAATGGTCAAGCTCGAAGGTGGCGAGGTGATGGCCGAGACGGTGCATTTTCTGGTCGAGCGCGGCGTGCCGGTGTGTGCGCACATTGGCTTGACACCGCAATCAGTGCATGCGCTGGGCGGCTACCATGTACAGGGCAGAGGGGACGTGGCCGCTGCCCGCATGAAGGCAGATGCGCTGGCGCTGGAAGCTGCGGGGGCGAGCCTGATGGTGATGGAAATGGTGCCAGCCGAGCTTGCCGGGGAGATTACGCAGCAGCTCAAAGCCTGCGCCACTATAGGCATTGGCGCAGGCAAGCATTGCGACGGCCAGGTGCTGGTGCTGCATGACATGCTTGGTGTGTATCCCGGCAAGAAGGGCCGTTTCGTTAAAGACTTTATGGCGACGGCGAAAAGCATAGATGGCGCTGTCATCGCATATGTCACGGCTGTCAAGGATGGCAGCTTCCCTGCGCCGGAGCACTGCTACTGATGCAGGTGCATGAAACGATTGCCAGCTTGCGCGCGTTACGCGCTGCGATTGGCCAGGCGCAGCGCGTAGCAGTCGTGCCGACGATGGGCAATTTGCATGCGGGTCACATATCGCTGATGCGCCAGGCGCGTGAACATGCGGATATCGTGATCGCGACCATTTTCGTGAATCGCCTGCAATTCCTGGCTGGTGAGGACTTTGAAAAGTATCCGCGCACGTTTGCGGCGGATTGCGCGCAGTTGGAAGCTGCCGGTGTTGAGCATTTGTTTGCCCCCGATGAAGCTGAGATGTATCCGCAGCCGCAAACCTATTATGTGGAGCCGCCAGCGGAGCAGGCGAACATTCTGGAGGGCGAATTTCGTCCCGGGCATTTTCGCGGCATGGCGACGGTAGTATTAAAACTACTGCAAATGACGAAGCCCGATGTGGCGCTGTTCGGCAAGAAGGACTACCAGCAATTAATGGTGATCCGCAACATGGTGGCTGACTTCAATCTGCCCGTGCAGGTGATCGGTGGCGAGACGGTTCGCGCGGAAGATGGCTTGGCGTTGTCGTCGCGCAATGGTTATTTATCAGCGGTGGAACGCAATGAGGCAGCGCGTCTGTTTCAGGTGATAACGACGATAGCTGCTGCCGTGCGCGCAGGAAACCGTGACTACAAGCAGCTTGAGCAAGAGGCCATGGCCCAATTGCAGACCCATGGCTGGTTGCCAGAATATGTTGCATTGCGTAAAAAACTTGATTTACAATGCGCCCCCGCTCACGATTCCGGGCTGGTGGTGTTGGCAGCTGCGCGTTTAGGCAGTACTCGCCTCATCG
>DATCQI010000103.1:0-6383 GCA_036569545.1 Rugosibacter sp. | reverse complement strand
ACAAAAGTCAAACGCTCTGATTTTGCAATGGGTAAGCACGCACCTTTTGTGAGCGATGAAGTCACTTTGACGATCCCGGTAGAAGCTATTAAAGAATAACCAAATGAGCAGTTACCCAATGCTGTTACCCGTGATTACTCGTATCAGAGGATAAGCTATCATGAACATTACTCGCATTTCAACTTCTACCCTCTTGCTCTTTAGCTTACTCAATGGCCTTACTGGCTGTGGACCAAAGCCGGGTAATGGCAGCTCCACCTCGGCGGGGGGTTCTGGCGGCAGCATGCCGCCGGCGGAGGTTGAGTTCATTACACTCGCCCCAGGTTCGGCAACACTGACGCAGGATTTACCTGGGCGACTTGAGGCTTGGCGCACGGCTCAGGTGCGCGCACGCGTGGAAGGCATTGTTGAAAAAAGATTGTTTACCGAAGGCTCTGACGTTAAAGCGGGTAGCACTTTGTTTCAGATTGATCCACGCACCTATGCCGCTGCTTATAGCGCAGCAAAAGCAGATGCGGAAGCCTCCCGTCTTGTTGTAGCCCGATATAAACCATTAGTCGAAATAAAAGCTGTCAGTCAGCAGGAAGTAGACGCAGCACAAGCGCGCTATCAACAAGCGCAGGCTACGCTCGCGCGTGCTGCACTTGACATGGAAAATACGCGTGTACCCGCGCCCATTTCTGGACGAATCGGACGCGCGTTAGTCACCGAAGGAGCCTTGGTAGGCCACGGGGAAGCGACGGCACTCGCCATGATCGAGCAAATTGACCCAATCTATGTCAATTTCACACAACCTGGCAGTGAATTATTGCGTTTGCAAGCTGCCGTAAAATCCGGAAAACTCAAACGCACAACATCAACCAAAGTCGAATTGCTACTTGAAGACGGTAGTCTTTATCCGCTCCACGGAAAAATTCTTTTTTCTGATTTAGCTGTAAATCCAGGTACCGGTGCAGTATCGGTTAGGGCAGAATTTCCAAATCCGGATCGCATGCTGCTACCAGGCATGTTTGCACGGGTTCGCTTTCCTTCAGCGGTGGCTGATAACGTCATCCGTGTGCCACAGCGTGCTGTGCAAAGCGGGCCGCAAGGCCAGTATGTATTGCGCCTTACGCCCGATGGGAAAGCACTGCCTCAACCCGTCAAAACCGGTAGCATGGCTGATGGCGACTTTATTATTACCGAAGGCTTGCACGGCGGCGAAAAAATCATCCTGGACGGCTTTCAAAAAATGCGCCCGGGCGCCCCGTTCAAAGCAGTCCCGTGGCAGGCACCGGTTACAGCCAAGCCACCGACGGCAACACCTGCAACGCTTAACAGCAAGAAAGCAGGCTGATCCATGCTACCTAATTTCTTCATCGATCGCCCGATATTTGCCTGGGTGATTGCCATCATCATCTGTCTTGGCGGAGCACTTGCCCTGCGCAACTTACCTGTGGCTCAATATCCTGCCGTAGCCCCCCCAGGACTGACTATCTCACTCAATTACCCGGGCGCTTCCGCGCAAATTGTCGAAGAAACGGCAGTAGCACTGATTGAGCAGGAAATGAATGGTATCGAAAACCTGCTGTACATGGAATCCTCTTCTGAGGTTGGCTCAGGCTCTATCACCTTGACCTTCACCCCGGGGACCGAGCTTAACTATGCCTCTGTAGAGGCACAAAATCGTATCAAGCGGGTGGAAGCACGTCTACCTGATGATGTACGTCGTTTAGGCGTAACAGTGACTAAATCAGCGCGCAACTTTGTGATGTTTTTTGCATTAGTTTCACCTGATAACAGCCTTGATTCGACCGATCTGGGCAACTATGTGGCAGCCAATTTGCTCGACCCCCTAAGACGCGTACCCGGGGTAGGCGAAGCCTTGTTATTTGGTAGTGAGTATTCCATGCGGATTTGGCTCAACCCCGACAAGCTTTTTTCTTACCGCCTAACCCCTGGCGACATTACGAATGCAGTTCGCGCACAAAATATACAAATTGCCACGGGTGAATTAGGTCAATTACCAGCAGCTCCAGGGCAAGAACTAAACGCTGTTATTACAGTACGCGGCCGCCTGACAACGCCTGAAGAATTTGGCAAAATTATTATCAGGACCAATCCCGATGGGTCAACCCTGCGTTTGGCAGATGTCGCACGGGTTGAGCTGGCAGCACAAACCTATGCGCGCACATCAAGGGTCGACGGGGAAAATAGTGCCAGTATCGCCATTCGTTTAGCCCCGGGTGCTAATGCACTTGATACTGTGCAGGCAGCAAGAAAGAAAATGACGGAACTTGCACGCTTTTTTCCGAAGGGGAAGATCGACTGGGTGAATCCATATGATACCTCCCGATTCGTTGCCCTATCAATACGTGAAGTAGCCACCACTTTATTCGAGGCAGTTTTTCTCGTATTTCTGGTGATGTATTTATTCATGGGTAACATACGCGCCACACTCATACCTACAATCGTTGTGCCTATTGCCCTGCTGGGGGGGATGTTAGGACTGTATGCCTTTGGTTATTCAATCAACGTATTAACCCTGTTTGCCATGGTACTGGCCATTGGTATCGTCGTTGATGACGCGATCGTGGTTGTTGAAAATGTCGAGCGGCTGATGACGACGGAAAATCTAGCGCCGCGTGAAGCCACAAGGAAAGCCATGGGGCAAATTACCAGTGCGGTGATTGCCATTACCATCGTGCTTTCTGCCGTGTTTCTGCCAATGACTTTTTTTGGTGGTTCAACTGGTGCCATTTATCGGCAGTTTGCAGTCACCCTTGTCCTGACCATGGGTTTTTCTGCATTAATGGCCATGACGCTGACACCTGCGTTGTGTGCGGCCCTACTCAAACCGCATCCCAATCAAGCGGAGGTAATGGAAAAAGGTTTGCTCGGTCGGTTCAATCGTTTCTTCACTCGAACCACAACGCGTTACGTA
Source organism: Rugosibacter sp. (assembly GCA_036569545.1). Taxonomy (GTDB): domain Bacteria; phylum Pseudomonadota; class Gammaproteobacteria; order Burkholderiales; family Rhodocyclaceae; genus Rugosibacter. The sequence continues at coordinate 3,460 of DATCQI010000103.1, read as the reverse complement.
TCGAGCGTGTCACGTCTTGTTAAAAAATGTGCACGTTATCTTGTTCTGTATTTACTCATCATTGTTGCTGCGGTTTGGCTATTTAGTCGCTTGCCGAACAGCTTTCTTCCTGAAGAAGATCAAGGATATTTTCTCACCATTATCCAATTACCTCCTGGGGCCACCACGAGTCGAACCATCAAGATACTGGACAACGTTGAGCAGTATTTCATGAAACAACCTGAAGTGGAACATGTGATTGGTATCGTGGGTTATTCATTTGCTGGTAGCGGTCAAAATTCTGCACTGGCTTTTGTCACATTAAAAGACTGGGGACTGCGCAGTGCGCACGATAGCTCCGCCCAAGTGCTGATACGCAAAGCTAACATGGCGTTTTTCAACATCAAGCAAGCGCTGATTTTCACCATCAATCCGCCACCCATCCCTGAGCTGGCTGCCGCCGGCGGATTTGACTTCCGCTTACAAGACCGTGGTGGGATTGGCCGTGAAAAACTTCTTGAAGCCAGGAATATTGCGCTTGGCATGGCGTCAAAAAATCCTCATCTGGTAGGGGTAAGACCTGAAGGCCAAGAACCTGCGCCGCAACTATTTCTGGATGTGGATCGCACAAAGACAGAAACCCTGGGCGTCAGCATGACGAACCTGAACGAAACCATGCAATCAGCCCTGGGTGTAGCCTACATTAATGACTTTGTCATGAATGGTCGTGTCTTGCGTGTGCAAATGCAAGCCGATGCCAATACGCGCAAGACCATTGATACGATCCTGCACCTACCGGTACGCAACAATAAAGGCGAGATGGTCATGCTCAGTGAGCTAGTCACACCTCACTGGATTGTTGCGCCACCCAAGCTCGACCGTTTCAATGGCTTGCCAGCGATGAAGATCTCTGGTGGTCCTGCTCCCGGCAGAAGCAGTGGTGAAGCACTATCTGTCATGGAAGACATTGCGACCAAACTTCCCCCAGGTATTGGCTTTGAGTGGTCGGGCATTGCTTTCGAAGAAAAACTGGCGGGGGCCCAAGCGCCGTTGCTTTTCGCAGTTTCCCTTGTGGCAGTTTTCCTGTGTCTCGCAGCCCTGTATGAAAGCTGGTCGATCCCGTTTGCTGTCATGCTTGCAGTACCCCTCGGGATATTTGGTTCGTTGCTTGTAGTTACCCTGAGAGGCTTGCCTAATGATGTTTATTTCAAAGTCGGACTCATTGCGATTATTGGTCTTTCAGCAAAAAATGCGATTCTCATCATCGAGTTTGCGCGCAAACTCCAGGATGATGGCATGGGATTGATTGACGCCACACTCGAAGCCTGCCGCTTGCGCTTCAGGCCGATTTTGATGACTTCCATTGCGTTTATTGCCGGGGTTTTCCCGCTGGCAATCTCAACCGGTGCAGGTGCTGAAAGCCGTCATGCCATTGGAACAGGCGTGATCGGTGGCATGTTTACGGCCACCCTACTGGCAGTGTTCTTTGTGCCTATTTTCTTTGTGGTCGTTCGACGTATTTTCCCCGGGAAGCCACTACCGCATAAGGGCTCACATGATGCATAAGTTATACGCTTGGGCGGCAATCCTTATGCTTGCAGGTTGCTCATTTGCTCCCCTCTATCATCGGCCAGAACTTCCGGTACCTGCACAATGGCCACCCTCTGAAAAAGTCGGCGCTGGTGATACGGCGGATGATGACCCCTTAAGCGCCACAGCAGTACAGTCGATGAGTTGGCGCAACTTTTTTACTGATCCCCGTTTGCAACGCTTAATTGAAATCGCACTGGAACACAATCGTGACATGCGCATTGCCATCGCTCGCGTAGAAGAAGCACAAGCGCTTTATGGCATCACGCATGCAGATCGGTTGCCCACCGTCAATCTTGGAGTCACACAATCAGCCGCACGCATTCCTGGCCAACTCTCTCCTACGCTAAAGCCCCAAACATACCGTCGATACGATGTTAATTTAGGCATGACGGCCTTTGAGCTTGACTTCTGGGGGCGGGTAAAAAATCTTGATGCCGCTGCCCGCGCGAACTATCTCGCAACAGCCCAAGCTCGTGAAGCCTTTCGCTTAAGCTTGATCACGGATGTCGCCAGCGCTTATTACACATTGCAAGAACTTGATGAGCGGCGTCTTATAGCTCAGGCCACGCTGGATAGTCGTGCAAACAGCCGTCGGCTCATCGGCAAACGGCGCGATGTCGGACTCGCCGGTGATCTTGACTTTCTGGCAGCAGATGCGGCCTATGAAATAACCCGTGCAGAGCTTGCCAGTCTAGAGCGCAGCCAACGCCTCGCCAGCAATACGCTGGATTTATTCGTCGGCACAGTAACGCAAGATTTGCCTCCCGGCCGCCCACTCATTGCGCAAGGCAAATTGCCTGCGCTGCCGGTATCAGTACCCAGTGAAGTTTTGCTGCGCCGCCCGGATGTCCGCTCTGCCGAGCAGCACTTGCTCGCAGCGAACGCCAATATCGGCGCCGCCCGTGCCGCATTTTTTCCGCACATTGGGCTAAGCCTGGCTTTTGGTACGGCAAGCCGAACTCTCTCAGGATTGTTTGACGCTGGCACTGGCGCATGGAGCTTTGCGCCGTCCCTAGTGCAACCGCTGTTTGATTCCGGTCGTACACAAGCCAACGTTAACCTGGCAGAGGCGCGCAAAGTCATTGCTGTTGCTGAGTATGAAAAAACCATACAGCAAGCCTTCCGTGAAGTAGCCGATGCTCTGGCGGCGCGTGATCAATTAAGTGAACAACTCAGCGCGCTAAATGCCACCGAAAAATCCCAAACCGAACTCTTAAAACTTGTCGATGCCCGCTACCGCGCGGGGGTTTCCAGCTACCTTGAACTACTGGATGCTCAACGCGGTGCATTCACCGCGCAACAAAACGCTATTCAAGTGCGTAGCGCCATGCTCACCGCTGCGGCCCATCTCTATAAGGCACTCGGCGGGGATGCACCCAAGAATGAAATTGATGGTGGGAAAAACAGCTAACCAAGTCAGCACAGATGAAAGCATCACGTTCCTGCAAAAGGAGTATTCCGTTTAGGAGATACTACCCTTGTCGTATTCAGGACTTAATGGTGGTGGCCATGCGCTCCGTGAACATGGCCGTGGGTGATTTCTTCTGCCGTTGCAGCACGGACATCCGTCACGGTGCAAGAAAAAATCAGCGCCATGCCGGCCAGCGGATGATTCCCATCGACCACAACCTTGTCTTCCGTAATATCGGTAATCGTGAATAGGCGATCATCTTCGTCACCACGCTCAAACTGGGTACCCATTTCGATGTTGTCGGGGAACAAGTTACGCGGTTCAATAATGATGAGGTCAGCGTCATACTCCCCAAAAGCATCTTCAGGTTGCAGTTTGACTTCAATGCTATCGCCAGCGACTTTGCCCTGAATCTCTTCTTCAATGCGATCAAAAATACCGCCATAACCGCCATGCAAATAGACAAGCGGTGCGCTA
>DATCQI010000102.1:0-8643 GCA_036569545.1 Rugosibacter sp. | reverse complement strand
CTTACCGTCAACGTGTCCAACGCATCGCGGTGGTAGATTGCTCTGAGGCAACCCAGGTTCGCCGTGTAATGGCCAGGAATGGCTTGTCGCAAAATGAGGTTGAGCGAATTTTGCAAGCACAAGCGACACGTGCCGAGCGCTTGGCTGTTGCCGATGATGTGATAGAAAATGATGGCCAACTGGCAGCATTAGCACCGCAAGTGGCGCGTTTGCACGATAAATATCTCGCATTGGCCCGGAAGATGAGTTGAGATTTACACAAATTTCGAGGACAATGCAATTTGTTTTGTCCACTTGGCCCGTGTGTGATTACTTACGAATATCCTCTTAGCGAGCGCGTGCGCACTTTGCTGCGGCTCGAAGACCTGTTTGAAAAAATCGTGCATTTCGCTTCTGCTAGCGGTGCCGCCGAACATCATGCGGCGCTGGTGTTGCTGTTTGAGATTCTTGAAGTGGCTGGCCGTGCTGATTTGAAATTTGATCTGGTTCAAGAGCTGGAACGCCAACGACAGATTTTGCTGTCTTTTCGCAATAATCCGGAAATTTCCGAAGATGCCCTTTCGGGTGCACTCTATGAAATTGAGCAAGCAAGTACGCAATTGCTCGCTGTGCAAGGAAAAATTGGCCATTATTTGCGTGAAAATGATTGGTTAATGGGCATTAAAAACCGAGTAGCCATTCCAGGTGGAGTATGTGAGTTTGATCTGCCGGGTTACCACTATTGGTTAAACCGCGATGCGCCGTTGCGACAAAAAGACATTGAGGCCTGGTTGATGCCCATGCTGCCTATTCAGCAGGCGCTAACGATTGTGCTGCGCCTCTTGCGTGCATCCAGCCGCTCGGATCGGCTCGTGGCCCAGCGTGGAGCTTATCAAGTCATGCTGGGGGGGCGCAATTACCAACTGGTTCGCTTGCAGATCAGAAAAGACAACCACGTGATACCGGAAATTTCCGCCGGCAAACTCGCCATTAATGTGCGATTTTTGCGACCGGACATGACGCAGCGGCCACGCCAGATGGAGACTGATGTCGAGTTTGAAATGATGCTTTGCAATCTGTAAATATGGTGTCTAGTCACTCTAATTCATCCAAATTGCCACGTGTCGTACCGTGTCCGCGTTGCAAAGCGCCGGTCGAATGGGTACAAGCCAGTCGCTTTCGGCCATTTTGTTCTGCGCGCTGCAAGACTGATGATTTGGGTGCGTGGGAGAGCGAAGCCTATCGCGTTGCCGCCAGTGAAGAAGCACCGCTGAGCAACGAATCAGAATAGCCGCGTAGACTCCTGCAATTCAACAATATGACCGCTTTACCAGGCAGAACGAATGGCAGCGATGCCATGTGCTCCAGAGGCAGAGGCGATATCAAGGTCATCAAGCGATAATCCGCCCAAGGCAAAAGTCGGCGTTGGTGGTACGGCGAATGGGTTATTAATTTCCGCTGCGAAAGCTGCCCATCCCAAGCCAGTTTTTCCGGGGTGTGTTGCGGTTTCATGTATCGACCCATACACCACGAAATCACAACCGATCTGCGCTGCTCGCATTAACTCGGCAGGACTGTGGCACGACGCAGCCACCAGCGGGAATTCAGGGCGTGTTGAACAAGTGGCCAGTTGTGCGGACGTTAAGTGCAGACCATCAGCTCCGGCGGCCAAAGCCAGCAACGGATCGCTGTTGATCAGCACGCGAGCGCCCGCGCTGTGACAGCATTTGACTGCTGCGTGAACAAACGCCTCACGTTGTTGTGGACTAAGCATTGGTTCGCGTAGTTGTACAAGTTTGAGTCCGTTTTCCAACGCATGATCAAGTGCTTCGAGCTGAGCGGTAACCCCTATTTCAGCAGCATGCGTGATGGCGTAAAACACAGGCAAAGCAAGTGCAGCCAGGACCGGAGCATTAGCCGGCAACATGGGCTGAATGCTTAACGCACCCGGCGTTTGCCATGCGAGCGCGCTATGTACACGATTGCTGATCTCCCCTTGCCAGGCACGTACCCGAAAAAAATTCAGATGAACATGTGCATGTTCATAAATATGCTCACGGTGTAACCATGGGTCGGCGCGCAAGACCTTGATGCCAAGTTCTTCATGCAGTTCACGCATCAGCGCTTCACGTGCGGTTTCACCTGGCTCGACTTTACCGCCGGGGAACTCCCAATAGCCGGGATAAAACGTATCAGCTGCGCGTTGACCCAATAAAAATTGACCGTTCGCCCGCTCAATCACCGCGGCGGCGACATGCGTTATTTTCATTTTTTCGGTCGACTGTGTCGACCGGCGTAATCCCGAGCAAATTGCCAAGCCACGCGACCACTGCGCGAGCCGCGCATTTGCGTCCATTGCAACGCTTCATTGCGGAGGGGATTGCCTGGCTCCAGTGTGTCAGCGGGGTGGCCAAAAATGGTGAGCCAATGTGCGCAAATGGCAAGATATTCCTCTTGTGTGAAGGCATAAAAAGACAACCATAAGCCAAAGCGTTCAGACAACGAAATTTTTTCTTCAGTCGTTTCGCCAGGGTGCACGTCACCGTCTTCGGTGTAGGTCGCTTCAAGGTTTTCAGCCATTTTTTCCGGCATTAGATGGCGCCGGTTGGAGGTGGCATAGACCAGCAGATTTTCCGGTATGCCGGTGATGGATCCATCCAGCAGGCTTTTCATGGTTTTGTAGCCAGGCTCGTTCATCTCGAACGATAAATCGTCGCAGAAAATAATGAATTTTTCGCGACGCCCAAAAACGAGATCAACAATGTCAGGCAAATAAATCAGGTCGTCTTTATCCACTTCAATCAATCGTAATCCGCGCTGAGAAAACTGGTTTAGCACGGCTTTCACGAGTGAGCTTTTGCCCGTACCGCGTGCCCCGGTAAGCAGTACATTGTTGGCACTTTTACCTTGTACAAATTGCCGCGTGTTTTGTTCAATCCGCTTTTTTTGTGGTTCGACACCCTGTAAGTCGCTCAAGCGAATCGCATGTGGATGGTGTACTCCTTCGAGCCAGCCATGCCCGCCGCGCGTGCGCCAGCGAAAAGCACGGGCTGACCAGTCGGTCACCGGCAAAGCGGGCGGCAAAATTGCTTCAAGACGATCAATTAAAGTTTCGGCGCGAAGAAGAAAGCGGGAAAAGTCAGTCATCGGTACACTCTAGGTTTTTAACGCGACGAACTTTAGCAGATTCATGAAACGAATTCCGGTCTCTCTACTCATTACAGGCATGGCGTTTGCGCTTGCTAATTGCACAACAACCACTGTCCCTTCAGCGACTGCACCACAGCAGGGCGCAGCGATACCCCTCTGCCCGGTGGGCCCATCGAACGATGCTTCTCTGCCCTCTACGCCGCCTAAACCCCCTGCACCACCGATGCAACCCGCACAATGGGATGACTTGACAGGCTGGGAAACCGATGACCCTGCCCCTGCCCTAGCGGCTTTTCTTGAGAGTTGCAGTGTTCTGACAAAGCAGGCGTTATGGCAGCCGGTGTGTGCAGCGGCGCGTACGGCTGACACGCAAACTCCCAGTGCTTTGCGCGCATGGTTTAAAAGCCAGTTTCAACCCTGGATGATGGTGAATGCTGATGGCTCTCGCACGGGAATGATTACTGGTTATTATGAACCCGTGTTGCAAGGCAGTCGCACGCCTTCGCGAAAAAACCCTTACCCGGTGTACGGCCCGCCAGCCGATTTGATCACCGTAGATTTGTCCGAACTTTACCCTGAGCTTAAGCATTTGCGGCTACGCGGACGGCTCGAAGGTAAAAAAATTGTTCCTTATTATGCAAGAGCAGATTGGAGTAAGCAGGAAAGCAAGCGCTCACAAAAAGCCATTGTCTGGGTATCAGACGCTGTTGAGTTGTTTTTCATGCAAGTTCAGGGTTCAGGTCAGGTGGCGTTGAGTGATGGCAGTCGTGTTCGTCTTGGTTATGCCGACCAGAACGGGCATCCTTACCGATCCATCGGGCGTTGGTTAATTGATCAGGGTGAGATCACGATGGAGCAAGCCTCCATGCAAGGGATTAAAGAATGGGCGAAGTTGAACCCGCAGCGGTTGGACGAACTGCTTAACCAAAATCCGAGTATGGTTTTTTTTCGTGAATTACCCTTAACCGGCAAAGGTCCGCTAGGTGCTATGGGCATTCCGTTGACGCCAGAACGTTCCTTGGCAGTCGATCGACGCTATATCCCTCTGGGTGCCCCTGTTTGGCTGGCTACAACCCGGCCCAATAGTGACCAGCTGCTCAACCGGTTGATGCTGGCGCAGGATACGGGTGGTGCCATTCGCGGGGCTGTGCGCGGCGACTTTTACTGGGGTAGCGGCACTGATGCAGGTAACCTTGCTGGCAAAATGCGCCAGACCGGGCGGTTATGGGCGCTGATGCCCAAAGGCTATGTGCCGGACTATGCACCAAAATGAGTATGGTTCTTATCAAAACCCGCTTATGCCATATCGGCAGCGCTGAATCCACCCAAAACAGTGCATATAAAATAGATTAAGCACCGCTTTAGTACATTATTTTTTTATGATTTTTATAACTAACTGATAAATATAATTTTCATATGTGGAATGGCTTTTGCTTAAGAATTTCCTTTCCGCCTTGATTTAGTGCGTTATCGAAAGGATTATCCGCATGGAACCATTGAAAACCTCTGCCGACGTCTTGTTTATCTTGCTGGGCGCCATCATGATTTTGGCGATGCATGCCGGCTTTGCTTTTTTGGAGCTGGGGACAGTCCGTAAAAAAAATCAGATCAACGCGCTCGTTAAAATTTTGGCGGATTTTTCAATTTCGACTCTGGCCTACTTTTTTATCGGTTACGGCATTGCTTATGGGGTTCATTTTTTTAGCAGCGCCGAAGTGCTGGCACAAAGCAGCGGTTTTGAGCTCACGCGGTTTTTCTTTCTGCTGACTTTTGCCGCCGCTGTCCCCGCGATTATCTCTGGCGGCATTGCCGAGCGTGCCAAATTTAAACCGCAACTCGCCGCCACATTTGTATTGGTGGGTTTTGTTTATCCATTCTTTGAAGGGATTGCCTGGAACCATGCATTTGGCATTCAGGCTTGGCTGGCCCAGCAGTTTGGTGCAGAATTTCATGATTTTGCCGGTTCGGTCGTGGTGCATGCCATGGGCGGCTGGGCGGCGTTAGCGGCTGTGCTATTGCTTGGTCCACGGCGTGGGCGTTATGGCAAAGATGGCAGCATTGCGGCACATCCACCCTCCAGCGTGCCGTTTTTAGCTTTGGGCGCATGGATACTGATTGTCGGCTGGTTTGGCTTTAACGTGATGAGCGCGCAAACACTGGACAAAGTGTCTGGCCTGGTCGCGCTCAATTCGCTGATGGCGATGGTAGGCGGCACGCTGGCTGCGCTAGTGGTTGGCAAGAACGACCCCGGTTTTGTGCATAACGGTGCATTGGCCGGGCTGGTGGCGGTCTGTGCCGGATCAGATGTGATGCATCCCCTCGGAGCGCTGGCTACGGGCAGCATCGCCGGCGGGTTGTTTGTGGTGATGTTCACCCTCACGCAGAACCGCTGGAAGATTGACGATGTGCTGGGTGTCTGGCCCCTCCACGGACTTTGTGGCACCTGGGGCGGGATCGCTGCAGGCATTTTTGGTGCGACCGCCTGGGGCGGCAGAGGTGGTGTAGCGCTGCCCAGCCAGCTGATTGGCACACTCATGGGCATTGCAATCGGGCTAGCAGGCGGCTTTGTGGTTTATGGTGTTCTCAAGAAGGTGGTCGGCATTCGCCTGGATGCAGAAGAAGAATTTGAAGGTTCTGATTTGACCATTCATAAAATCACCGCATCTGCTGAACGGGAAACTGCTTTTTAACCTGGCTAGTGCTTTGGCGGCGCTGATTATGGCGCTGGCTACGATGGGTTGCCGCATGACCAGCGCGCCCCGCAGGAAGTACCCTTGGGGTGCCGACTTTTTACAGAATGGCGCTGGTGTGACGTCGTTAACCGCCTTTGGCGCTAAAGCGTTTCTCGATTTCTGTTGCGGGGATATACCCACCTACCCGCTCACCAGTAGCGAAGAACATTGCCGGTGTGCCGTTGATACGCAATTTTCGGCCGAGCTCCGTTGATTTTTCCAACCCGGAAGTATCACATTTGGCGGGTAGAGCGGGCAAGGTTTTTCCACTGCTCATCCAGTCATTCCAGACCCTACCTTTATCCTGTGCACACCAGATCATTTTGGATTTTTCGATGGAGTCCTCTCCTAATACGGGGTAAAGAAAAGTGTACAAGGTGAGGTTTTTGATCGACTGCAATTCTTTCGCCAGCTTTTTGCAGTAGCCGCAGTTGGGGTCTTCAAATGTAACCAGTACATTTTTGCCATTACCGCGTACTTGTTTGATTGCCAGATCGAGAGGCAGTGCATTGAACTGGCGTTCTGCTGTCAAATTTTTGCCTGTTTTAATCTCGATCAGGTTTCCGGCGAGCAGATAAGTGCCTTTGTCATCCGAATAAAAAATTTGACCATCAACTGCGACTTCCCATAGTCCCGCAATGGGTGCTTTGCTGATTTTTTCAACCTTGCCTACGGTGGCTTCAAATGCCTTTTTAACTTCGGCCTCACCCGCCAACACACTAATAGAAAAGCTGGCCAATACAGTGGTTACAGCTGTTGCAGCAATAAAATTTTTATTCATTATTTCTCCAGAAAAAATCAGGATGCCAAAGCATAACGGACCAATGCATCCTTTACGACCGGCAAATGGTTAGTGAGGTTCAACCCTGTATTGCGCAAGCCAACTAACGGCCCACGACGAACAGCAAACAAGCGCTGCAAATGATCGGTAGCGGTTTGTAGCATAAAAACCTCTTCTTTACGTGCGCGCTCAAAAACGCGCAAGAGCGAAAAGTCGCCGCAATCGCGCTCTATCGGCGAAGCAAGCAGCGTATGCGCCAATACCCGCGCATCCTGAAAGCCCAGATTGATGCCGTGTCCCGACAGCGGGTGTATTGTATGCGCCGCATCGCCAACCAAAGCCAGGCGCGGCAACACCGTGCGTGGCGCGCGCATCAGGCGCAGCGGAAAAGCTGTCGGCGAGGTGACCAATTCCAGCGCGCCCAGCGCATGCCGTCCCGCCGCGGCTACACGGTCGCACAAGGCATTTGGCGAAAGTGACAGCAATTCCTCGCCATGTGCAGTTGCCGTTGACCAGACCATAGACAGATGTTGGCCAGGCAAAGGCAGCCATGCCAAAATGCCATTCGGTTGAAACCATTGAAAAGCCGTGCCGCGATGAGGCAATGCCGTGGCAAAATTGGCTACGACAGCGAGCTGGTCGTAGCTCTTGAATGCCACCTCAATGCCTGCTGCGCTGCGTGTCCAAGAGTCAGCTCCATCGGCTGCGACAATCAGGCGGGCATGCAGTTTGCGTCCATCGGTTAGCACGAGCGTGGCTGCCGCCTCGGCCAGTGTCAGCGCTTGGGCTGAGGCAGGACAAAACAGCGTGAGATTGCCTTGCCGCTTAACCATTTCCCACAATTCAGCCTGCATGAGTGAAGACTCAAGAATCCACGCCAATTCGGCAGCGCCACTGTCGTAAGCTGAAAAATCGAGCCTGCCTTTGCCATCACCAAAAATTTGCATGGCTTGCACGGGTTCCATGCGCGCATGGTCAAGATGTTCCCAGATGCCGATTTGCTCAAGAAAGTGCACATTCGCCGGGCTGATGGCGTACACACGGCTATCCCACGTGGCAGGGCCTTTGGCAGGGAAAACTGGCACCGCGCTTTCAACCAGTGCCACAGAAAAAGAAGACCGGCGCAAAGCTGCCGCCAGTGCAAGCCCGGCAAGCCCGCCGCCAACAATAACGATATCAAAATCCATACCGCGATTGTCGCCTACGCACGCCTTCCTTGACAAGGAGGACGTGCGAAAGGGATAATCTCGCCCCTTTGCACCATTGTGCACGGTGATGTAGCTCAGCTGGTTAGAGCGACGGATTCATAATCCGTAGGTCGAGGGTTCAAGTCCCCCCATCACCACCAATCATACCAAGGCCTCCAGAGATGGAGGCCTTTTCGTTTGGTCTTTAAATAGGAAATTGTAAGCGCTGCCTATTTTCTGCGGCCTGCTTGCTATGTATATTTAATTGAATATCATTTACCCATGAAAGTTTTAAATTTTCTTGGTGATCCGCTCAAATGTTTGCGGGGATTTTCTATGGATGTGCAACAGGATGCAGGCCGATAGCTTGACCTGGTTCAGTGTGACAAACAATCCAACGACCTCAAGTTGACGCGAATAATTGGCAAGGATGTAGAAGACATTCGGGTTTGGGACGGCATAGAGGCTTTTCGGGCTATTATCACGGCCTGTTTAGCAGGTGTTGTTTATGTTCTGCATGCCTTCCAGAAGAAAACGCAGATCACTGCAATGTGTGACATTGAAACAGCGAAGGGCGCGTTTTGCCCAACTGAAATATGAGCAGAGAAAAACTGATGGCTACACCAACGTATGGACCGCTATTGCTGACATTTCTGAGGGGGCGATGAATCTCCCGTGTGCGCTCTAGTCAGTTTTCTTAAAGAAGCCCGCATGGCCGCCAATTTTTTCTGTACTTTTAAAGTAGGTAATATTATGCGAAGCTTTTTCCATCGGTTATTACATGGTCAGTCTGCTAGTTCTGATGCTCAGGGGA
>DATCQI010000101.1:0-6517 GCA_036569545.1 Rugosibacter sp. | reverse complement strand
TTTTCAAAAATCAGCACGATATGCTCGCCGAGAAATATGCGCCGCAGTTTTTTGGTTTCCAGTACTTGTGCGCGCATGGCGGGGCGTGCTTTGGCATAGGCTTCCAGCGTGAGCAGGGATTCGCGAGTGAGTGTCATGTTTAGTCCAGTCCGTAAGCGATACGTAGCAAGGTGAGTGGGTGTTGCTTTTGGGCATGTCCGGCGTTGCCGGCTTCATCCATTCCCTGTTGAATGTGTCGACCGGCAATGGCGCAGTCCGAGCTGATGTAATCGGGCTCATCCTTGGCCATGGCCTTGAAAACGGGTTTGCCAATTTTCATCGACATGGCGTAGTACTCTTTTTTTACGCCCCAGGTGCCGTCATGTCCTGAGCAGCGCTCAACCGTATTCACCGCAGCACCTGTGAGCTTCAACATTTCTTCGGTCTTGCGACCCATGTTCTGCACCCGCGAGTGGCAGGGGATGTGATACGACACCTTGCCCAGGGGCGTGGGAAATTCGGTTTTGAGCAGACCATCCTTGTTGCGCTGAACGAGGTATTCAAACGGATCAAACATGGCTTTGGCAACAAGCTGAACATCCGTATCCTGAGGGAACATCAGCGGCAGCTCGCTCTTGAACATCAGCGTGCACGACGGCACGGGGGTGAGAATGGCGTAACCCGCTTGGGCTAATTTCACCAAATGAGGGATATTAATGTTCTTGAGTTTTTCCACGGCCTCCAGATCGCCCAGTTCCAGCTTGGGCATGCCACAACAGGCTTCTTTCTCGACGATCAGCCAGGGGATGCCATTGTGCTCCAGGAGCTTGACGAGATCGTGACCGATGCCAGGCTCGTTGTAGTTGATGTAGCAGGTGGAAAAAATTGCCACTTTGCCGGGTGTGCGCTGGCCATCCTTGACTGTTTGGGCAATCGCGTCACCTGCGGTTTTGCGGAAGTGCTTGCTGTTGTAGTCAGGCAGCTTGCGTTCTTTTTTCACGCCCAGCATCGCTTCCATTGCGCCACGGGCGAGGCTGTTTTTATTCACGGCATTCACTACCTGCACCACGACGGGGATGGAGGCGAGCTTGCCCACAGCATCGGTGGCGCTGAGCATGCGGTCGCGGAAAGTGGCTTCTCCGGCTTTGAATTTGATGGCCTTGGCGCGCAGCATGGTGTGCGGGAAATCCAGGTTCCACGGATGCGGCGGCACGTAAGGACATTTGGTCATGTAGCAGACGTCGCACAAATAACATTGGTCGACAACGCTGCCATAGCTTTCTTTGGGCACGCCCGCGAGTTCATCATCACCTGCGGCGTCAATCAGGTCAAACAGCGTGGGGAAGGCATTGCATAGCGAAACGCAGCGACGGCAGCCATGACAGATATCGAAAATGCGTTCGAGCTCTTTCTCGCAAGAAAGGGCGTCATAGAACTGCGGGTTTTTCCAGTCGATAGGATGCCGGGTCGGCGCTTCCAGATTGCCTTCACGCATGGTTTTTCCTTTAGTTCATGAAAAGTCGGCGCTGGCGAAACGGCGGCAAGCCGCCATTTCGCTTTTGCCATGCTGCTTGTATTACTTGTGTTGCTTATTGTTGCTTATATTTCTTACGCGCCTAACGAATCCAGCGTGCGCTGGAATTTGTTGGCATGTGAGCGTTCTGCTTTGGCTAGCGTTTCGAACCAGTCAGCGATTTCGTCGAAACCTTCTGTGCGCGCGGTTTTCGCCATGCCGGGGTACATGTCGGTGTACTCATGCGTTTCACCGGCAACAGCCGTTTTCAGGTTGTCAGCGGTGGGGCCAAAAGGCAGGCCAGTGGCAGGGTCGCCACAGGTTTCGAGATATTCCAGGTGACCGTGGGCGTGACCGGTTTCACCTTCAGCAGTGGAGCGGAAAACAGCGGAAACATCGTTGTAGCCTTCGATGTCGGCTTTGTTCGCGAAGTAAAGGTAACGACGATTGGCCTGAGATTCGCCAGCAAAAGCGTCCTTCAGATGACCTTCAGTTTTTGAGCCTTTGAGTTGCATGATGTGTCTCCTTTGCAAGGTATAGGATGTAAGGTTTAATGCCTGCGTGTGCATTGAACCAAGCTGCGTATTAGCCATGGCTATTACGTAACTTGCCTCTACTTTAGTCGTCTTGCGCGAAAAGTTCTAATTGATTTTATGTGGGGTGGCGATAGGCAACAGCTATTGCCCTCAATGAACTGTGGTTGTACGTGACCCTATGTTTAGCGTATCGGCCGTGTGCCGGGCAGCTGGCAGTCAAGCAAGGCGGCGCGCATCACGTCAATGGCTTGATGGCGTGGAAAACTTGCACGCCATACCAGACCGACGCGGCGTGTAGGGGTTGGTTCGGTAAAAGGCCGCACGCGCAGCAGCGGATCATTTTTGGCTAGCGTATCTACACTGCTCGCTGGCATCACCGTTACGCCCACGCCAGAAGCGACCATGTGGCGGATGGTTTCCAGCGAAGAAGATTCAAGCACTTGCGGCGATTGGCCATGACTCGCACGAGCACACAAGTCGAGTATCTGGTCACGAAAACAGTTGCCAGGGCCGAGCATGAGCAGGGGTTCTTCCAGCAACTGGCTGGTTGAAAGTGTTTTTTGTTTTACCCAAGGATGCGCAACAGGCAAGAGCAGGCGAAAGGGTTCGTCATACAAGGGTTGCGTGACGATGCCGGGCTCATTGATTGGCAGGGCGAGCACCAGGACATCCAGCTCGAAATTCTTGAGTTTTTCCAGCAGCACTTCGGTGTACCCCTCGGCAATGATGAGCGGCATTTTCGGTGCGCGTTGTTTTAGCCTGGGCACAAGCGCGGGTAGCAGCCAGGGACCGATGGTGTAGATTACCCCTAGCCGCAGAGGCCCTGCCAGTGGGTCGCGTCCGGCAGCAGCAATTTCGCCCACGCGGGCGGCTTCGCTCAAGACACGCTCAGCTTGCGCAACGACTTGTGCACCTATTGTTGTGGGGCGGACTTCACCACTGTTGCGTTCAAACAGAACGATGCCTAGCGAGTCTTCGAGCTTTTTAACCGCAACCGATAGCGTCGGTTGGGCTACATGGCATTTGTCCGCCGCACGGCCAAAGTGGCTTTCTCGAGAGAGGGCAACGATATAACGGAGTTCGGTCAGTGTCATTCGTGTTGGACTGCCTGGCTTTTAGGCTGAGTTGCCAAGGGGAAGCCTTCAAATGGCTTGGAGCGCTGGTGTGGGATCAAAGCCCAGGTGTGGCGGGCATTCGGTACGCCGCCATCAACACGCAGGCATGAGCCGGTAATAAATGAGGCGGCCTCAGAGAGCAGAAAAACAATCGCAGCTGAAATTTCCGCTTCTGTGCCGAAGCGTTGCAGGGGAACCTTCTTCTTCCAGCCGCGCATCTCTTTTTGCACTTCGGGCGTGTAAGTGTCAAAGCCGCTACTGGCAATCCATCCGGGCGCCACGGCATTGACCCGGACACCGGAATGCGCCCATTCGCAGGCTAGCGTTTCAGTCAACGAGAGCATGCCAGCGCGGGCTGCGCCACTATGCGCCATGTTAGGCATGCCACCCCAGATATCGGCGATGATATTGACGATAGCGCCACCATGGTCTTCCATCCACTGTGTGTAGCATTCGCGCGAGACAAGAAAGCCACCGGTCAGATTGCTTTTGACCACCGCTTCCCAACCGTTCAGCGTCAGATTCTTCGCCAGCGCGGGAAATTGCCCGCCAGCGTTGTTTACCAGGTGATGTATTGCGCCATGTTGCGCTAGTACCGCATTGACCATGGACTTGACCATGGCCTCGTCACGGATATCGCACACATGGACGCTGGCTTTTCCTGCCGCGGCGATAATTTCTTGTTGCACAGTGTTGAGTTTGTCAATTTTGCGGCCGACCAATGCAACTGTTGCGCCCAGGCTGGCCAGTTCATGTGCTGTGCAGCGGCCTAGGCCACTACCTCCGCCGGTAACAATGATGGTTTGTCCGGTAAAAAGATCAGGACGAAATACGGATTGGTATTTCATCGGATATTCCATCTAATTACCCCTTGAATTTTGAGCGTGATGTACATTGCAGCATGATTGGTAGACAGCTACTAAAAATGCAGCTGGTATCATAACTTAACAAGGTATGCTTTGCTGTCACCGGTCTGTCATCAATCTGCAATAGACTGATCTTTTGACTTTATAAAAGGGTGAACATGGCGGCTACTATTCTTGTCGTTGAGGATGAACCAGCGATTCAATCGCTGATTGAAATTAATTTGCGCCGTGCAGGCCATGATGTTGTGTTAGCGGGAGATGCAGAAACTGCACGCCGTTTGATAACGGCCGCACTGCCTGATATGGTGATACTGGACTGGATGCTGCCCAGCATGAGTGGGATTGATTTCGCGCGCCAGTTGCGCCGTGATGCACGTACACGTGATTTGCCTATTATCATGCTGACAGCGCGTGCGGACGAACGTGACAAGATCGAAGGATTCGACATCGGTGTGGATGATTACATCACCAAACCATTCAGTCCGCGCGAGCTGGTGGCGCGTATCCGAGCTGTTTTGCGGCGGCATGCGCCACAAACGACCGATGAGGTGGTTGAACTGGGTCATTTGCGCCTTGATCCGGCGACGCATCGTGTCAGTAGTGGAGAGAGTGAAATTACTCTCGGCCCTACGGAGTTTCGCTTGTTGCATTTTTTCATGACACACCCTGAGCGAGTTCACACAAGAACACAACTACTTGATCAGGTATGGGGAGATCATGTGTTTGTTGAGGAGCGTACGGTGGATGTGCATATCCGCCGCTTGCGCGCCGCGCTCGAGGCAACGGCGCATGATGCGCTGATTCAGACTGTACGTGGTAGCGGCTACCGCATGTCTGCCGCATGAAGTCGGTCGTGATCGAGGCGCTGGTCACGCTGATCATTGTTTTGATCGCGGCGCTGATCGGGATGTGGGATCATGGGACTCTTGGCGCAAGGGTCATGGCACTCTCTGCACTGGGCTTGATTCTTTTACGCCATCTATGGCGGCTTAGGCAATTGATTTATTGGGCGCGTGCGCCATTAGAGCAATCCCCTCCCATAGCGATGGGCGCCTGGGGTGAATTGTGCGATTTGTTGTATCAACAAATCCGTAAGGCCACCAAAGAAACCAAATTGGCTACAACTGAACTTGAACGCCTGCGGTTGGCCGCTGAGGTACTGCCAGAGGGCGTTGTTATTCTGGATAGCCACCGCGTCATCGAGTGGATGAATTGGGAAGCGGAAGCCTGCTTTGGGTTAAATGCCGCCACGGATATCGGTAGCCGCTTTACCCATCTGCTGCGTGAACCCGCATTGCTCGATTATCTGAATGCTGCGGGGCGTGGGGCAAAACCCTTGAAGTTGACTACCCAGCGTAATCCTGGCCATACCCTGCAAGTGCAGACTGTACCCTTCGCTGCGAGCCGAACCTTGCTCATGGTGCGTGATGTTACCCAACTTGAAAAGCTTGCCACCATGCGGCGTGATTTTGTGGCGAATGTTTCGCATGAACTGAAAACGCCACTGACCGTGACACTGGGTTTTATTGAAACTGCAGCCGATGCGTTAGGTGATGCTTCACCTGAGGAGCTAGCACACTATTTACGCATGGCCGCAGAACAAGCGCAGCGAATGCAGAGTCTGATTGAAGATTTGCTGATGCTGTCCTCCCTTGAGACGGACGCTCCTCCGATGGAAGACGAGGTGGATCTGTCCGCACTGCTTGCGGGTATCTGCGAAGAGGCAAAGGTGCTTTCTGCAGGACGCCAAAATATCAGTTTGACTATGACGGGGTCGACCCATCTCGTGGGTAGCCCGCGAGAATTACATTCCGTTTTTAGCAACCTGGTCACTAATGCCGTGCGATATACCCCTAAAGGTGGAGAGATTGCGCTGCACTGGGCAGCCGATGTGAACGGCGGTCGTTTTTCGGTAACCGATACCGGTGTTGGGATTGCGCCTGAGCATCTGCCACGGCTTACGGAACGTTTCTACCGCGTCGACCATGGCCGCTCACGCGAAATGGGTGGCACGGGGCTGGGCCTGGCAATTGTCAAACATGTGCTGGAGCGTCATCAGGCGCAGCTTGAAATTGAAAGCGACCCTGGCAAGGGTTCGACATTCACGGCGGTAT
Organism: Rugosibacter sp.; assembly: GCA_036569545.1. Classification (GTDB taxonomy): domain Bacteria; phylum Pseudomonadota; class Gammaproteobacteria; order Burkholderiales; family Rhodocyclaceae; genus Rugosibacter. The sequence goes on along the minus strand of DATCQI010000101.1, from coordinate 394 downwards.
TTCCATCGCATCGGGTGCGTTAAAAATAAAAGAAACATAAAAAAACGGGCGCCACATGAAGAGGACGCCCGTCTAAGCTTGCAGCTTGGGAGGTAATGTTGGGTCAGAAAGTGTGATTTATACCTATTTGCAGACCGGAAAGTTTTAGATTATTGTTGTTGGATCCTGCAGTGCCAGCAATGCCCGTACTTCCGTCACCGAAATCGTAGCCCTTGCCAGTACCTGAAACAGTACTTACACGGTCATCATTTTTTAGATAGGCATAGTGGGCTAGCAAGGTCGTCCGTTTGGAGAGGCTATGTTCATAGCCCACTATCCAGAACTTGGCTCCGGTGTTCGAAAGATCGGGCTGGCCGGTAAGGCTGCCGGAGAGATCCTTGGCACGGAAATACTG
>DATCQI010000100.1:0-23617 GCA_036569545.1 Rugosibacter sp. | reverse complement strand
TTTTGCTCGGTCAGATCGCGTATGTGCGCATGGAATAACGTTTCGCCACGCACGGTTATGCAAGTCAGAGTAATCTCCGTATCCACAAGAGCACCATCCATACGCTGCATCTGCCACTCGAAATGGTGATATCCCTTATGTATCGTGAGGGCCAGCGTTTCTTGCACCGACTGGGCAGAATCGCGCCCGTCGGGCTGGTAAGGCAAGGCCATATCTACGGGCGTTTTGCCGAGCAAAAGATTCTTCTCGGAGTAACCAAAAAGCCGTGCTGCAGCCTCATTGCTGTCGACAATAAGGCCATTCTGTTTTAACAGCATGGTCGGGGTTGCCGCTTCGTCAAAAACCCGCCGGAAAGATTCTTCGCTTTCGCGCAACTCGCGCGCCATGCGTTTTTGCGCGCCGATGTCGCGCCAGCTTATGTGCAGTACCTCCTCGTCACTCACAGTAATGGCGGTGAGCGTAACTTCGGTTTCGATGATCGAACCGTTGGTATGTTGCAGCTGCCACTCGAACCCGGTTTTACCGTCGCGAAGTGCTGCGTTGATTAGTTCCGTTGCGTAGCTTTCTGATGTTTCCCCATTTTCCTGAAATGGTGGCGATACGTCGGCAGGGGTAAGGCTCAGCAAATCCTGCTTGTGGTGATAGCCGAGCTGTTGCATTGCTGCCTTGTTGCAATCGATTGAAACACCATGCTTGTACAGAATGACAGGATCGGCGGCCTCGTCAAAAACTTTGCGCGCGGCCTTTTCGGTTTCGCGCAACCCTCTCTCCAGACGCTTTTGTACGCTGATGTTGCGCCAGCGCATATGCCGCACCTCTTCACCCTTCACTATAATGTTGGTGAGCATAACTTCAGCTTCTATGATCGAACCGTCAGTATGCTTGAGCTGCCAGCTGAAACTCGTTTGACCATCGTGTATCGAGGCGGTAGTAACTTCCGCTTGGCGGATTGCTGTTTGCACCCCGCCTTCCTGCAGTGGTGGTGATATATCTCTAATGGTAAGGCCCAGCAAATCCTGCTTGTGGGGATACCCGAGCTGTTGCAGTGCCGCTTTGTTGCAATCGATTGCAATACTTTGTTTGAATAAGACAACGGGGTCGGCGGCCTCGTCAAAAATTTTTCGGGCAGCCTCTTCGCTTTCACGCAGTTTCTGGGCTAAGCGCTTTTGCTCGCCGATGTCTCGCCAATGCGCATGGATCACCGGCTCGCCATTGATGGAGATGATTGTGCTCGTGACTTCGACATCGAACAGGGAACCGTCCATGCGTTGGCACACCCACTCAAAGCGGTGATATCCAGCTTGGATGATCAGCTCTGACACTTCAGCTATCTTTTCGGCTGAGGCACGGCCATCAGATTGCAGCGGCGGCGAGATCGAAATCAGCGTCAGCTGACGAATTTCAGCCTTGTCATGCAAGCCCAGCTGTACCAAGGCAGACCGATTGCAATCAAGAAAACCGCCATCCTTGATTAATAGGATGGGATCCTGGGCTTCGTTGTAAATTTGCCAGAAGAAGCCACTGTCATCTGCGATATTCATGGGTGATGGGGCCATACAAACAGCAATCTCCTTGAATAAATATTATTTATTGTTGTTGGAGCCATTAGCTACATGGCACTTGTTTTCTACGCGGATAATAATGACAAAAAACAAATCGGGGCAAAAGTCCACGCCAGCCAGAGCTGGTTAGTTGAGTATGGGTGTAAAGGCCAGGTAGAAAACTAGGATATATGTTGGAAAAAAGCCCGTTATTCGTTGTATCACATGTCCTGCCTGTCAAAAGATGCTGACCTGGTGGTCTGCGTGGAGCATGGCAATAATGGGGCGCCTATTTCGACAGGCAGTTTTTCATGAAGTCCTTGCGTTCGTTGCCGGCTTTTCCTCTGGCCTCCTTGTTGCAGCTGACCATTTTGTTTTGTTGCGTTGTTTTTCCTTTTGCAATAACGGGCGCTGTTTCACCAGTACATTTTTTCATGTAAGCCGCTTTTGCTGCGCCATGGAGTGGTTTGCCTGCTTTGCTGACAGCGCCGGATTCGCAATTGCGGGTGGAAGTTGTCGCAGGGGCTGCCCCAGGCGCTTGTGCCAGTGCGACATTTGCAGCGAATAGGGATGCCAGAATAATGAGTAATCGACGATTCATTGCCTTCTTCTTAGTGGGGTTGTAAAAAAAAGCTATCGTAATTTATAACAATGATCGTGAGACTTAGTTGTCAGATACGCTGTCCGTTTGCAGCGCATTTTCCTGGCGTTCAAGGAACTCCTGCATGCTGTTGATGCCGCGTAGGCCCAGGATGGTAACGCGCACGGCGGCTTCAAGCAGCACAGCCAGATTACGACCAGCGGCAATGGGGAGCGTCACGCGATGCACGGGTACGCCCAAAATGGTTTCATTCTGGGCATCCAAAGGCAGCCGCGCTGCTTCAGGCACGCCACGAGCAGGCTTTTGCAAATGCACAATGAGCTTCAAACGTATTTTGCGACGGCAGGCAGTTTCGCCAAAAACCGTACGAATATTGATGAGTCCCAATCCGCGCACTTCAAGAAAGTTGCGCAGCAGCTCAGGGCAGCGGCCTTCGAGTGCATCCAGGCCGATACGGGACACATCGACGACATCATCGGCAACCAGGCCATGTCCCCGTGAAATGAGCTCTAGCGCGAGCTCACTCTTGCCTGCGCCAGAGTCGCCCGTGATTAAAACACCCATTCCCAAAACGTCCATCAGCACGCCGTGCAAGGCAATTGTTTCAGCCAGCTGGCGAGAAACAAAATGGCGCAGCGTGTCGATGACATAGGCGGCAGGGAGCGGCGTTTTTAGTAGTGGCGTATCCGACAGTTCACAATCGTGCTGAATTTCTTCGGACACGTCTAGTCCATCGGCGACGATCAACACAGGGGGCCGTGCGTTGTAGATTGTATGCATATGGCGCTTTACTTTTTCTGGCGCTTGTCTTGCCGCCCACGCAAGCTCTGGTGCGCCGATGACCTGTATGCGCTCCGGGTGCATGAGATTCAAGTGACCCACCAAATCGGCAGGGGCTACAAACTCTTCTTTGGCTGAGATGACGCGCGTCAAGGCGCCACTTACCCAGGTAAGCTGCAACCGTTCCCGGTTACGTTCAAATAGTTGCGAAACGATTAGTTGGCGTTCCATTTGGCAAACAGGCCATGCAGAGTTGCAGTATCGGGTGCACTCGCGAGTTGTTCGCGGAAAGTGCGATCGGAAAACATTTGCGCAAGCTCTGATAGCAATTGCAGGTGCTGCTCATTGGCGGCTTCAGGTACAAGTAGTACAAAAATATGGCTGACGGGTTTGCCGTCGGGCGCCTCGAATTGGACAGGCACCTCCAGACGAAAAAATGCACCCAGTGGTTTTTTTAGCCCCTTGATACGGCCATGCGGTATGGCGATGCCTTGCCCGAGGGCTGTAGAGCCAAGTTTTTCCCGCGCAAAAAGGGCTTCATATACCACGCTGCGTGCAATACCCTGATGATTCTCGAAAAGGATACCGGCGTCTTCAAAGACGCGTTTCTTGCTGCTTGCATCAAGCGCAGCGACGACATTATCAAGAGGCAACAAGCTGGCGATGTGATTCATGAAGGAATGCGCGGGAAGATTATCGGGTGCTTCTTTTTCAGATGCTTGCTAGCAATGACGTGAATTATATCGCGCTGCTGGTTAAGGGTTGTCTGCGGGGTTGCTTGTATCCATTTGCTTGTCACGGTGGTGCGTAGAGATTTTTTCTTTGTGTTTGAGTATTTGACGATCCAGTTTTTCAGCCAACAGATCAATGGCGGCATACATATCTGCATCTATTGCGTCGGCATAAATATCCTTGCCTTTGACATGCAGAGTCACCTCGGCTTTCTGTTGCAGCTTGTCTACGGAAAGGATGACATGCGTGCTTGTGATGTGATCAAAATGATGGGCTACCCGCTCCAGCTTCAGGGTGACGTGGTCGCGCAAAGCAGGGGTAATTTCAACATGATGACCGGTGAGATTGAGGTTCATATAATTTCCTTGTCAGTGGTTTACTCAGAGACTCTTTCTGAGATTAACGGGCGGGATGTGTAACAATTCGCGATACTTTGCTACGGTGCGGCGTGCTACGACGATCCCTTGCTCGCCCAGAATATCCGCAAGACGCGCATCCGAGAGAGGTTTTTTGCCGTCCTCGAAATTGACCAACTGCTTGATCAGTGCGCGTATTGCGGTGCTTGACGCCGCGCCGCCAGAATCTGTGGCGACATGGCTGCCAAAAAAGTATTTAAGTTCATAAATGCCGCGCGGACTCGCCAGGTATTTCTGGGTGGTCACGCGGGAAATCGTTGATTCATGCAAATTGACGGCTTCTGCTATTTCTCGCAGGACTAATGGGCGCATGGCAACGGCGCCATGCTCAAAGAAGGCCCGCTGGCGATCAACGATGGCTTGTGATACACGCAAAATGGTATCAAACCGTTGTTGCACATTTTTAATCAGCCATTTGGCTTCTTGCAACTGAGTCGCCAGCCCGGCAGAACTGCTATTACCGGCCCCCCGTAAAATATCGGCATAGAGTTTGTTGATGCGCAGCCTTGGCATGGCCTCGCTGTTAAGCGTTACCACCCATTCTTTCCGTACTTTTTTTACGGTGACATCAGGGATAACGTAACGTATATCCAGCGCAGAAAATTGCGATCCAGGATGGGGATTGAGCGAGCAAATAAGTTCCTGCGCTAGACGTAATTCGTCGTCGGAACACCGCAGGGATTTTTTGATACGGAGAAAATCATGTGCCGCCAAGTGGTCCAGGTGGTTTGCAACAATGCTGAGCGCCAGATGGACTTCAGGGGATGGCCGCAGGTTGTTCAGCTGTAAGGTAAGACATTCTTTAGCACTGCGAGCGCCAACACCCGGCGGGTCAAAATTTTGCACGTGACATAGTGCACTGGCCAATTCTGTACGCAGTATTTCGTGATCTGTTTCTTCTTCGGGAAACATCTCCAGCAAGTCATCCAGTGATTGCATGAGATAACCATCGTCATTCAATGATTCGATCAGCAAAGCCGTGAGCACACGTTCGCGATCAGACAAAGATGACATCATGAGCTGTGTATTGAGGTGTTCTTGCAGGCTCATGCTGGCAGTTTGCGTTTCGCCATTATCGATGTCATCGTCGTTAGGGTCGCGCGGGCCAGTGCTGCTAGAGAACTCAATGCCCCAGCCTTCGTCTTCGCGACCGCCGAGCTCTGCAGGTCCGTCAAAGGACTCACCCGCCTCGGATACATCGGATGCGGTGGATGCAGGCGTGGGGAGATCCAGTGATGAAGTGTAGGTTTGTTGATCGGATTCAACAAGTTCAAGCAAGGGATTATCTTGTAGAGCTTGATCAATTTCCGCATTGAGCTCAAGTGTTGAGAGTTGTAGCAGACGAATGGCCTGCTGCAACTGGGGCGTTAGCGTCAGATGCTGCGATACTTTGAGCTGGAGTGATTGTTTCATCACATTTTGAAGTGTTCGCCAAGATAAATGCGGCGTACGTTTTCATTATCAACAATCTCGGCAGGATGTCCAGCGGCTAATACCAGTCCTTCATTGATGATGGTGGCGCGATCACAAATACCCAGGGTTTCACGCACATTGTGATCGGTAATCAAAACGCCAATACCACGTTCTTTCAGGAAGCGAATGATGCCTTGAATATCGACTACCGCAATGGGGTCAACGCCGGCAAAAGGTTCATCTAAAAGGATAAAGCGTGGGCGGGTGGCCAATGCACGTGCTATTTCAACCCGTCGCCGCTCACCACCAGAAAGAGAAATTGCCTGGCTTTTACGAATATGCGTAATATGCAATTCTTCCAGCAAAACTTGCAGCCGGTCATCCATTTCCTCTTTTTCAAGATGTTGCAGCTCAAGCACCGCACGGATATTTTCTTCCACGGTCAGTTTTCTGAAGACTGAATTTTCTTGCGGTAAATAAGAGAGGCCGAGGCGCGCGCGTTGATGAATTGGCATATGGGTTAGCCGATTATGTTCCACCCCTTTTTTACCTTCATTTTCATCATTTTTATCAATGCGAATTTCGCCCCCATCAGCGGCAACCAAGCCGACGATCATGTAAAAGCAGGTCGTTTTTCCTGCGCCGTTAGGGCCGAGTAGGCCAACAACTTCTCCGGCAGCGACTTCAAACGAAACGTTGGTTACGACAGTGCGTGATTTATATTTTTTGCGCAGGTTATGCGCCGACAAAGTAGTGGTTCCGGCTGTCATGCGTCTTCTTTCCCTGAAGAAAACCCGGCTTCCCCCATCGGGGCTTCCATTCCATCCGCAGGATCTTTGAGCAAACGCCGAATGGTGTCACTGGCAAACCCCCTGGCTTGCAGAAAGCGGGCTTGCCGTGCCCATTCTTTGGTGTTGGCGGGGACGACTCCAAACCTTCGGCTCCAAAGGCTGCGCGCGCGCGTCAGATCATCTGGCATATCGGCCGCCACGAGATGCGATTCGATCAATTCGCGGTCAAGACCTTTGGTTAACATGTTATGCCGCAAGCGCAAGGTGCCTAAACGGGCGGCTTGGGAGCGTACATAACTTTCTGCGAAGCGGGAATCCGATTGAAGGTGGCAGGTTTGGAGTTCAACAATCACGGCGTTAATTTCTTCCTGTGTTCCATGCGCCGCCAACTTATTGGCGAGTTCTGCACGGGTATGTTCGCGCCGAGCGAGAAGTTTGATCGCCCGGCTGCGTAGTGCATTCAAAACGAATCACTCGGCCGGAGGGGCACTAAGTCCGGCAACACCGACGGCCGCGCGCACCTTGTTTTCAATCTCGGCCGCAAGCTCCGGACGTTCGCGTAAAAAGTCGCGTGCGTTGTCTTTGCCTTGACCAATTTTTTCGCCGTTATAGGCATACCATGCACCGGATTTTTCGACGATCTTGTGTAGAACGCCCAGTTCGACGATCTCACCTTCGCGTGAAATGCCTTCCCCGTAGAGGATGTCGAAATGCGCTTCGCGAAATGGCGGTGCCACCTTGTTCTTGACTACTTTGACGCGGGTTTCGTTGCCAATCACCTCGTCAGCTTTCTTGATGGCGCCGGTGCGTCGGATGTCCATTCTTACCGAGGCGTAAAACTTGAGCGCATTGCCGCCGGTGGTAGTTTCAGGGCTGCCAAACATGACGCCAATCTTCATGCGGATCTGGTTGATGAAAATAACCAGGGTATTGGTGCGCTTGATGTTGGATGTCAGCTTGCGCAAGGCTTGCGACATCAACCGTGCTTGCAGGCCCGGCAATTGGTCACCCATTTCGCCTTCAATTTCAGCGCGTGGCGTGAGCGCGGCGACCGAATCAATGACGACGAGGTCAACGCCACCGGAGCGCACCAGCATGTCAGCAATTTCCAGCCCCTGTTCGCCTGTGTCGGGTTGCGAGATCAGCATATCGGGAACATTCACGCCCAGCTTGGCGGCATAGCCTGGGTCAAGTGCATTCTCTGCATCGATATACGCAGCGACGCCGCCTGCTTTTTGAATTTCAGCGACAACGTGCAAACATAAAGTGGTTTTTCCGGAAGATTCCGGGCCGTAGATTTCAACAACGCGGCCGCGCGGCAAGCCACCGATGCCCAGGGCAATGTCCAACCCCAGGGAGCCAGTCGAGACGGTTTGAATGTCATCGCTGACATTGCCTTCGCCCATTTTCATGATGGAGCCCTTGCCGAACTGCTTTTCGATCTGGGCTAATGCGGCTTGAAGTGCTTTGGTTTTATTTTCGTCCATGTGTTTTGTCCTAGAAGATGGTTTTGATTATGGCATGGATGGCATAGTTTTTGCCGACTTGGCTTACTTTGGATTTTAAACTAGCCGAATAAGCAATCCGTTGAGCGCATGAATCACGGCCTGTCGGCGAACGACTTCACGATCCCCCTGAAAACGCCGGGTTTCTGTAAAGGCGTCCCCCCCTCTCTGGCACCAGGAAAAACAGATAGTGCCGACCGGCTTGCCGGCAGAGCCCCCTGCCGGGCCGGCAATACCGGTAATGGCTAGCGCGTGAGATGCGGCAGAGTATGTCAAAGCGCCGAGAGCCATTTCTCGCGCTGCGGCTTCACTGACTGCTCCGTGGGCGACGAGAGTCTGTTCTTGTACGCCCAGCATGTCATTTTTGGCGGCGTTGGAATAGGTGACGAATCCGCGATCGAACCATGCCGAGCTGCCTGCGGTATGCGTAATGACTTGCGCTGCCCATCCGCCGGTACAGGATTCTGCCGTGGCAATAGTCGCAATGCGGGTCATGGCTGCTTGACCAATGGCCAGGGACAGGGCGGCAAGCTCGGCATCCATGGCTAATACCCCAAGGCAGTCAGCAGTGTCTTGGCTATAGCCAAGGTGAGTATGGTGTAGCCTGCCGCAATGACATCGTCCATCATCACCCCGAAGCCACTTTTAACGTGGGTATCGAAATAGCGTGCGGGCTGGGGTTTGACCACATCATAAAAACGGAAGCCCAGAAAAGCCCCTAGTTGCCACCAAAAACCGATGGGGGTGAAGAGCAGCACGGCCCAGAAAGGCACAATTTCATCCCACACAATGGCCCCGTGATCAATCACGCCAAGGTCGCGTCCTGTAATGTGGCAGGCAGAAACGCCGATGCCGAAGGCCAGCAGAAGAAACAGCCCGAATATCAGATCGTTGGGCATTTGTCCGCGCAACAAGGCGTAGGTAAGCCAGGCAAAAACAGTTCCTGCCGTGCCGGGGGCAAAGCCGGAAAGCCCGCTGCCAAAACCGCAGGCGACGAGATGCGCAGGATGCTGAAAAAGAAATTTAAACGGTGGGGCGGGCAGGAACATGAGTGTGAAGAATTAAGGGAAATGGTCAAAGCCGTGACGTGTTGGGGTAATGGGTAATCCCCGGTCATCGTGAATAACAAGCCTGTCTGATGTGTTTGACACAGGGGGGGTAATCGCGCCAATGCAGGTGAGCGGTAAATCGAGTTCAACCGCCAAGGCGGCCATGAGTGGGTACTGCGCTGCGGGAAGCGTGAAAATCAGTTCGTAATCATCCCCTCCGGAAAGATAACAGTCGCGGGCTAAGCCAGCGGGTGGCAGGTGCGGGATAGTGAGCTCTGCTGTGCAGCAGGATGCCGTCAGGATGTGGCCGAGGTCGGCGAGTAAGCCGTCAGAAACATCAATCACCGCAGTGGCCAAGCCGCGCAGTGCCAGGCCAAGCATCACGCGTGGTTGCGGGCGATGCAGCGCTGTCAGGCATTGACCAAGCTGAGGTTCGGCGAGCGTTATGCGGCCTTGCAAATGCGCTAAACCCAAGGCGGCACGTCCGGGTGTGCCAGAGACCCAGATCGAGTCGCCGACTTGCGCACCACTACGCAGCAGTGCGGCTCCAGCAGGGACCTCGCCCAGGATTGTGACGCAAAAAGCGCGTGGCCCGCGAGTAGTATCACCGCCAATGAGATCGATGTTGAATGCTTCGGCACAGGCAAAAAAGCCGCGCGAAAACGCTTCGAGCCAATCAAGAGCCGGCGCTGGCAAGGCAGCCGCCAGTGTTGCCCAGCGTGGTGTGGCACCCATGGCGGCCATGTCGGAGACATTGACTGCCAGAGTTTTCCAGCCGAGATCAAAAGGCGCGGTATTGCCAAGAAAATGTGTGCCTTCTACGAGTAGATCGGTCGAGACGACGAGCTCACAGCCGGGTGTGGGTGCAATCAACGCTGCATCATCACCCGCACCTAGCAGCGTGTGGTGCATTGGGCGAATAAAAAACTGGCGGATTAGCTCAAACTCAGAGGGCATGAGAGATTCCTCCAGGTGCTTGGATTAGCGCCGTTGAACCTCAGCTGCGCGCAACACGGCAGCCATTTTGTCCAGCACGCCATTCACAAACTTGTGGCCATCAGTGCCGCCAAAGGTTTTGGCGAGTTCAACGCATTCATTGATGATGACGCGATAAGGGGTTTCCAAATGAAAGCGAAATTCGCAGGCGCCCAAAATCAACACGCTGCGTTCAATGGGCGAGATTTCATGCCACGGGCGGGCGATATGCGGCGTGATATCGGCTTGCAATATTTCGGCTTGAGAGAGTGTTTCATGCAGCAGCTGAAGGTAGAGTTCGTTATCCGCTTTGTGAAAGCCGGCCACGCTTTCGGCTTGTACTTGAATGGCGGCTTCATCCTGGCCGCCGACTTGCCTTTGGTACAAGCCCTGGACCGCGAACTCGCGCGCGCGATGTCGTGCTGAATTGCTGCTGCTCATTATTTTTTTACCGTACGTAACAGTTGCGCCATTTCAATAGCGGCCATAGCCGCTTCCGTGCCTTTTTGTACCATGCGCGCGAGCGCTTGATCCTCATTTTCTGTGGTCAACACGGCATTGGCAATCGGGATGCCCGTGTTCAGTTGCACATCGGTGATGCCCCGGGCGGATTCATTGGAAACAATTTCAAAATGATAAGTTTCCCCGCGAATGACGGCACCGAGCGCAACCAGCGCATCGAATTGGCCGCTTTGCGCAAGTGCTTGCAGCGCCATGGGAATCTCCAGCGCGCCGGGGACGGTGACATAGGTGATATCTGACTCTGCTACCTGCATTTGCGCCAGGCCAGCCAGGCACCCGGAACGCAGGCCTTCGCCTATGGGTTCGTTAAAGCGGCTTTGCACAATGCCGATGCGCAAGCCGCGGCCGATCAGTTGGGGTTCTAATTCATGAATGCTCATCGTGCGCATCTCGCTGGGTTGTGTAGTTTTATCAAGGGGCGAAATAACCGCAGATTTCCAGGCCGAAGCCTGCCATGCTGGGCATTTTTCGAGGGTTGGACATTAGACGCATCTTGCCCACGCCTAAATCGCGCAGAATTTGCGCGCCGATCCCATACAGGCGCGGGTCCCATTTAGCGCCCGTTGTGCGTGTGGCGGTATCGTCTTGTAGTGCCGTAAGCATGGCTCGGGTGGATTCCGCATGATGCAGCATGACCACAACGCCCCGCTCTGAGGCGGCAATCTGGCGCAGGGCAAAATCAATGCTGAAGCTGTGACGTGCATTTTGCACGCCGAGAAAATCCAGGACAGAAACCGCCTCATGTACGCGCACCAGGGTTTCCTGATCAGCGCTAATCTCCCCATGAGAGAGCGCTAGATGCGAGTCGCCACTGGTTTTGTCGACAAAGGCACGCAGCCTGAATGTGCCCTGAGCGCAGGTGATTTCTTTGTCAGCGACGCATTCAATCAGTGTTTCAGTTTCTGCACGGTAATGAATCAAATCGCGTATGGTGCCAATTTTTAGACCATGCTGGGCCGCGAATTCAAGGAGGTCGGGTAGCCGCGCCATGCTGCCATCATCCTTGAGAATTTCACAGATGACGGCTGCAGGCTCGCAACCCGCCATGTGGGCCAGATCGCAACCCGCTTCGGTGTGGCCTGCACGAACCAGCACGCCGCCGGGCTGCGCCATGATGGGAAAAATATGACCCGGCTGAACAATATCTTCAGCACAGGCATTTTTGGCGACAGCGACTTGCACCGTGCGAGCGCGGTCGTGGGCTGAAATGCCGGTGGTGACACCCGTTGCCGCTTCAATCGAGGTAGTAAAAGCCGTGCTGAATGCACTTTTGTTGTCGCGCGTCATGGGCGATAAACCCAGTTGCTGACAGCGTGCTTCGGTAAGCGTCAGGCAGACCAGGCCACGCGCATGCTTGACCATGAAGTTGATCATTTCAGGCGTGACGTGTTGTGCCGCGCACACGAGATCGCCTTCGTTTTCACGGTCTTCTTCATCGACCAGAATCACCATGCGACCGGCGCGAATTTCGGCAATGATGTCTTGGGTGGGGCTAATGTTCATGGCGAAAGCTCAAAAAAATATCGCAGGAGAAGTACGCATTCTACGCCGCCCGAGTCAGCTCGCTGTCACACCGCTGGCGATAAGTATCCGTTCTACATAGCGTGCGATAAGATCAATCTCAAGATTCACGCGGCTGCCTGCACGCAGATGATGCAGGGTGGTCATGGCCATGGTGTGCGGGATCAGGTTGATTGAAAAGTTATGCGCAGCGGTATCCCCTGGGACGGCGTTGGTGATACGGTTCGTGGTGAGCGATACGCCATTCACGGTGATCGAGCCTTTGGGGGCAATGGTTTTCGCCAGTTCCTGCGGGGCGCGAATGACCAGTTCGTGCGATTCGCCCACAGGGGCCATGTGAATGACTTCGCCGACGCCATCCACATGGCCTGCGACCAAATGGCCGCCCAGCCGATCGGCCAGGCGCAGCGCTTTTTCAAGGTTCAATTCGTTGATCCCGCCTGTGCCATCAAGGCCCACCGTGCAATCCAGGGTTTCACGCGACACATCGACTTGATACGTGTCTCCCTTTTTACTGATGACTGTGAGGCAGACGCCATTGTGCGCAATGGAATCTCCCAGCGCGACATCCGAGAGATCCAGCGCGGGGGCTTGTATTGTTAAACGCAGCCCGGTTTCAAGCGGGGTGACCTGGGCAATGCTGCCAATGGCGGAAATAATGCCGGTAAACATAGGGAACTCGCGATCAGGTGAAATAAGTTATTAATTAATGAGCAGCGCGTTCAAGTTGCTGCAAAAACTGTTCGGCATTTTGAAAGCCGACAACACGCTGGCCCGTTTTTTCTTGGCCCTGGGCGTCAAAGAAAATAATCCCCGGTGGGCCGAACAAGCCGAAGCGGGCCAGCAGCGCACGATCAGCCGCGTTATTTTCGGTGACATCGGCTTGCAGCAAAACAAAATCCTGCATGCGTTTTGCTACGTCGGCCTGTGCAAACGTAAAGCGTTCCATTTCTTTGCAGCTGATGCACCACTCGGCCCAGAAGTCGAGCATCACGGGTTTTTTTGTCGTTTGTGCGACTGTTTTCAGATGCTCATCGAGCTCGGCGAGTGTATGGATTTTAATAAAAGTCGGCGCTGGTGAGACGGCGGATAAGGAAGCTTTAGTGCCATTGGCAGGTGCATCCTGTGTGACACTGCGGCGCAAAAAATCCAGGGGTTGCAATGGGTCTTTGCTGCCACCCAGCACACCCAGCAGCATTGCGATGCCGCCGAGCAGAATGACAACACCCAGCCCTTTGCCCAGACGCTGCATGCCGTGCGCATGTGCAGGCAAAGGGTCCAGCGCCGACAGGAATACGGCGGGAATAATCAACAATAACGCCCAGCCCAGCATGGAGAGCCAGACAGGCAAGACGGGGGATGCCAGCCACAATGCGGTAGCCAGCATGAGCACGCCAAAAAACTTTTTCACGCCTTCCATCCATGGTCCGGATTTTGGCAACAATGAGCGCGAGAAAGTGCCTACTAATAGCAGCGGTGCGCCCATGCCCAGCGCCAGAGAAAACAGCGCCGCACCGCCGAGCAGGGCATCCCCTGTTTTGGCGATGTACAGCAACGCGCCAGCCAATGGGGCGGCCACACAAGGGCCGACAATTAACGCGGATAACGCGCCCATCAGCGCAATGGCCCAGGGTGACCCGCCCTGCCGGTTGGCGGTATTGGCCAGCCGACTTTGCAAGGCGGAGGGCAGTTGTAATTCGTAAAAGCCAAACATTGAAAATGCCAGCACGACAAAGATTGCCGCAAAGCTTCCCAGCACCCAGCCATTTTGTAAGGCGCTGGTGAGCAGTGTGCCGGAAAACCCCGCCGCCACACCGGCCGCCGCATAGGTTATGGCCATGCCCAACACATAGGCAAGAGACAACATGAAGGCTCGCCCGTGGCTTACCGCATGGCCGTGATTCACAATGATGCCGGACAGAATCGGGATCATCGGAAACACACAGGGCGTGAATGACAGCAGCAAACCAAAGCCAAAAAAGCTGAGCACGATCAGCGACCAATGGCCACCGTTGAGTAAATGCCTGATGCGCGAGCTTTCATCTCCGGTAGTCGCTACGGTGTTGGTTGTTGCAGTGAGCAGCGGCGATTCGGTTGCCGCTCCGGCAACCGAATCTGGCAGAGAAATCTGTGCGGTATAGGTTTGCGGCGGATAGCAGATGCCGCCATCCCAGCACCCTTGGGCGACAGCTTGCAAGGTAATGCTCTTTGAAGCGACTGCTTTTGTCGTGGTATTCAGCGGAAGGCGAATCGTGACTTCCTGGCGATAAGTTTCTACTGCACCAAACAGATCATCTTGTTTCATTTTGCCTGGTGGCAATTGCGCTTTACCAAGTTCGTCAGTGGATTTTTCACCCGCCGGATTTGCCGCGAGATGAAAAGCAAACTTATTGCGGTAAAGGTAATAACCCTCTGCAATCTGCCAGCGGGCTTCCAGCGTGTGCGCATCCAGCGCGCGCGCCGAGAAGATGTACGCTTGTGCTGGCGATAAGGGTTCAGCGGCAAAGCCCAGTGTGCTGACGCTGATCATCGTGAAGAAAAAAAGTTGCAGGGTACGTTTGAGCAGATTCAACATGGGGTGTCCTGGGTAAGCGTTTCGTGAGCGATCCAGGCTAAATAATCCGGCAGACCGTGCTCGATGGGAAGGGCGATGATTTCTGGCAGCGTATACGGATGGCGGGCGCGCAGAGCGGCTTCAAGCTGGGAATAGCGCGCTGCTGTGGTTTTGATGATGAGCGGTGTTTCGCTGGTTTGTTCTATGCGATTTTGCCAGCGATAGACTGATTGCGCAGCGGGCAGAATCGTGACGCAGGCAGCCAGATGTTCATCCACCAATTCAGCCGCCAAGACTTGTGCGCTGGCCTGGTCCGGCAGAGTTGTCAAGACAAGCAATACTTGAGCGGGGTTTTGAGCAGAATCCATCGTGCTATTCTACCTTTGCTCGATTTTTATCAGGCTGCTTGACTATGAGCGCTTATCGGGCGACGGCCTGAGCGCTGGATATTTCTTGGCGTTCTTGGCAATTTTTTCTTGTGCTGCGGCGAGCGGGTCGATATCCAATACATCGGCTAACTGCACGAGATACATCAAGACATCGGCAATTTCGTCGGCTACTGCAGATTTTTTTTCAGGGTCAATCTCGTGGCTTTCTTCAGCGGTTGCCCACTGAAAGTGTTCGACAATTTCAGCCGCCTCCTTGATCAGCGCCATGCTCAGGTTTTTGGGTGTGTGAAAAGACTGCCACTGGCGTTCTGCACAAAAGATGCGGAGCGCGTCACGCAGGCTGTTTAGATTATTGATGTCAAAGGCTTTAGTCATGGCGAACCATTGCGAATATAAGTCCGGTGAAGTGCGAACCAGGGTAATGCCAGATAAGGCCACAGCAAGGTAATGAAGTGTGTCAAGCCGTGAAAGTTGAGAAACTGGCCCGGATTCCAGACGTTCTGTAAATTTTCAAGATATGGATTAACGGGTGCAAGATTCACCATGATACTGGCGGCGAGCAAGGCCAATGCTGCCAGTAGGCGCTGCCAGTTCAGCGGCAGCGCCAATGCCACAAGCCACAATAACCCACCGGCCAATGACCCCATGAGCCCGCCAGGGGTGGCCCAGGCCAACGCTGTTTGTGGATGCGTCATGAGTGCAAAGGCGAGTGATTTTGCCGCCAGGCCCACCGCAAGTAACAGCAAAGGAAAAAGTCGGCGTTGGTGAGGCGGTGCGATAAGGCTTGCCATCAATAGCATAGCGAGCAGGCCGCTGGCAGCAATCAGGCTTTCAATGCGGACAAAGCCGGCGGCGCTAAAGGGCTGAGTGTTGAGTAATGGCAGGAGACTGCGTAAATCACCCGCACCAAACAGCACGGTGGTTGGGTCGAGCTGAGTTAGCAGCCACAATCCCAAGAGAACGAATCCCAGCTCGACACTTTGCCCATGATCGGGCCAATGGGTGTGACGCAAGTTGTCGATCAACTGTCGGCGCCAGAGCGCACCCGGCAAGGCACCCAGAAATGCGCCACAGGTATTGCCTGCCCAATCGAGATTGGAAGCTACGCGGCTGGGTAAGTAGTTTTGCGTAAATTCCAGCACAAAACTTAACCCTGCTGCTGCGAGCACGGCTAGCCACCAAGCGTGTTTTGACGCAACGCGGGGGCGCAATGCCGTGGCAAGGAAAAATCCCAAAGGGATATAGGCCGCCACATTGATCAGCAGGTCAAAGGTCGTGGTGTAGCGTGGCCAACCTGCAAAGAAAAAATCGAAGGGCGATATGCCGCTACTCTGCCAGCCGCTGAAAGGATACAGGCTGGCATAAACAATCAGCACCGTATATCCCAGGCCGAAATAAAACATTAGCGGCGTATGGGGTTTATTCACGTACGCTGGTCGGTCAGTGTGTGCCATGGACGCCCTGCTTGCCATGCGCCGGGTGTAAATCTGCCACATGATGTGTCTGTGCGGCGGCATGATGCCCATGGCGTAACGCATCATGGATGGCGGCATCGTGGTGCATGCGCTGCGGCAGCAATGAGCCGGCAACCATGCCCAAAATACTGGCGATCAAGCCTGCAAATTGGGCGGGGACTAACGGGTCTTCCGACCCGAACATGAGTAGCACCAACCAGATGGTCAAGCCCAGAAAAATAGCCATTGCGGCTCCCTGGTTAGTGGCGCGCCGCCAGTAAATACCCGCTACCATGGGAACAAAAGCAGTCACCAGTGTGATCTGGTAAGCATTTTCGACCATCTTGAAAATACTGGCTTTGGAGTTCACAGCATATAGCGTGACCAGTAGCGTAAATGTCAGAGTGACTGCGCGCATGGCAAAGAGCAACTTGCGATCAGACATTCCGCCTGTCAGTGGCTTGAGAATGTTTTCTGTGAATGTGACCGAGGGCGCGAGTAAAGTCGCCGAAGCGCAACTTTTAATGGCTGACAGCAATGCCCCAAAAAACATGATTTGCGCAATCAGCGGGGCTTTTTCCAGCACCAGCCGGGGCAGGATCATTTGCGGATCGGTGTCGATCAGTTGTGCGACCATTGCCGGGCTGATGAGTGTTGCTGAATAAGCAAGAAACAGCGGCACGAAGGCAAACAGAAAATACAGGCTGCCGCCTAAGACAGCGCCCCAGACAGCGATTTTTTCGGTGCGTGAAGATTGCACGCGCTGGAATACATCCTGTTGTGGAATCGAGCCGAACATCATGGTGACCCAGGCGGCGGTGAATGCCAGAACTTCTTTTAAATCCAGCGTAGGCCAGAAGTTGAACATGCCGGCTTTGGCGGCATGATTCACCACGACGCTGACACCACCTGCCATGCTGCTTACCTCGCCGCCTATCCACAGCATGCCGATGACAATAATGATCATTTGCAGAAAATCGGTAATCGCCACCGCCCACATGCCGCCGAACAGGGTATAGATGAGAATGGTCGATGAGCCTATCCACATGCCGGCAACGCGGCTGATTTCCCCCTCCGAGAGCACATTGAAAACCAGGCCAAGTGCCGTGATTTGCGCTCCGACCCAACCCAGATAAGAGATGACAATGGCCAGGGTGGTGATTGTTTCAACCGTGCGGCCAAAGCGCTTGCGATAAAAATCGCCCACGGTTAACAGGTTCATGCGATAGAGCGGAGCGGCGAAAAACAGACCGACTAATATCAGGCACATCGAGGCACCAAACGGATCTGCCACAATGCCGTGCATCCCATCCTTGAGAAAAGTTGCCGGAATACCCAGCACGGTTTCTGCGCCAAACCAAGTGGCAAATACAGTGGCGGTGACCACATAAAACGGCAGATGGCGTCCTGCAATGGCAAAGTCGCGTGCATTGTGTACGCGGGTTCCCGCATACAGGCCGATACCGACCGAGATAATCCAATAAGCAATGACAAACCAGAACAAAGCGCCCATCGTTTTTTGTCTCCCTCAGGCTAGATTTATGATAAACGCATGAATAGTGCAGTCAATACAATCACTGTGCTACTTAAAAGCAGGGTGATGATCGCCAGCAACCAGCGGGTTTGCTTCAGTCGGGTGCGCAAATCCGCCAGCTCGGCACGCACTTCGCTATGGCGATCCGTGCTGAGTGCATGATGTACCAGTCGAGGTAGCGCCGGTAATAAAGAAACCCAGGCGGGCGCTTCGCGTTTGAGCTGGTTGCGCAGGCCGCGCCAGCCAATTTGCTCGCTCATCCAGCGTTCGAGAAAAGGCTTGGCGGTTTTCCACAAATCAAGATCAGGGTCAAGCTGGCGTCCAAGGCCTTCAATATTGAGCAGGGTTTTTTGCAGTAGCACCAACTGAGGCTGTATTTCGACATTGAAGCGGCGCGAGGTCTGAAATAGGCGCAACAACACACGGCCAAAGGAAATGTCTTTCAAGGGACGATCAAAGATAGGTTCGCAAACGGCGCGAATGGCGGATTCAAACTCATCAATCCGGGTTGTCTTGGGAGCCCAGCCGGATTCCACGTGGACTTCAGCGACGCGTTTGTAATCGCGCCGGAAAAATGCCAAAAAGTTTTGCGCCAGGTAGTTTTTGTCGGTATCGGTCAGTGTGCCCACAATGCCGAAGTCCAGCGCAATATAGCGGCCTTTGGTGGTCCCGTCGATGGCAACAAAAATATTGCCGGGATGCATGTCGGCATGAAAAAATCCATCGCGAAATACTTGCGTAAAGAAAATTTCAACTCCGGCACGCGCCAGTTGCGGAATGTCTACGCCCGCATCCCGTAATGCACCAGTTTGCGAAATCGGCAGGCCGTGCATGCGCTCCATGACCATCACGTTTTGCGTGCACCAGTCCCAATAAACTTCAGGCACGATGAGCAGGGGAGAGTTGGCAAAATTGCGCCGCAGTTGCGAGCAGTTTGCAGCCTCACGCATCAGGTCCAGCTCATCATGCAAATACTTGTCGAACTCGGCCACGACTTCTTGCGGTTTGAGCCGACGCGCATCCGCCCAGAGTTTTTCCAGCCAGATCGCCGCTATTTCGAGCAGCGCCAAATCGTGATCAATAATCCGCAGTATGCCTGGGCGGAGAATTTTTACGGCCACTTCGCGGCCATCGGGGAGCGTTGCGAAATGGACTTGAGCCACCGAAGCGGAAGCTACCGGTTTTGGATTGAATGCCAGAAATACCTGATCCACGGGTTTGCCGTAGGCGGCCTCTAACTCACTGATTGCGAGCGCAGACGCAAAGGGCGGGACTTGATCTTGCAGTTTGGCGAGTTCATCGGCCAGATCAACGGGGACAAGATCGCGGCGGGTGGAGAGCATCTGACCAAATTTGACGAAGATTGGGCCGAGTTCTTCTAACGCCTCGCGCAGTCGTTGGCCGCGTGGGTTGGATAGATCACGCCAGAAAAGCAGTTTCTGGAGTGACCAGGCAATGCGTCCCCAGACACCAAAGACATTTTCGTTGTCGAGGATCATGTGGTCCAGACCGTAAAGGTAGACCACACGGGCAATGCGAATGAGGCGGAAGAGTCGAAGGATGCGCACGGCTAAGAGCAGACGTTCAGGAAACGGGAAGTATAATTCAGGGCTTGTTCAATGACTGTCTTTCCTATGCCGTCCGTAACTCCATCAACCCTGCGTCAGCATCTCACCGATTTGTTACGTACCGCGCTCCTGAGCGCAGCGCCTGATCAGTGGGATGTCGATATTCTCCTCGAACGCCCCAAGCAAGCGAGTCATGGCGACTTCGCCAGCAGTCTGGCGCTGCAATTGGCGCGCAGCTTGAAAACGAATCCCCGCCAGGTGGCTGAGCGCTTGGTGCAGGCTTTACCTGCATCCCCTTTTGTAGAAAAAGCCGAAATTGCGGGGGCGGGATTTATTAATTTCACGCTGACGCCTGGCGCGCGCACGGCGGTTGTGCCGATGATTTTTGCACAAGGGGCGAGTTTTGGTAGTACGCCCGCGAGTGGCCGTCGCCTGCAGGTTGAATTCGTTTCGGCCAACCCTACCGGGCCCTTGCACGTCGGGCATGGTCGCGGGGCGGCATATGGCGCCAGCCTTTCCTCGCTGCTGGCATTTGCCGGCTATGACGTGAGTCGTGAATATTATGTGAATGACGCAGGGCGGCAGATGGATATTCTGGCGGTGTCCACCTGGTTGCGCTACCTGGCGATTTATAGCGAGGTCATTCCGTTCCCGTCGAATGCGTATCAGGGTGACTATGTGTTCGAGATGGCCGGACAGATCAAGGCGGCGCAGGCTGACAAGTATGTGCGTTCGGCCGCGTCCGTCATGGCGGCTGTGCCGGAAACAGAGGATATGGATGAGCGGCTGGATGCTTTCATCGTGGCTGGCAAGCAGTTGCTGGGCGAGGGATGGCACGCGATTCACCAACATGTGCTCAATGAACAGCTCACCGATTGCCGCGCGGATCTGGAAGAATTTGGCGTGCATTTTGAAGTCTGGTTTTCCGAGCGCAGCCTTTATGATTCCGGCGAGGTGGCGAAAGTGGTTGCAATGCTTGCGGCGAATAATCACACCTACGAGCTGGACGGCGCATTGTGGTTTCGCTCGATAGCGTTTGGCGACGAGAAAGATCGCGTCGTGCGCCGTGACAATGGCATTTATACTTATTTTGCTTCCGATATCGCCTATCACCTGAACAAGCTTGCGCGGGGGTTTGACAAACTGATTGATGTCTGGGGTGCGGACCACCACGGCTACATCGCGCGTGTTAAAGGCGCGTTGACAGCAACCGGCGCCGATGCGAGCCGACTGGATGTCGCCCTGGTGCAGTTCGTGAGTTTGTTTCGCAATGGCGAAAAGGCTTCCATGTCCACCCGTTCCGGCGAATATGTCACGCTGCGTCAGTTGCGCAGTGAAGTGGGTAATGATGCCTGCCGCTTTTTTTATATGCTGCGCAAGTGCGATCAGGCGCTGGATTTTGATCTGGATCTGGCCAAAAGCCAGAGCAACGACAACCCGGTGTATTACGTGCAATATGCGCATGCCCGTATTTGCTCGGTTTTAGCTCAATGGACAGGGGATGTGGCACAGCTGGCAACGGCTGACTTAAGCCCGCTGACGCATGAACGTGAAATTGCCTTATGCCAGCGTTTGGCTGAGTTCCCTGAGTTGATTCAAAGCGCGGCGCGTGATTACGCACCGCATTCCCTGGCGTTCTATCTCAAAGATCTGGCGGCTGATTTTCATAGCTGGTATAACGCAGAACGTGTGCTTGTTGATGATGAGCCAACGCGCAACGCACGACTGGCCCTCGCGCTCGCTACCCGGCAGGTGCTGCAAAACGGCTTGTCGCTCCTTGGTGTTTCGCAACCTGAAAGTATGTGATCCATGAAAAACAATACAAACAACATTCACAACACCTCCGCTAAAAAAAGTGGCGGGAGCACGCTAACAGGCGTCTTTATCGGCTTGGTCATCGGTTTGGTGATGGCGTTTATTCTGGTCTGGCTGTTTAATCATATGCCTCTGCCGTTTCGTCATCAGGAGACTTCTGCGCCCGAGGCAGATAGTGTGCCATCTCAATCAGATATTTCTTTGCCCGGCAAGCCGGGTGACAAACCGCGTGAAAAACAAAAGCTCGAGTTTTACGATATGCTCGAAGGCAAGCCAGCCGACAATGCGACATCGGGTAATGTGCCATCCCCGGTGACCAAGGAGCCATCTGGCACCCCAGCATCTACTGAAGCCTCTGGCGAACCGAAATCCGTAGACGTCTTTTTTCTGCAAGTGGGCGCTTTTCAAAATATGCGGGATGTGGATAACCTGAAAGCCAAACTTGCTCTGCAGGGGCTTGACTCCAACGTGCAAGAAATCACGATCGCGAATAAAGGCGTGATGCAGCGGGTGCGTGTCGGCCCTTTCCACAGCCTGGCAGAAATGAATCGTGCGCGAACGGCCTTGGTTCAGAGCGGGATTCAAACCACTGTCGTCAAACAACCCGCTGCACAGTGATACAGTCTGCACAATCTGCCGACTCAACCGATTTCATTTTTATCTTCTTTTCCTGGTCAGTCCATGCGCATTTTTCTTACTGGCGCATCCAGTGGTATTGGCGCGGCCTTGGCGCATCACTATGCAGCGACCGGCGCCACACTCGGGCTGGCGGCGCGTCATCAGCGCCGACTTTTTGAGTTGGCTGCCGAGCTGCCCGGCACGCATGCAACTTACCTGCTCGATGTAGTTGATGCACCCGAATTGCAAGCAGCGGCGGCAGCTTTCATCGCGCAGTTTGGCTGCCCGGACATTGTGATCGCCAATGCGGGCATCTCGGTGGGCACGCTCACCGGCGAAGTGGAAGATCTGCCTGCTTTTCGCCGTGTATTTGAAACCAACGTGCTTGGCACAGTGCATACCTTCGCCCCGTTTATCCAGGCCATGCAAGCACGCGGCAGGGGCACTTTGGTCGGCATTGCTTCGGTAGCAGGCATACGCGGCCTGCCCGGTGCGGGTGCCTACTCTGCTTCAAAAGCTGCTGTTATTGCGTATCTTGAATCCTTGCGGGTTGAGTTGCGCGGCAGTGGCATTCAGGTGGTCACGCTCTTGCCGGGCTACATCGCGACACCGATGACGGCAAAAAATCCTTACCCCATGCCTTTTCTGCTTCCGGCCGATGTCGCCGCCCGCCGTTTCGCGCGCGCCATTGCGTGCGGCACAAGCTACGCCGTGATTCCCTGGCAGATGGGTTGGGTGGCCAAGCTTTTGCGGCTGCTGCCCAACCCGTTGTTCGACGCGATTTTCTCCCGCGCAGGCAGAAAACCGCGTGGCCTGGATTTGTAAACCATGGCTCTGGTTGATGCGCTGGGCCGTGAGCATGCACCGTTTAATGGTACGCCGCGCATCGTCAGCCTGGTGCCCAGCCTGACCGAATTGATTTGCGATCTGGGCCTTGCCGATGTGCTAGTCGGCCGTACCGGGTTTTGTGTGCACCCCAAGGAAAAACTTCGCAGCATGCAAAAAATCGGCGGCACTAAAGATGTCAATCTGGACAAAGTGCGTGCTCTGGCACCTACCCATCTCATCGCGGATATCGACGAAAATCGCCGCGAGCAGGTGGAAAAAATGATGGCTTTCGTGCCGCATGTCGTGGTCGTGCATCCGCGCACAGTGGAAGACAATCTCGGCTTGTATGCGCTGCTGGGGGGCATTTTTCGCCGCATTGCCAGCGCTGACAAATTGCGCGATGAATTTCAATTGGCACATGCAGCGCTGACCAAAGTGGCCCAGAATCATCCGCGCGAAGCCGTGTTGTATCCCATCTGGCGCGATCCGTGGATGACCGTGCGCCGCGACACTTACATTGCTTCGATGCTCAAGGCGGCTGGCTGGGATACGTTGCCGGTGGATGCGTCAGCGCGTTATCCGGAATTTACCTGGGATGCTGTCTGGATGGCTTCCATCGACCGTATTCTGCTGCCGTCTGAACCTTTTGCCTTTACTCAAAAACATGTTGCGGAAGTGAGTGCTTTGAGCAGTAAACCGGTACAACGCATCGATGGCGAAATGGTCTCGTGGTATGGCAGCCGCGCCATTCTTGGTATGCGCTATTTGGCAGAATTTCGTGCGCATGAATGAGATGATGGATGTAGTATTGCCTCTTGATACATTGATTATTCAATCACCATGATAGCCCTAGTTGAAGCTCAGCGTGCTGGCCTGTTTTCTGCCAAGCATCTCGTCAACAACCTGATTGCCGGTGTTATCGTTGGCGTGGTTGCACTGCCATTGGCCATGGCGTTTGCCATTGCATCGGGTGCCAAGCCTGAGCAGGGAATTTATACGGCGATTATTGCT
>DATCQI010000099.1:0-4987 GCA_036569545.1 Rugosibacter sp. | reverse complement strand
ATGCCATCAGTGTACAGACGCAGACCGCGCACGCCGAAGGTGGAGCGTGCACCAAAGCCGCGCGAGGAAATCTGTAAATCCTGCGCATAGTTTTGCCGGTTCTGCGCGACGATGCCAGGGATGCGAGCGAGTGATTCGGACAGGTTGATCTGCAACTGGCTATCCTGCAATTGCGTTTGCTTGACACTGTCGATAGCGATAGGCAAGTCAAAAGCAGATTGTTCAAGTCGTGTGGCAGAGACGACAATTGCATCAAGAGATGTCGTAACCGGTGGTTGGGTAAGTGGGTCAGCCAATGCCTGATGAAGCGGAAACAGCATGGCCAGCAATGCGGTGAATAACAGACGGGGGATAGGCATCTCAATAAAGTGGATAACGAAGTTAGCTGAGTATTATTACCGAAACCAGCAAGTCACGGGTAGAAAATACCTGTGACAGTGACAGCATTAAACGCTACTGTTTCCAGCGATTTAACATGCCAATAAAACTTGATTGATAGTGATTGCTTTTCATGGTTTCAGGTAAAATTTGGTTAGTAACTTATGAGTAAGTATTGCTTGATGCGGTTTAGGCAGGGTAACTCACTTGTGAAGTAGACCGGTGATAAATAGTCCAATCTATATGAAGTTAAGAAAAAATTAAGGGTACTGGACACTATTTTGATGTCCGGACGTAATGAGGAGGATGTGTGAAACTTTTTGGTGAGTATGGCCGCTATTTAATGGCGTCATGCATCGTGTTGATTGGTGTGGTCGGTATAGCCTATGGTGGCTATGCAGTATGGCTGGGTCTGTTGGCATTTCTTTGTTTGGCCATGATGGATTTGATGGCGGGAAAAGACCCTTCAGCTCGGGGCGGGGCGGGTAAATGGTTTTACAACGGCGTGCTTTATCTACCGCTCATTCCGCTCTACGCCTTGTGGATTTTTTTTGCGCAACGCATTGCCGAAGGTGAGTTAGGGTTGATTAACTCAATCGGCGCGATTATTTCGGTATCTTTTCTAACGGCACTGGCTGGCTTGCCTGCTGCGCACGAGCTTATGCATCGCAAGCATCCGCTCGAGATTTTTGCTTCCAGCCTTTACCTCACGCTGGTTGGGTTGCCCATGAATGATTTGTATCACGTGCATGGGCATCATCCTTTGGTGGGTACGCTAGATGATAGCGATACCCCGCGTCGCGGCCAGACGGTCTATGGTTTTGTGTATTCCTCTTTATTTCACGGGACTTTGATTGCTTATGCGATTGAAAAAGAGCGCCTGGCAAAGTTTGGTCATGGTCCCTTGTGGTGGCGTGGTCGTGTGTTTTCCGCCGTGTTAAGCGTTGTGATCTGGATATCGGTATTTTGCTATATCGCCGGCCCTATGGGCATTGTGTATCTCGCTGCGACTGAAGCGCTCACGTTGCTTGTGCTTGGCGGGTTTAATTACACGCAGCACTACGGTATCGTGCGTGTGCCCGGTACACCGTTGTTGCCCCATCATTCATGGAACCATTTGAATACATTTAGTCGTGCCATTACGTTTGAGATTTCCAACCACTCCGAGCATCATCTGGATCCGGATAAAGCCTATGAGTTGCTGAAAACCTATCCAGAAGCGCCGCAAATGCCTAGTATTGTTTTGTGTTTCTTGGCGTCTTTTATTCCCTTTTTGTGGGAAAAGCGGATTGCCAAACCTTTGTTAATGCACTGGGATACGCATTATGCAAGTGCGGCAGAGCAGCGTCTGGCGATGGAAGAAAATGTGCGTGCCGGCTGGCCGACCTGGATTGATACGTCCGCTGCATAGTTGATTGCTTTTCCAAGGGACCTTGCCGCATGGCGAGCCCCTTTTTTAAGCGTATTCGTTCGGATCAGGGTCGAGCATTTGCTCAAGAGCCCGTATGCCATCCTTTACTAACAGCTTGCGTTTTTTCATTCGTCGAATCATGAGCTCATCCTCAGACGGATGAGTTGCTATTTTGTGCAGCGCCTCGTCAAGTTGTTGATGCTCCTTGCGTAATGCCTCGAGCCGTGCGCGCAAGGCTTCTGTGGCTGTGGCAGCTTCTGCGGCGTCTCCGTCTTCCGGTGGATTCAGGGTTGTCATCTACTCTACAAGCCTGTTTTCCAGGCCGTAACGGATGAGTTCGGCGGTACTTCTCAGGCCCATTTTTTCCAGCAATCGTGCACGATATGTACTGACGGTAGCAACGCCCAAGTTGAGACTTTCAGCGATCTGGGTCAAGGGAATGCCAGAAGCGATCATCACCAATACCTGATATTCGCGATCAGTAATGCGCTCATGCGGTAGTTTGTCGGAGTCATCCGAGAGCGCTTCAACCAGCTGCTGGGCGACGATTGCGCTGACATATTTTTTGCCGCCCGCCACCTGACGAATGGCGGTGACTAGTTGCTCTGGCGCGCTCTGTTTGGTGAGGTAGCCTGCAGCGCCTGCCTTGAGGGCGCGCACGGCATATTGTTCTTCAGGATGCATGCTGAGAATAAGGACAGGCAGTCGGGGAAACTCTTTTTTTAGCTGCTTGAGGGTATCAATGCCATTGCGATTGGGCATAGAGACATCCAGCAAAAAAACATCCCACGGTTGCTGCCGGGCAAGCTGCAAAGCTTCGGCACCATCATCGGCTTCACCGGTAACAACCAGATCATCGGTTTCCGAAAGAATTTGTTTAAGACCCTGGCGCACAATGGCATGGTCGTCAGCGATGAGGACATGAATCTTGTTAAGCATGGTCAAAATAACGCGCGTTGCGCTTCTTCATCGGCCGGAGGCTCGGGGTCAGTGTGTTCTGGCACGCGTAAGGTCATATGGGTTCCTCCTTGCTCTGCTGCAACAATCACAAAAGACCCCGCCAGGCTGGATGCTCGCTCACGAATGCCACGTAATCCAAATGATTTGGGTTTTTGCATATCGGACTCTGAAATTCCCCGGCCATTATCACGAATTTCCAGCACGATGTTACCGTGTTCGCAGTGCAAACGGATAAAGACTTGCGATGCATGGGCGTGTTTGGCA
This sequence comes from Rugosibacter sp., assembly GCA_036569545.1. Classification (GTDB taxonomy): domain Bacteria; phylum Pseudomonadota; class Gammaproteobacteria; order Burkholderiales; family Rhodocyclaceae; genus Rugosibacter. Next base: position 1,974 of record DATCQI010000099.1, on the reverse strand, counting down.
ATATTGGTAAGCGCTTCTTGCGTAATGCGGAATAATGCCAGGGATGTCGCCAACGAGGGTTCGGGAATTTCTTCATCGGACTTCACATGGCAGGGAATGTTGAACCGCTGGGTGAAGTCTTCAGCCTGGCATTCAATGGCTGCCGACAAGCCAAACTCTTTGAGAATTCCGGGGCGCAGTTCGCGTGCCACGCGGCTGGCCGTGCTCATTGCCTGGTCGAGCAGACCTTCTATTGAATAGGCTTTATCACGCAGATTTTCAGCAGTGTCAGGCAGCTTGCTGGCCAACAGCGCAACCTCAATTTTTAGTCGTACCAGAATGGAACCCAGCTCATCGTGAATATCGCGTGAGATGCGTTCGCGTTCCTCTTCTTTGATGGCTTCAAGGTGGGATGACAGTTCGGCAAGTTGCTGCCGTGATTTGCGCAGTTGCGCTTCGCTTTCCTTGCTCTGTGTAATATTGGTCGCAATGCCTCGCCATTCGACAGTGTTGCCATCCAGACGATGGGGCATGGAACGCAGGTTAATCCACTTGTGTCGTGTGCGTCCACGGGTGCGGCCTTCCCAGTTGAGCAGAGCGCCGTTGTAGGCTGAATCTTGCAAGGCGCGATGCAAGTTTTTCTTTTCTTCGGCATCGAAGGCATCGAATAACCGTGAGGCAGAGGCCAGCAAGTCGTGAGGGGTGACACCAAAGAGCTTTTGACAGCCGTCACTGGCGTATAGAAAACGATAGTCACCATCTGTTTTCTGCCGCAGATGAAACAGCATGCCCGGTAAATTGGACGCCAGGCCGCGAAAGCGCGCTTCGCTTTCTTTCAGCTTTTCTAACGCGATACGATGGTCGGCCCGATGGTCGGCTTCACGCACTTCCCGCATGATGGCCAGCACCAGAAGGTCGAGCTGATGACTATCAACTACATCACGAAGGCCGTCACGCAGGACTTGTTGCGTATCTGCCATAGTCACCGGATGAGTGAGCAAAATCAAAGGCAGATCCAGTGCGGCTTGTTCGATTGTATGAATTACGTCGGCGAGCGACAGTGGCATCTGGCCAGGCGCGAAGACGGCTGCATCCCAGGATTTCTGTGTTAACGCATTGTGCAGGTCGCTCGGTGAAGTAACAACGTACAAAGCCACCCGTTTGTCTGTCATGGCAAATGCAGGGGGCAAGCGCGCAGCTAAATCGGCTGCTGTATCCGCAGCGCAGATCAATAACAGCTGCAAAGCCTGTGCCGTATTCGGCATGCCCATAATCAGCATGTCATCTGCGGCAATCTTAGGCAAGGCATCCGAAAGTGTTTCAGCAGGAGTAAGCGAGGCTGACATCAAAACAGGTTTCAAATTAAAAGAGACAAAGAGGGCATTAAGTTTATAGCGATTCTCACCAATAGCTACGCTATAATTTATCCTGTGCCGGCATAGCTCAGGGGTAGAGCAACCGCCTTGTAAGCGGTAGGTCGTCTGTTCGATTCAGACTGTCGGCACCAGTAACACCAAGGATTTTAGCGATGAAGGCCTTTTTCACGTCTAGTGGTTTTTGTTCCATGTCACCAATATGTCACCACGCTTTTTCAATCAAAGCATTTTGCGGGCAAATTCGCCGTGGTACCAAAATGGAACCACGGGAAAACCAACCACAGACGCTGGCTGAATTGGGTTTCTCGGGTGTTGCGGTCTATGGCGTCGCCTGCATCGTGCCATCCGCCCAGCGAACATCATCCTCGTACAACATCCTGATACCGTCACCGTCTCCCCGCGCTCGGGAAATGAAGGTGCCGTGACTCTCGCCGGGTAGCTTTTCCCAGCGTCTGCCCTCCATATCGCGAACGGCGATTATCTCGGGCTCTGGCCTGCCATGTGCAGGTTTTTTGCTTTTGGGGGTCAGTTCACCTTAGCCCCAGTAGTTGATTGCAGGTGCAGATTGCTTATGCAGCCTGTTTTGCTTTGCGGCGACGAGCGATTACACCCATTAATC
>DATCQI010000098.1:0-24966 GCA_036569545.1 Rugosibacter sp. | reverse complement strand
GCCCGGCAGCGTTGACGAGTGCTCGTGCGTGGTAGTCCTCCATGCGGCCGGTTATGGTGTCAAGCAGTGTGGCGCACCAAAGATTATCTTCGCGGCGGGCGCTGATCAGGCGCGTGCGGGCGAGGATGTTTGCGCCACGTTCTGCCGCATCGCGCAGGTTGAGGATAACCAGCCGTGCGTCGTCCGTCTGCACGTCAGAATACACAAAGCCGGCGCGGTAATCGGGTTGCAATGCGCGGCCATAAGGCGAGCTGGAAAGATCTATCGTTTGCGAGGCGGGCAGAGTGCGGCGACCGCAGGAAGTGCAAAGCCGGCGGCCCAGCCAATCGTAGAAAGTGAGGCCAAGACGCATCATCCAGGCCGGGCGCAGTTGCGGTGTATGCGGAATAACGAAGCGCGCGGGGTGCATCAGGTGGGGCGCGATGGAGAGCAGGGTTTCGCGTTCAGTCAATGATTCATGCACGAGACGAAATTGACCGGTCTCCAGATAACGCAAGCCGCCATGAATCAGCTTGCTGCTGGCGGATGACGTGGCGCCCGCAATATCCCCTTGTTCGCACAGGGCGACCGACAAGCCGCGTCCGGCCGCATCGCGCGCGATGCCCGCGCCATTGATGCCGCCGCCGATGATGAGAAGATCAACCTGGTTTTGCATGAGGACGCAATGATACTTACCCCGCTGCCTGCGTGGAATGGGTGACTGCTAGTACAATTTGGCCCCATTCCATTGATGCAGGCGTGCAAGTGGTTTTGTGGCGCACAACAATTATCTGATCTCACGAGTAAATATCGAATGAATATCGACCGCATGCGCAAGGTGGACTACTTTGCTGGTATTCCCTTATGCCTTGTGGCTACGCTCTGGGTGCATCTGGCGGGATGGCTGCGAAGGTGGCTATGGAACGATAAAGTCAGCTTGCCCAAAAAGGTTTTGTTTGTTGAGCTCTCTGAAATGGGCAGCGCGATTCTGGTAGATCCGGCCATGCGAAAAATGCAGCGGGATGGCCATGCTGAACTCTATTTTCTGATTTTCAAATCAAATGCTGTCAGTCTGCGGTTATTGAACACCATACCCGAAAGCCATGTTTTCACGATCAATGAAGACGGCTTGTTCAATATCGCACGGGACAGCTTGCGGTTTTTGTTCTGGGCCCGGCGTCATCGTATTGATACCGTCATCGATTTGGAGCTGTTTTCTCGTTACAGCGCGCTGCTGACCGGCTTATCCGGCGCAGTCAATCGCGTGGGATTTCATGCTTTTTACAATGAGGGGCTATATCGGGGTGCGATGCTCACGCACCGGGTGATGTACAACCCGCACCAGCACATTGCGAAAAATTTTATTGCACTGGTCAATGCGGCTCTGTCGGAAGAAAGACAACATCCATTTTCAAAAACCGTGGTGGAGGATAGTGAAATCACGCTGATGCAGGCACCGGTGAATGATGTTGCCATGGCCGCGATGCGCGCCAAAATCCTCAAGGAATATCCTGCTTACAATGCAACACGCCACCGGCTGGTGATTATCAATCCGAATGCGAGCGATCTTTTACCGCAGCGGCGCTGGATGCAAGAGCACTTTGTCGTTGTCATGCGCAATTTGCTGGCGGATGATGAAAATATTCTTGTCTTGATCACCGGTTCCCCAGCCGAGCGTGATCGGGCAGCGGCTTTGAAAAAACATGTCGGCAGTGATCGGTGCATCAATTTTGCAGGTTGCCACGGATTGGATGAATTGCCGTCGCTTTATCAAGTGGCTGAGTTGATGTTAACCAATGATTCAGGACCGGGGCATTTTTCGGCAGTCACTCCCTTGCGCACATTTGTCTTGTTCGGCCCCGAAACCCCGGCGCTCTATGGCTCATTAGGCAACAGCACGCCGATTTACGCGGGGCTTGCCTGCTCGCCTTGCGTTAGTGCAGCCAATCATCGAAAAACCCCGTGCACTGACAATGTCTGCCTTCAAGTCATCAAGCCGGAAACCGTATCAGTTCAGTTACATCAGGCGCTGGCAGAAATTAAATCAGCACAGGAAAATAAACAGGCGAGCGACTAAATAATGCCAACGATCTCTCCCCGCAGTTTTTTAACTGCCAAAGCCCAATTCATCTTGATCGGCTTGTTAACGGTTGTTCTCGATACCTCTATTTTTCGATTTCTTTTGGCTAGCGCTGATGGGACATCTGCTGCGCACATGACGAGTTTTATGGCGGCTGCAGGGTTCGGCTGCTTATTGGTTTTATTTGGCGTGAAACTCCGCCGATCGCCGCATTTATTAGCATGGCCCGTGATTGCGCTACTGGTCCTGTTTTTGCGTGGTGGGTTACTGGCCAGCCTGATGCAAATGGCATCTATTTCACTGCTAACCGCACAGCTTGTTGCCGCCGTATTTTCTGCCGCTGCGCTGTATGCAACCGTTTATTTTTATTCTTTTCGTACATCTCATCTTGCCGCAGAAAAAAACCTGGACACTGTTTTTTTGCTCATCACCGTTTATGCCATTTTATTAAGGCTGTTCTATCTGGGGGCTCCTGAGCTGCTGTTTGAAGAAGCGTACTACTGGAATTACGCCCAGCATCTGGATATAGGGTATCTGGATCATCCCTTGATGGTGGCCTGGCTCATCAAGGCAACGACTTCTTTGCTGGGAAACATTGAATTTGCAGTGCGCCTCGGCGCATTTATGAGCTGGTTTGTGACGGCTTATTTTATTTTCAAGCTCACGCTTGAGTTATTTAATCGCTCCATCGCTTATCGTGCACTGGCCATCATGGCGGTGTTGCCGGTTTATTTTTCCTTCGGATTTTTCATGAGCCCGGACGCACCGATGACTGCTTTCTGGGCTATGGCGGTGTATTTTTTCTACCAGATTATTGTTAATGAAAAAAAGCGGGCCTGGCTGGGTTTGGGGGTTGCGATTGGCTTGGGATTGATTTCGAAATACACCACTGGTTTGCTGGGTGTAGCCATGGTGCTGTTTTTGCTGATAGATCGACCATCAAGAAAATGGTTTACACGACCTGAGCCTTATATTGCTGTCGTGATTGCACTCCTGATTTTTTCACCTGTGGTTATTTGGAATTTCCAGCATGACTGGGCATCATTTACCTTTCAAAGTCAGGGCAGATTAGCGAGCAAGTTTTCGTTCTCATTGCCTCGATTTATCGGCAATGTGATCGTCTTCCTGACTCCGACGGGTGTTTTATCGATCTTTGCCATCGCTTTGTCTCGAAAAACCCTCTTGGCAAATACGGCCTCTTTTCCTAAATGGTCTACAGGTCAATCAGGGCGCAATTACTTTCTGCTTACCTGGCTCGCGCTATTCCCTGTGGCTGTGTTTGCCGCCATCAGCCTGTTCAGGGCGAGCAAATTGAACTGGACAGGCCCTTGCTGGTTACCGCTGGTGCCTTTAATGGCCTTGCTATTAACGCCAAAACCAGGAGCGGCCTCCACCCGATTGATGACTTGGTGTCACCGGGCATGGATGCCCACACTTGTTATTCTTCTGCTTTTTTATGGTGCGTCTTTACATTGGTTAAGCTTGGGTCTGCCTGGTGCGGGATATCCCAAAAACATGCACCTGATTGGCTGGCGAGCCTTGGGCGGGGAGATGGAAAATTTAGTCACCCGGCTAGAGCAGGAAACAGGTGACGACGTACTGGTTGTAGGCATGGATAGAAACAAAATTGCCAGCGGTCTGGCTTTTTATCGTACACAATATATTGAATCAAACAACCTGAAAACATCGCATGTGCCTGCTTTTCAGACAGCCAGCGAACATCTTTTCGCCAGTGTGGGCTTGATGTATGAGTTCTGGTTTCCTTTGGCGCAGCAACATGGCAAGTCGATGTTGCTGGTCAGCAACGACCGGGCTAATTTACAGACAGGCAGGGTGCTTGAGCGTGTCAAAACTGCCGGTGAAATTCATGAGATCACTATCTCGAAAAATGGTCAGCCAAGCGGTCATTACTATTATCGATTGATTAGAGGGTATCAAGAAAAATCAACGGCGAATGCATTGCCCGGTGATGCGGATAATGATCCCTCGGAATAATACAAACAAGTACTTTTGACATTTTATGCACGCTGTTAAATCATTTTTCGCGGTTCCCGCTATCAAGCTGCTGCTGCGCGCTCTGGTAACGATAACCATACTGTTACTTATTGTGCGTTCAATCAATGCACAGCAGGCATGGCATGTCATGGCAAATGCGCAGGCTGATTTACTGGTTGCCGCGCTGCTAATGCAGTTTGCCAGTACTGCAATTTCAGCTTATCGTTGGCAGCTGATTATGCGCAACCTTCAGTTTGGGCAGTCGTTCACCTTCTATTGGCGCAGCTATTTCAAGGGGATGTTCTTTAACCAGGGTTTGCCGACCAGCATTGGTGGCGATGCCATACGGGTACTGGACGTCGCTGGCCGCGGGTTTCGCAAGCGCGATGCGTTATATGGGGTTGCGATTGACCGTATTGCAGGGCTTGCCGCATTGATTTTGCTCACCCTTGTAGCGAATGTTTTCAACACGAGCCTGCTTCCCGAACAAGTATATCGTTTGATGTTATTGCTTACCGTGCTGGGGATGTTCGGCATAGCGAGCCTCTTTGTCTTAAAGCAGCTTTCCTGGCTTGATCGCTATCCGCAACTGGCGTTTGTTAAAGCTATTTCAGATCATCTTGATTCAGCCTTTGCCCACAACCGATTCATGCTGTTCGTTTTGTCATCGCTTGTGCCGATTTTTGCCATGCTGGGTTTTTATTCTACGGGATGGGCGCTTGGTTTGCGCTTTGACTTAATGACTTATTTTGCAATCGTGCCGCCAGCACTGGTGTTGACCATCATTCCGGCTTCCATTGCTGGCTGGGGGGTAAGGGAAGGGGCGCTAGTCGGCTTGTTTTCCTTGATTGGCGCAGATAAAACCATCGTGCTGATGATGTCGCTGCTGTATGGCATAACGCTTATTATTGTAAGTATTCCCGGGCTGATTGTTTTTCTTCAAGGTCGGCACCGCATACCGGCCAAATCCTCTGATAAGTAGAGCTTTCCCATCTTTTCGACAGTTGCCACTATGACCACTAAAAAGCATTTCATTCAACCAGGCCACTCTGTACAACTTCTAGGCCGCTGGAATTGGCCTCGACTCATTTTTTTTCATGTCATCGCTCTTCTACTGCTTGCGAGCTGGCTGTGGCAACCTGCCCGTATGCTATGGGATCGGCTCGACATCCAGATATTTCATTCGCTGAACGCGCCACTTGCTAGCAACAACGCATGGGCGCATCTTTGGGCTTTTGGCAGTATGCGGTTGGCGGATATGGCAGTCGGCTTGGTCATGCTAGGTTTTTTGATCAAAGCTAATTGGCTATTTGCCGGAAATCAGGTGCGCACAGCATTGTTTGCATTTTTATCCGTTTTATTTTTACTGCTTTTTATACGGATTGGACTCTTTGCGCCCTTGGTCAAGGCCATGCATTGGCAGCACGATGGCCCATCGCTGGTGCTGGATGGGGCGGTGCGCCTGGGTAAGCTTTTCCCCGAGTGGGAAAAATTTTCACATATTAAGGACAATTCAAACAATAGTTTTCCGGGCGATCATGCTTCTGTATTGTTGCTTTGGGCGATGTTTATTTCCCCCTTTGCAAGGCGATGGCAGCGGGTGCTGATCTGGCTGATAACTGCTATTTTTCTGTTACCTCGATTAGTGGCAGGCGCACATTGGGGCACGGATATTTTCATTGGCGGCGTGTTTCTTAGCTTGGTTGCGTTTAGCTGGGGTTTTTATACCCCGTTTGCAGCGTGCAGCGTTCGCTTGCTCGAATGGTTTTTCGCCCCTGTTTTTCGTTTTTTGCAAAAAATTCCCGGATTAAATCGCATTAGCTTGATATCCGGTCATTGATTCTTTTTTGGCAAAAGCAGCATGACCCTTGAAAAATAGGGCAAGTTGCCCCAGCTATCCTGAAATACTGTTGAAAAGGGATAGCAATGCGCCTCGATAAACTCACCACTAAATTTCAGCAAGCACTGTCTGATGCCCAAAGCCTGGCCGTGGGCAACGATCAACAATTCATTGAACCGCAGCATCTGCTTTTGGCCTTGTTAAATCAAGATGATGGCGGCACGGTCTCTTTACTGGCGCGTGCTGGAGTTAATGTGGCTAGCCTGAAAGCGGCTTTGGATAAAGCGCTCGAACGTTTGCCAAAAATCGAGGGGCATGGCGGTGAAGTGTCTGTTGGTCGCGATCTGAATAATTTGCTTAATGTGACCGACAAGGAAGCGCAAAAGGCGGGTGATCAGTTCATTGCTTCGGAGATGTTTTTACTTGCCTTGGCCACGGATAAAGGTGAGGCCGGCCGCCTGCTCAAAGAGGCCGGGTTGCAACGCAAGGCGCTGGAGGATGCAATTCAAACCGTGCGTGGCGGACAAAATGTCGGCTCACAGGAAGCCGAGGGGCAGCGCGAAGCCTTGAATAAATACACCCTTGATCTGACCGAGCGCGCACGTGCAGGCAAACTTGATCCGGTGATCGGGCGTGACGACGAGATTCGCCGTGCAATGCAGATTCTGCAGCGGCGCACGAAAAATAACCCCGTGCTGATTGGCGAACCGGGAGTAGGCAAAACCGCCATCGTTGAGGGCTTGGCGCAGCGCATTGTGAATGGCGAAGTGCCGGATACGCTCAAAGACAAGCGGGTTCTGGTGCTGGATATGGCAGGCCTGCTGGCTGGTGCCAAGTATCGTGGTGAATTTGAGGAGCGCCTGAAAGCTGTGTTGAAGGAAGTGGCGCAAGATGAAGGTCGCATCATTCTTTTCATCGACGAATTGCACACCATGGTGGGTGCCGGCAAAGCTGAAGGCGCGATGGATGCAGGCAATATGTTGAAGCCCGCGCTGGCGCGGGGCGAGCTGCATTGTATCGGTGCCACGACGCTGGATGAATATCGCAAATACGTCGAAAAGGATGCCGCGCTGGAACGGCGCTTCCAGAAGGTGATGGTCAATGAGCCGAGTGTTGAGGCGACCATCGCTATTTTGCGCGGCTTGCAGGAAAAGTATGAATTGCATCATGGCGTGGACATCACCGATCCGGCGATTGTGGCGGCGGCCGAACTCTCGCATCGCTATATCACTGATCGCTTTTTGCCCGACAAGGCGATTGATCTGATTGATGAGGCGGCGGCGCGTATCAAGATTGAAATGGACTCGAAGCCCGAGGTCATGGACAAGCTCGAGCGCCGCCTGATCCAGTTGAAGATCGAGCGCGAAGCGGTGAAAAGGGAAAAGGACGAGGCGTCAAAAAAACGGTTGGGCCTGATCGAGCAAGAAATTACTAAATTAGAGCGCGAATACAACGATCTGGAAGAAATATGGAAGGCTGAAAAGGCCCAGGTGCAAGGCTCGACGCATATCAAGGAAGAAATTGACCATTTGCGCGTACAGATGGCTGATTTTCAGCGCAAGGGGCAATTCGATAAGCTGGCTGAGTTGCAATATGGCAAGCTGCCGCAACTAGAGGCTCAGTTGAAGACTGCGGACGCAGTGGCGCAAAAGCTCGGTGCTGATGATGCGGCAACAAAAAAGCTTGTGCGCACGCAGGTGGGTGTGGAAGAAATCGCCGAAGTTGTGTCACGTGCGACGGGTATTCCGGTCGCCAAAATGATGCAGGGCGAACGCGAAAAGCTGTTGACGATGGAGGATTATTTGCACAAACGCGTGGTTGGTCAGAATGAAGCCGTGCGTCTGGTATCGGACGCCATCCGTCGCTCGCGCGCGGGCTTGTCTGAAGAGAATCGTCCCTATGGCTCGTTCCTGTTCCTTGGCCCCACGGGCGTAGGCAAGACCGAGTTGTGCAAGGCGCTGGCCGGGTTTTTGTTCGATGCCGAAGATCACCTGATTCGCATCGACATGAGCGAATTCATGGAGAAGCATTCTGTCGCCCGCCTGATTGGCGCGCCGCCGGGTTATGTGGGTTACGAAGAGGGTGGTCATCTGACCGAGCAGGTGCGCCGCAAACCCTATTCGGTGATCCTGTTCGATGAAGTCGAAAAAGCGCATCCGGATGTTTTCAACGTGCTGCTGCAAGTGCTGGATGATGGTCGCATGACCGATGGCCAAGGCCGCACGGTGGATTTCAAGAATACAGTCATTGTCATGACCTCGAATCTCGGTAGCCAGATGATCCAGCAGATGTCCGGCTCGGATTATGGCGTGATCAAGCTTGCTGTGATGGGCGAGGTGAAGACGCATTTCCGCCCCGAATTCATCAACCGGATTGACGAAATCGTGGTCTTCCACGCGCTGGACGAAAAGCATATCGCGCAGATCGGCCGCATCCAGCTGCAGTATCTTGAAAAGCGTCTGGCACGCATGGATATGTCAATGGAAGTCAGCGAGGCCGCATTGGCGCTGATTGCCGAAGCGGGTTTTGACCCGATATTCGGTGCACGACCGCTCAAGCGGGCAATTCAGGAAAAGATCGAGAACCCATTGGCCCGACAAATGCTGGAAGGCAAGTTTGCCGCCAAGGATGTGATTCACGTGAATGTGGCGAAGGGGCAGTTGGTTTTTACCAAGGCATAAAGAAGGTCGGCACCCAAGGGTACTTCCACAGGGCGCGCTGGTGAGACGGCGGGGTTGTGTCGTTGCGTCTTGCTAGCGTTAATGGCTCAGCTCGGCATGGCGCTGGCAGGAAACCAGGTGATCATTGACCATGCCGATAGCCTGCATGTGGGCATACATGATAGTCGGGCCAATGAAACGGAAGCCGCGCTGCTTGAGCTCTTTTGACAAGGCTTCCGCTTCTGGAGTAATGGCAGGAACTTTTGCTATCGTGCGCCAGTGATTGATGCGCGGTTTGCCATCGACAAATTGCCATAACAGCTGATTCAATGTGCTGCCTTGTTCATACAGTTTCAGTGTGGCGCGGGCGTTGGTAATGCTGGCGGCAATTTTTAATCGGTTGCGCACGATGCCTGCGTCAGCCAGCAGACGTGTGGTGTCCGATTCGTCATAACGGGCTATTTTTTCCACATCGAAATCATCAAAAGCGTGACGATAGTTTTCGCGTTTGCGCAAAATCGTGAGCCATGACAGACCCGCCTGCGCGCCCTCCAGCAACAAAAACTCAAACAGTGTGCGCTCATCATGGCAGGGTACACCCCATTCAGTGTCGTGATACGCCATGTAAAGCGGATCGTCGCCACACCAGGGACAACGCTCTTGTAACGAGGGTTGCGAGGGTGCGGGTTGTTTTATTCGGCTCATCACGTGTTTCGCCTGTAAAGAAGGGAAGGTTTTTTCTTGATAAAGTCAAATGATTATAAAAGTTGCACGATGTCACCATGATATCAACTGGGCATCGGGTAAAATTGCTTTTTTTCTCATAAAGAAATAGAAATGGCGTTAATTGTTCAAAAATATGGGGGCACCTCGATGGGCTCGCCCGAGCGCATCCGCAATGTTGCCAAACGTGTCTCGCGCTGGAAAGCGCAGGGGCATCAGATTGTCGTCGTCGTATCCGCCATGAGCGGCGAAACCAACCGGCTGGTGGCTCTGGCACATGAGGTGTCTCCCCAGCCCAATCTGCGCGAGATGGACACGATGCTTGCCACGGGCGAGCAAGTCAGCATCGCTTTGCTGGCGATGGCGCTAAGTGATCTTGGCTTGAAGGCTAAAAGCTACACAGGCGGCCAGGTGAAAGTTTTGACAGACAGCGCTTTTTCCAAAGCGCGTATTCTGAATATTGAAGGCAGCAACATTCGCCATGATCTGAATAATGACACCGTAGTCATTGTTGCCGGCTTTCAAGGGGTGGATGCGAGCGGCAATATCACCACGCTGGGTCGAGGAGGTTCGGACACCTCTGGCGTCGCTTTGGCTGCTGCCTTGCAGGCAGAAGAATGTCAGATTTATACCGATGTGGATGGCGTATACACCACGGATCCGCGCATCGTGCCTGCGGCCAGAAAACTCGATCAAATCACTTTTGAAGAAATGCTGGAAATGGCCAGCCTGGGTTCAAAGGTGTTGCAAATTCGCTCTGTTGAGTTTGCCGGAAAATACAAAGTCAAGCTGCGTGTGCTCTCCAGCCTGGAAGAAGAAGGCCAGGAAACTGCTGGCACACTGATCACCTTTGAGGAAAATACTGCTATGGAACAACCCATTATTTCAGGTATCGCATTTAATCGCGACGAAGCCAAACTAACCGTATCCGGTGTGCCGGATCGGCCGGGTATTGCTTACCAGATTCTCGGCCCGATTGCTGAGGCCAACATTGATGTCGATATGATCATCCAGAATGTTGGCCATGATGAAACGACCGACTTTTCATTCACTGTGAATCGCAGTGAATATGCGCGGGCGAAAAAAATGCTGGAAGAGCAAATAAAGCCACATGTCAGCGCATTGAAAATTGACGGGGACAACAAGATTTGCAAAGTATCCGCAGTGGGTGTCGGCATGCGCTCCCACCCCGGTGTCGCCAGCAAAATGTTTCGCACGCTGGCTGAAGAAGGCATCAATATTCAGATGATTTCCACGTCAGAGATCAAGATTTCAGTCGTCGTGGATGAAAAGTATCTTGAATTGGCTGTGCGCGCCTTGCACCGTGCATTTGATCTGGATCAGGCCGCCGAATAGTTTGCCAATAATTTGCGTTGTGTGCTGCATGGCGCAGGCTGATTAGGTAGCGAGGGGTCAAAAGACACCCAATGCCAACCCGTTAGCCATAAGGCTGCCGAGCGCTTTGCAACGCAAAAGGTCTTCTGCTGATATGATTTTTTGACGCAGAATTTTTTCTGCTGTTTGTGCCTGCGTGCACACAATCAGCGGATCGGCAACGGCGCGTAATCTCCAGCCAGTGCCGATACGCTCAATCTGTCGAGCAGCATTGTGGCCATCACTGCCGGCGCAAATCATCGTGGCATAGGCCCGCCCGGTGATTTTTTCGAGCGCCGGATAATAGCAGCGGTCAAAGAAGTCTTTCATCAGCCCGGAAACCGCGCCAAGATTTTCTGGTGTCGCAAAAACATAGGCGTCAGCGGCAAGCACATCGCTTGCTGAAGTCTCTGGCGCCAATTTGAGCTGTGCGAGAACCTTTCCATCGGTATCAGAGTCTTTGGCGCCTTTGATCAAGGCGTGAGCCATTTGCTCAGTGCCGCCTGTCATTGAGTAATAGACCACAAGCAATGTCTTTTGGGCTTGCACGACGGTCAGCAACGATAAGGTTTCGTGGTAACCAGTCTAGGCATCAAGCCAGTTCTGTTTCAGCAGAACTCTCACAGTCTGAGTTTCAGGCTGTGTCATGCGTAGCGTCTGCAGATTATTTTTCCTGCAAGGCACTATTCAAGCGCTGGGCGCGCGCTTTGGATTCGGCTTTGTTCATTTCAGACACTTGGCGGCCATAGGCTTCGCGAGCCTCAAGACCTCGCTGGGTGGCCTCAATGCTCCGAATACAGCGCCAGCGCGTGCCTGTTTTGGTAACCATTCGACGCATTTCTTCACGCGGATGATGTGTGCGGCAGTGGTAGCAATAAACGAGTTCTTTTGTTTCTTTAGTCATGGAAACGCCATTGATTACATAAAAAATCAGTAATAACTACGATCTATCTCAATCCTTGCTGAACTATAACAGAGTGCAGCAAAGGGGCTCAATCTGACATATTCGTGTGTTAATTCGTTTGGAGCTTATAAATGATTAAATCGCCTATTCACAGTGAGTTAATGATCATTTTGTGCAAAAACATAGAAAACCTGCACTTGCCTGGTGGGCGGTACTGGGATCGAACCAGTGGCTTCCACCGTGTGAAGGTGGCACTCTACCGCTGAGTTAACCGCCCGCGAAAAGAGCCTGACATTTAACCATAGATAGGCTGTCAGGTCAATCGCTTAGCACCTGGGATGACGTAAAATCAAAGGTCTTAATCCTCTGTTCATTTTTATTCTATGACTGTACGCACCCGTTTTGCCCCTAGTCCCACCGGTTTCCTGCATATTGGCGGCGCTCGCACTGCCTTGTTTTCCTGGGCGTATGCGCAGAGGCACTGCGGAAAGTTTATTTTGCGTATTGAAGATACGGATGTCGAGCGCTCAACCCCTGAAGCAGTGCAGGCGATTCTCGATGGCATGGCATGGCTGGGGATGAACTACGATGAAGGTCCGTTTTACCAAATGCAGCGTATGGCGCGTTACAAGGAAGTGATCAACAACATGCTGGCGGCAGGCACGGCCTATCTTTGCTATACCACGCGAGAAGAGCTTGATGCAATGCGTGCCGAGCAAGAGGCACGTAAAGAAAAGCCATGTTACGATGGCCGCTGGAGGCCTGAGCCTGGCAAGACTTTACCGCCAGCGCCCGATTTGCCATTTGTCGTGCGTTTTCGTAATCCGAGCAGTGGCGTGGTGGCGTGGGACGATCAAGTGAAAGGACGAATTGAAGTTGCCAATGCTGAGCTGGATGACTTCATCATCGCCCGCGCCGATGGTACGCCAACTTACAACTTTTGCGTGGTGGTGGATGACTGGGATATGGCCATTACCCATGTGATTCGCGGCGACGATCATGTCAATAACACGCCACGCCAGATCAATTTGTTGCAGGCGCTGGAGGCACCGGTGCCCAATTACGCGCATTTATCGATGATCCTTGGTGACGACGGTCAAAAATTGTCCAAGCGGCATGGCGCGGTATCCGTGATGCAGTATGACGACGATGGGTATCTACCTGAAGCTGTACTGAACTATCTGGCGCGCCTTGGCTGGTCACATGGCGATGAAGAAGTGTTCAGCATGGAACAGTTCACGCAGTGGTTTGATCTCGATCACATTACCACATCAGCCGCGCAATTCAATACCGAAAAACTCAATTGGCTTAACGCGCATTACATCAAGGCGGCTGACCCGCAACGCCTGGCGGCTGAGGTTGTGCGCCGTTTGGCACGGCAAGGCGTCGTAACCGAGGGTGGTCCGGGCGTTGCGAAGGTGGTTGCGCTTTATCGGGATCGGGCGGGCAATCTGAACGAATTGGCTGACGTCGTACACCCGTTTTATGTGCTGGTGCATGCAAGCGAAGAGATCCGTGTGCAACATTTAACAGAGACGGCACGCACTGCTTTATTGGTTCTGCGTGATCGTTTAACGGATTGCACATGGCATGCGGCTGAGTTGGGGCAGTTAGTGAAACAAACGGCTACCGAGCTTGGGTTGAAAATGCCGCAGCTGGCGATTCCGCTGCGTGTTGCCTTGCTAGGCTTGCCGCAATCTCCCGCGATTGACGCTGTGCTGGAAGTGATGGGGCGCGAACGGGTACTCGAGCGACTGAATTCTGTGCCCGCCGGATAAATATCCGGATAAAAAAACGCTTCCAGGTCGCGATGACCGGGAAGCGTTTTGATGATGGGTTTGTTGCGGATTAGCGGCTGATGAGTGTGCCGTTATCCAAGCGAACTTTGTCACCTTCGCGCCATCCGGGTGGTGCCTCGCTAGGGAAAACTTGCGTGGTGCCATCTTCATAGCGCACCACCGTTTCGTAAGTCTGTTTTTTCTTCATGGTTTTTTCAATCTTGTTGCCGGCCAGCGCGCCACCTAACAAGCCAACAACTGTAGCGACGGTGCGTCCTCGGCCTTGGCCAACCTGATTACCCAGCAAGCCACCCACCACGCCGCCGGCAACGCCACCCATGCCGCTGCCCTCGGGC
Source organism: Rugosibacter sp. (assembly GCA_036569545.1). Classification (GTDB taxonomy): domain Bacteria; phylum Pseudomonadota; class Gammaproteobacteria; order Burkholderiales; family Rhodocyclaceae; genus Rugosibacter. The sequence goes on along the minus strand of DATCQI010000098.1, from coordinate 11,277 downwards.
TCAACGGTTAGTGTGCGAATTTGCTCGACGACACCGCAATCACGGCATTTGGCGGGGGATGCAGATGCAGAAGTCGGCGTTGGTGAGACGGCGGTTCTGGCTTTTTTGGCCACATGTTTATGGGCCGGGGCAGAATTTTTGGATTGAGCAGACTTAGCCGCCTCTGTTGAATCCGAAATTTTGATGGGATCAGCAAGCTCGGCATTTTTTTCTGCAGCGAGTTCCTGTGGCTGGGTGATGGGCGTTTCAGGCTTGGGTGTAGCTGCTGGATTAGGAAGTATGCCAGTCAATACACCCACGCCGGCCAAAGCAACAGCAGTCACTGCGATGGCTGCGGTGAGTATCAACGGGTGAGTGCGGGATGGGGAGGGTGTGGTTTGCATAAAATTCTCCTGAACAGTGTCAACAGATAGGTAGCATAGCGCAGTCAAACAGGCAATGGGGGAAACGATACCTGTTGTTACAGGTTGATACTGCCACTAAAATTTTTGCGCCGCAAAGCTTGCAGATAAAAACGCGCTGGGTCAATCAGTCTGAGCAGTGCCGGCTCAAGCGGCAAAGGCTCGCCTGCTAGCTGGCTGGCCAGCAATTCAGCTGCCAGCGGTGCCCAGACTATACCGCGTGCGCCCAGGCCCAGCAATACATGCAAACCGGGGATACGCGGCATGTTGATGAGTGTGCTTTGCTCCACGTCTTTGGCTGCCAGCGGGGCAGGGAGGGTACCGACAAGCGGGACGCGATCGCGCGCCGTTGAGCGTATGCCGACGCGGCCTGTCAGTGAGCGGGCATCGATGCCCAGCGCTGCGCCCGGCAGCAATTCTTCAAGCCGTTGCAGGTTGCCTTGATGATCGCTCAGACGGCTGTGCAGATCGCTGTCGCCGCTGTCGAAGCTGGCACCGATACAGAGAGTGCCTGATTCTGGCGGAGTCAAATAGCCAAAACGGCATAGCACATGGCGTAGTGGCGGGTGGCTGATATTATCCGCTAGTTCCTCCAGGTAGCTGATCTGGCCGCGTATTGGCCCAAGTGTCAACGGCACGGGGCAAGGCAGCAGCGCGTCAGCTGCCTGAGCGTTCGCAACAATCAGATGCGGCGCGCTGCCCAGCAAATTGTTGGCGTTGTCAAATATCTGCCAGCCATATGCTGTTGGCTCTAGGCGCGACACTGTTACGCCGTAATGCGCGCGAATGCTTGCCCCGCCTGCGGCGAGCAGGGCGTTGCACAAGCTCGCCGGATTAACCCAGCCCCCTGCGGGAAACCACCAGCCGCCATGTGCCAGCGGACGGCCTGTTTTTGCTTCGGCAGCTGCATGATCTAGAAAGCTGACCAGATCGGCAGGCAGATTTAATTCGTCCACGATGCTGCGTTGCAGCGCCTCATGTTCGGCGTCGCGCGCAATCTGCAGCACACCGCAGGGCGACCAGCGCACGCCAGGCAGCTCAGCCAAACGGCGCAGCGCATAGAGATAACAGGCACGAGACAGCCGTGCGGCTGGCGAATCATCTCTGGTCAGTAGCGGCAGCAGCACGCCGGAAGGATTGCCCGACGCTTCTTGTGCGGGTGCAGCGTTGCGCTCGAAGAGATCAACCTGCCAGCCGCGATTGGCCAGCCGCTCGCTGATGGCTGCGCCTGCCAGTCCCGCGCCGATGACCAAGGCTTTATGCGTGCTGTGCATAAAAAAGTCGGCGCTGGTGAGACGGCGGCTTTATTCAGGACGCATTTGCGGGAACAGGATCACATCGCGGATAGAGGCGGAGTCGGTAAGCAGCATGATGAGCCGGTCAATGCCGATGCCGCAACCGCCTGTGGGCGGCAAGCCGTATTCCAGAGCACGAATGTAGTCGGCATCATAAAACATGGCTTCCTCATCACCTGCTTCCTTGGCCTTGGCTTGTTCCTGAAAGCGCGCTGCCTGGTCTTCCGGGTCGTTCAATTCGGAAAAACCATTAGCAATTTCGCGACCGACGATGAATAGCTCAAAACGCTCGGTGACTTCCGGATTACTGTCGCTGCGCCGCGCCAGGGGCGAGACTTCGGCGGGGTAGTCGATAATATAGGTAGGCTCCCACAGTTCTACCTCGGTCGTTTCTTCAAACAAGGCGAGTTGCAAGCCGCCCAGCCCGGCGTGGCACAGATGCGGCGCGGTGAGGTCGCATTTCAAATCAGCCAGTTTTTGCCGCAACCAGGTGATGTCATTCAATTGTTCAAATGAGTAGCCGGGGTGATAGTGATGAATCGCGCTGACGATGGTAAAGCGGGCAAAGGGTTTGGATAAATCCAGCGTGCGGCCCTGATATTCGAATACCTCGGTGCCTAGCGCTTCGCGTGCCGAATGACGCAGCAGGCCTTCGGTGAAGTCCATCAGTTTACGATAGTCGGTATAGGCCTCGTAAAACTCCATCATGGTGAATTCTGGATTATGGCGTGGCGAGAGTCCTTCGTTTCTGAAATTGCGATTGATCTCGAACACCTTCTCGAAACCGCCGACGACAAGGCGCTTCAAATACAGCTCAGGCGCAATGCGCAGGAACAATTCCATGTCCAGCGCATTGTGGTGCGTCTTGAATGGTTTGGCCGCAGCACCACCGGGAATCGGATGCATCATCGGTGTTTCGACTTCCAGAAAGCCGTGATGCGTCATGTAATTGCGGATGGACTGCACCATGCGGCTGCGAGCGACGAAGGTGAGGCGTGTCTGCTCGTTGGTGATGAGGTCGACATAGCGGTTGCGATATTTCTGCTCGATGTCGGTCAAGCCGTGAAATTTCTCCGGCAGCGGCCGCAAGGATTTGGTCAGTAGACGAATCTCGCTGCAATACACGGTGAGTTCATTGGTTTTGGTTTTCATCAGCGTACCTTCGCAGCCAATGATGTCGCCGCTATCCCAATGCTTGAATGCACTGTGTTCCGCTTCGCCAATGGAATCGTTGCTGATGAAAATCTGTATGCGCCCGGACATATCCTGAATCGTGGCGAAACTCGCTTTGCCCATCACGCGCTTGAGCATGATGCGGCCGGCTACCTTGACAGCAATCGGCGTCGCCTCGAGCTCTTCGCGGGTTTTTGCGGCATAGAGTTCATCCAGCCGCTCCGCAAGATTTTCGCGCGAAAAATCGTTGGGAAACGCTTGGCCTGCCGCGCGCCATGCCTTGAGTTTTTCGCGCCGTTCAGCAATCAGGCGGTTTTGGCGAAACTCGCCATGCTCGTTTTCATCGACAGGAATAGCAGGTTGTTCGCTCATGGGTATCGTCCGGTGTTTGCATAAAATATGGCGCGAGACATTACACGCCTTGCTTCAAGCTGGCTTCAATAAATGGATCAAGATCGCCATCGAGCACTTTTTGCGTGTTCGAGGTTTCAACATTGGTGCGTAAATCCTTGATGCGACTTTGATCTAACACATAACTGCGAATCTGATGGCCCCAGCCGACATCAGTTTTACCCGCTTCGAGTTTATCGGCAACGGCTTTTCTTTTGCGCATTTCTTCTTCATATAGGCGCGACTTCAACATCGTCATGGCTTCGGCGCGGTTGCGGTGCTGTGAGCGGTCATTTTGACATTGCACGACGATACCGGACGGCATATGCGTGATGCGGATAGCCGAGTCGGTTTTGTTGATGTGCTGACCGCCTGCGCCACTGGCGCGATAAGTATCGACGCGCAAATCGGCCGGATTGATTTCAATCTCAATGGAATCATCAATTTCAGGGTACACATACAAGCTGGCAAATGAGGTGTGTCGCCCGCCTGAGGAATCAAACGGGCTTTTGCGCACCAGTCGATGCACGCCGGTTTCCGTGCGCAATAAACCGTAGGCGTAGTCACCCGTGACTTTTAACGAGGCGCTGCGAATGCCCGCCACATCGCCGTCTGTTTCTTCAAGTACCTCCACTTTGAAGCTCTTGATTTCGCAATAACGGAGGTATTGCCTGAGCAGCATGCTGGCCCAGTCGCATGCTTCAGTGCCTCCTGCGCCCGCTTGAATATCAATAAAGCAGTTATTGGCATCCGCCGGGTTGTTAAACATGCGGCGGAATTCAAGGCCGCTGACTTCTTGTTCGACGGCAACTAAATCACTTTCGACCGCGATGAGTGTGCCCTCGTCATCTTCGCCTTTGGCCAAGTCAAACAGTTCGTGTCCGTCGGTCAGTCGCTGCGTGATCCGATCCAGGCTCAGCACAACGGATTCCAGAGTTTTGCGTTCTCGGCCCAAAGCTTGAGCTTTTTCCGCATCGTCCCAGATTTTTGGGTCTTCTAGTAAGCCAATGATTTCTTCTAGCCGTGATGCCTTGGCATCGTAGTCAAAGATACCTCCGTAGTTCTTGGGCACGCATTTTTAGATTGCTGATATGGTTGGCAACGGCGTTGATGCGTTCGGCTTCCATGGAAGTTCCTGCTGGATGAAAGGCGCAGATTATACTGCGAAGGTTGTTGTTCGATAAGAAGAGAGTTCGCTTCAAAGCGTTGTTTTTATCAGTGTTTTGTACTGCTCTCCATGCTTAATTAATCAATGCGAATGGTCGAACGGGCAAGGCCGTTGGGATACAAATCCGCAACACGTGAGGCATTCCCTCTACAAGAAAACCCATTCATCCGTCGAATTATGCCGTCTGTCGGTCCGTAGTGGACGTAATCAAGGCGGTGATTTTAGTATGAAAACTCTGGAGCTATTTATTATAGTTACGCTTAAAAAATTGGCCCGGATAGTTACGGATTATTTTATTACTTGACAGTTTTATTCAATAGGAGAACTTCATGTTTACCAAAACTCATATCGCCGCTGCGCTGGGCGTAGCATTTTTTATCGGCGGCAGCAATCTTGTATTAGCTGCAGACACGGTCACTACTACGCCTACGGCCACGGGTACCACAACGATTACGACACCCAATCAGCCGCTCAGCCAGGGATTGAACAGCGTTAGCAAAAATCTTGAAAAAAGTCCGGACAATCGTGGGTTGAAAAATGCCCAGGAGCGGCTGGAACGCAATCAAGCGCGCATTGAAAAAACTGAAAAGCACGAAAAAGTGGAGCGAGTCGAGAAAGCTGAGCGTGTGGAAAAAGCAGAACGTCTTGAGAAGGTAGAACGTCCTGAGCGTGTCGAACGCCCTGAGCATGTCGAGCGTCCTGAGCATGTCGAACGTCCGGAGCATGTCGAACGTCCGGAGCATTCATAATATTATTCAGATTTTTAAGGTAAAACTATGCGAAACATGACACAACGTACGATCATGGCGAGCGCGCTCTCTGCCATGATTGTGGTCTCAGCCCCGGCGGTCGCCGGGGATTCTAACTTCAGCCTTACCACGGGCTTGGATTACAGTTCGGGCAAGTACGGTGGCACGCAGTCCACCGATATCCTGTATATCCCTCTCACCGGCAGGTACGAAACCGGGCGCTGGGCTTTTCAGCTGACTGTTCCCTATGTTCGGATTACGGGTCCTGGCAACGTGACCCAAGGGGGTATTGTGTTGCGAACAGCGCAACCTGCTCACCGCACTACCGAAGAAGGGCTGGGGGATGTCGTAGCGGGCGCCACTTATAATGCCTATAGCGAAAGCGGACCGAATCCATTGCTGATCGACCTGACCGGTAAGGTCAAGTTCGGGACGGCAGATGAAAAAAAGGGCCTGGGTACGGGTGTAGATGACTATTCTGCGCAGGTGGATGTGTACAAAACTATTGGCAAGTTCACTGCTTTGGGTACTGTGGGCTACAAGGTGATGGGCGATGCTCCAGGGCTTCGATTGGACAATGTTTTCTATGGCTCGGTGGGCGGGGTATACAAGTTCTCGGAGCTAACCAGTGGTGGTCTGATACTGGATATGCGGCAGAAAGTCACGTCAACAGGTGTATCGCAGCGTGGTGCTACTGCGTTTGTCAGTCATAAAATCAATCAGGACTGGAAAGCACAGGGCTATGTCGTAAGTGGTTTTTCAGACGCCAGTCCGGACTGGGGCGGAGGTGCAATGATCACACGGTCTTTTTGATCTGCACACGGCTCGCCAATATCTTCTGAGCGCCGCAAAATAGAAAAGTGAGAAGCATCCAGTCTCATTTTTGCGGTGCTTGGGAGAAGGCCAGTTAATCAATCTCTAGTCCGCATAGTGACGGGCAGGTAAATGAAGGCCGAGCCTGTCTGCCGTCGTCTAGCAGCATAGTACATAAGTACGCAATACGAACCCAATACTTTTTCAGCTGGACGCAGCTGACTTTTTTGTTGGTACATCACACACATTATTTGCGTGAATATAGTTCGTGTGTCCCCTCATTTTCAGGTGTCTGAGAGGTATAAATACCAAATTTTTTGTCGGAGTACAATGATCAATGGGCAGGATCTGGTAGCAGTAGCGCGCCTTTCCATCGAGCAGGAAAATTTCCGCTATCATTGGAATTTCTCGCACCTGTAATTTCATGGCTAAATACGTTTTCGTTACTGGTGGTGTCGTGTCCAGTCTGGGCAAGGGCATCGCTGCTGCAAGTTTGGGCGCGATCCTAGAATCGCGTGGTCTTAAGATCACTCATCTCAAGCTTGATCCCTATATCAATGTTGACCCGGGAACCATGTCACCATTCCAGCATGGTGAGGTTTTCGTCACTGAAGATGGTGCTGAAACTGACCTGGACTTAGGTCATTACGAGCGCTTTACCAGCGCCAAAATGGGTCGCCGCAATAATTTCACTACTGGACAGATTTACGAGTCTGTTATAAAAAAAGAGCGTCGTGGCGAGTACTTAGGAAAGACTGTTCAAGTAATTCCTCATATTACGGATGAGATAAAACAGTACATCAAACGCGGTGCTGAAGGGGCTGATGTAGCGATTGTCGAAGTGGGCGGCACCGTGGGTGATATTGAATCCCTGCCGTTCCTTGAAGCTATTCGTCAAATGGGCATTCAGGAGGGTAAAAATAACGCCTGTTATATTCACCTCACGCTGGTGCCCTGGATACCGACAGCAGGCGAGTTAAAAACCAAACCCACCCAGCATTCAGTCAAGGAACTGCGCCAGATCGGTATTCAGCCCGATATTCTGCTGTGTCGTGCCGATCGGCCCTTGCCGGCGGATGAGCGCGCAAAAATTGCGCTGTTCACCAATGTTCAGCCGGAAGCCGTGATTTCTGCTCTGGATGCCACCAGCATTTACAAGATTCCGTCCATGCTGCACGACCAGATGCTGGATGAGATTGTGTGCCACACGCTCGGCATTCTTGCGCGAGCGGCTGATCTCTCTGTCTGGAACAAGCTGGTCGATGCGCTCGAACACCCGCAAGACGAAGTGAATATCGCTTTTGTCGGAAAGTATACTGATCTGACGGAATCCTATAAATCCCTGACCGAAGCCCTCGTGCATGCAGGTATTCACACGCGTAGCCGAGTGAAAGTGCATTATATTGACTCTGAAATGCTGGAAAAGCACGGTTGTGATGCACTGCTAGCCATGGATGCGATTCTTGTTCCCGGCGGCTTTGGTCGGCGTGGCACCGAGGGCAAGATTGCAGCCATTCGCTATGCACGTGAAAACAAGGTGCCGTATCTGGGCATCTGCTTGGGCATGCAGCTCGCAGTGATCGAATTTGCGCGCAATGTGGCCGGGCTTGCCGAGGCACACAGCACAGAATTTGATGCCGCCAGTCCGCATCCGGTAATTGCGCTGATTACCGAATGGCTGGATCGCGAAGGCAAAATCGAACAGCGTGATGCTAATTCTGATTTAGGTGGCACCATGCGTCTTGGCGGGCAAAAATGTCAACTTAAAGACGCTTCGTTAGCGCACAAAATCTACGGCCAGGATGTGATTACCGAACGCCATCGTCACCGTTTTGAGGTGAATAACGCTTATCTGCCGCGCCTGGAGCAGGCCGGGCTGATTGTTTCCGGTGTTTCGGCGGAAGGCAACCCATTATGTGAAATGATTGAACTACCGGAAAGCCAGCATCCGTGGTTCATTGGCTGCCAGTTCCACCCGGAATTCACGTCCAATCCCCGAAATGGCCACCCGCTGTTCATTGCTTACGTAAAGTCGGCGCTGGTGGCACGGCGATCGAAGCAAACATCGCAGCAAAATGAGCGGGCCATGCCATGAAACTCTGCCATTTCAATGTGGGTCTCGATCAGCCGCTGTTCCTTATTGCGGGCACTTGCGTGATTGAGTCGCGGCAGATGGCGCTTGATACAGCGGGGCGACTAAAAGAGATTTGTGCTGCACTGGGCATTAACTTTATTTACAAATCGTCCTACGACAAGGCCAATCGTAGCTCCGGCAAGTCCTTTCGCGGATTGGGCATGGATACCGGCCTGGCAATTCTGGCCGAGGTTAAGCAACAAATTGGCGTGCCGGTGTTAACCGACGTACATGCAGAAGATGAGATTGCGGCTGTTGCCAGCGTGGTTGATGTATTGCAAACGCCGGCTTTTCTGTGTCGCCAAACAGATTTCATTCAGGCGTGTGCGGCATCCGGCAAACCGGTGAATATCAAGAAAGGCCAGTTTCTTGCACCGGGTGACATGAAACATGTCGTGGCTAAAGCCAAAGAAGCCAATGCTGGTGCAGACACCATCATGGTTTGCGAACGCGGCGCATCGTTTGGCTACAACAATCTGGTCTCCGACATGCGCAGTTTGGCGATCATGCGTGAAACTTCGTGTCCCGTCGTGTTCGATGGCACCCATTCGGTACAATTGCCGGGCGGGCAGGGCGCATCTTCCGGTGGGCAACGCGAGTTTGTGCCTGTCTTGGCACGTGCGGCAGTGGCGGTGGGTATTTCCGGGTTGTTCATGGAAACCCACCCCAACCCTGCCCAGGCGCTCTCGGATGGCCCCAATGCCTGGCCGCTGGCAGATATGCCCGAGCTTTTGGAAACTTTGCTTGAACTGGATGCCGCGGTTAAACGTCGCGGCTTCGCTACCCATTTTTAATTACTTTTTCAAGGATCACCATGAGTGCAATTGTTGATGTCGTCGCCCGTGAAATTCTGGATTCGCGCGGCAATCCTACTGTTGAAGCAGACGTGTTGCTGGAGTCTGGCATCATGGGCCGCGCGGCGGTGCCATCGGGCGCTTCCACCGGCTCGCGTGAAGCCATCGAGCTGCGCGATGGCGATGCTGGCCGCTATCTCGGCAAAGGAGTCGAGCGCGCAGTTGAAAATGTGAACACCGAAATTTCTGAAACCATCATCGGGCTGGATGCCGAAGAGCAGGCCTTCATTGACCAATCGCTGATTGAGCTGGATGGCACGGACAACAAATCACGCCTCGGTGCGAATGCCATTCTGGCCGTCTCGATGGCTGTAGCCAAGGCCGCAGCAGAAGAAGCTGGCTTGCCGCTATATCGTTATTTCGGTGGCTCTGGACCGATGCAAATGCCGGTGCCCATGATGAATGTCATCAACGGTGGCGCGCATGCCAACAATAATCTGGATATTCAGGAGTTCATGATAGTGCCGGTTGGCGCGCAGTCTTTCCGTGAAGCATTGCGTTGTGGTGCTGAAGTATTTCAGCATTTGAAAAAACTGGTGGATAAAAAAGGCTACCCCACCACGGTGGGCGATGAAGGCGGTTTTGCACCAAATGTGGCGGGAAATGATGAAGCCATCGAGCTCATTTTGCGCGCCATCGAAGCCGCTGGTTACACTCCCGGCCAGGATGTGGCGCTAGCGCTCGACTGCGCAGCTTCCGAGTTTTACCGCGATGGCCACTATATGCTGGCTTCTGAAAAGCTGGAGCTCTCTTCGGCCGCTTTCACCGATTATCTTGCGACATTGGCTGATCGTTATCCCATCATCAGCATTGAAGACGGCATGAGCGAGGCAGACTGGCCAGGCTGGAAGCTGCTTACCGAGCGTCTGGGCAAGAAAGTACAAATTGTTGGTGATGACGTGTTTGTGACCAATCCAAGGATACTCAGCGAAGGCATACAGCAGGGCATCGCCAATTCCATCCTCATCAAGATTAACCAAATCGGCACGCTGACCGAAACATTTTCTGCCGTCGAAATGGCCAAGCGCGCAGGCTATACATCCGTCATTTCACATCGTTCAGGAGAAACCGAGGATTCAACCATTGCCGATATTGCTGTAGGCTTGAATGCCTTGCAGATCAAGACGGGGTCGCTATCGCGCTCCGATCGAATCGCCAAATACAACCAGTTGCTGCGTATTGAAGAAGATCTCGGCGGCATAGGTGGCTACCCTGGTATTGGTGCGTTTTACAACTTGCGTAAGTAAATCTCTGCTCAATGAGCCGGCTGACCTGGCTGCTGGTTGTCCTCATCGCCCTGTTGCAATATCCATTGTGGCTAGGCAAGGGAGGCTGGCTTCGTGTATGGGAAACCAGCCGACAACTGGATGCGCAGCGCGAGGCTAATCAGACGCTGGAGGAGCGCAACGCCGGGCTGGATGCCGAAGTACGCGATTTGAAATCCGGCCTGGATGCCATCGAAGAACGTGCGCGGTTTGAACTGGGCATGATTAAAAAGGGCGAGATATTCGTTCAGGTGCCACAGTCGGCACCGCAAAGAATACCACTCGTCGTTGTACCAGCGCCTTCCAGAAACGAACTTAATGCTATTCAGCCAGCCCGCTAAAGCCCTTTAGGGGCTATGTTTATTTTAGGTGACGTTTCATTGTGATCCTCATGCTATTTCTGCTCCCGTATCCAGCTATTCTGGGCTGTGGTGGCCAACTATAGTGAGCAGAGGCATGATCAGGATAAGGAACCCATCCCGTACTTCGGTCCCAGAATGAAGAGAATAAGGCTTCGCCCGACACACCTGACGATGGCCGATACGATCTTGCTCATGATCACTATCATGAGCAACCATAGAAACGGGCACATGTACTGGCCAAACTCGGCGATTGTTGATGATGGCGCTGGGGTACACTAGACATTATCTTTTAAGAGGCTCCTGCGCCCGATAGCGATGCTGCTGCCGTCTCATCAGCGCCGACTTTTCAACGGGTCTGCGGGATATTCGTCAGCGTCTTGCGATAACGCGCTGCATTCGCCACATACAGTTGTGCGCTGTGCGCAATGCGGGCGACCTCCTCATCGCTTAATTTTCGCACCACCTTGCCAGGCGAGCCCATGACGAGAGATCTCGGCGGGATGATCTTGCCTTCGGGAATCAGTGAATTCGCGCCGATCAGGCTTTGTTCGCCGATCACCGCGCCATTCAGAATCACGCTTTGAATGCCGATCAGCGATCCTTCGCCGATGGTGCAGCCATGCAGCATTACCAGATGACCCACGGTGACATTGGCCCCGATGGTGAGCTGAAT
>DATCQI010000097.1:0-11238 GCA_036569545.1 Rugosibacter sp. | reverse complement strand
CGCTCGCCTGGGTCGAGTGAGACGTTCCCGGCGGAAGAGTCAATCACACCCGCCAGAATTTTCATGAACGTGGTTTTGCCAGAGCCATTGGCACCGATCAGGCCATAGCGATTGCCGTCGCCAAATTTGACGGAGACGTTTTCAAACAGGGGTTTGCTACCAAACTGAATGGTGATATTGGATGCGACAAGCATGAGCGGGTGACCAAAAAAGCAACAAGAAAGCGATGGAAAATTCGCCTCAGTAATGCGGCGGAGTGCATATTCTATCGCCCCTATCGGCTGCTGACGAATGAAAGTACTTGACGGCAGTAGAATGGCCGCCATGCTAAAAGTTTCCGGCCTCGCCTGTTCTCGTGGAGAACGTCGCCTCTTTGCGGACATCTCCTTTTCGCTCGCTGCGGGCGAATGGCTGCATGTGCAAGGTGAAAATGGCGCTGGCAAAACCAGCTTGCTGCGGCTTTTGGTCGGATTATCTCCGGCGGATGCGGGTGAAATTACTTGGCGCGGGGTTGATGTGGCAGCGGATGAATCCGATTTTCGTCGTGAGCTGATTTATCTGGGCCACCATGTGGCGGTAAAAGACGAGCTGAGCGCGCTGGAGAACCTTCAGTTTTCAGCGGCATTAGACGGCTTGCGTTTGGGCGAAGAAGATGCCCTGTCTGCGCTCAAGCGTCTGGGTTTGCGTGGGCGAGAGGCTTTGCCGGTGCGAGTATTGTCTGCCGGACAAAAGCGACGCGTATTGCTCGCCCGCTTGTTAACGCGCCCGGCTGCTTTGTGGGTGCTGGATGAAGCGTTTAATGCGCTGGATAGTGGCGCGGTGCAGTTGTTGGGTTTGCTTTTGGGCGAGCATCTTGCCGGTGGCGGTTTGGCCGTGCTCACCAGCCATCAGCCACTACCTTTGCCTGGCGGGCAGCAGCTGATTTTATGAGCCAGCTTATGAGTGCTTTTTTTGCCACAGTCAGGCGCGATGTACTGCTTGCTTTGCGGCGCAAAAGCGAAGTGCTGACGGCGATCTTCTTTTTTGTCATTGTCGTTAGCTTGTTTCCTCTCGGCATCGGGCCGGAACCTGCGCTGCTGAAAAAAATCGCGCCTGGTGTGCTGTGGGTGGCCGCCCTCCTGGCGACCTTGCTGGGTCTGCCTCGATTGTTTGCGGCGGACCATCAGGATGGCACGCTGGAGCAGATGGTGCTTTCGCCGTCCCCCTTGGCGGTGCTGATTACCGGTAAAATTCTGGCGCACTGGTTGTTGTGCGGGTTGCCGCTGGTGCTTTTGGCGCCCTTGCTTGGCTTGCAGTTCGGTCTGGATGTACAGACCCTGGGCATTCTTGGTTTGTCGTTACTGTTGGGCACGCCGTTGCTGTCGCTGATTGGTGCCATGGGTGCGGCGCTGACACTGGGTGTGCGTGGCGGTGGTGCATTGCTTGCATTGCTGGTTTTGCCGCTATACATCCCGACGCTGATTTTTGGTGCTGGCGCGGTTGAAGCGCAAAATACGGGTTTGGGTTTTGAGGGACATTTGTCGCTGTTGGCGGCTTTGCTGGCGCTGGCGGTTTTTTTTGCGCCGTGGGCAACGACGGCGGCGTTGAAGATTGCACTTGAGTGATTTTGACATGACTGCTTTGCCGTATCACCATCCGCTACGGCGCGGAGAGCGTTTTTTGATCGGCTGTCTTGTAGCGCAGTTGCTTCATCAGCGCCGTCCTGCTGGATACCGCTTCGCGTAACTTTATGAATACGAAAATAATCAACTGGTTTCGCTTTGCCAGTCCGCAAAGTTTTTACCCGCTGGCTGGACGTCTTATCCCGCTGTTCTGGGTACTGGCGCTGATCTTCGGCGTAGCAGGTCTGTGGGTGTCATTTTTTCTTGCGCCAACCGACGCCCAACAAGGCGAAGGCTACCGCATCATCTTCGTGCATGTGCCGGCCTCGTGGATGTCGATGATCATTTATCTGGCGCTGGCGTTTTGGGCGGGTCTGGGTTTGGCGCTGAATACGCGCCTGTCGAGCATGATGGCGCAGGCACTAGCCCCGACGGGGGCACTCATGGCTGCGCTGAGTTTATGGACGGGGGCTTTTTGGGGCAAGCCGATGTGGGGGGCATGGTGGGTGTGGGATGCGCGGCTGACTTCCGAACTGATTCTCTTTTTTCTCTACATTGGCTTTATCGCCTTACAATCCGCGATTGACGATCCGCGCCGCGCCGACAAGGCCGGAGCGATTCTGGCTCTGATCGGCGTGGTCAATGTGCCGATCATTTATTTCTCTGTCAAGTGGTGGAATACCTTGCACCAAGGCTCAAGCATTAATTTCACGCGCGCGCCCTCGATGGCGCAAACCATGCTGTGGGGCATGCTGCTGATGGCATTGGCCTTCTGGATGTATTCCATTGCCGTCTCGCTGATGCGCTTGCGCGCCATCATGCTAGAACGCGAACGGCATACTGAATGGGTGAAACATGCACTGGAATAGCATAGGCGAATTTTTCGCTATGGGCGGTTATGCCCTGTATGTCTGGGGCAGCTTTGGCGCCTGCGGTTTGCTGCTGATGGTGGAACCTTTGCTGGTCAGCCGGCGTCTGAGTGAGGTTCGCCGCAACCTGGCCCGCGAGCGACTGGCTGAAAAACTGGATGACAACCTGGATAGTACACGCAATGAAACCCCGTCATAAACGTATCGCCCTGATTTTTGGCGGCTTGGCGTCGCTCGCCATGGCCGCCCTATTTGTATTGAAAGCACTGGACAGCAATATTGCGCTGTATGTCACGCCATCGGATGTGTTTGCGGGGAAATCACCGCAAAGTAAAGCCTTCCGCATGGGCGGGCTGGTCAAAACAGGCTCCATTCAGCGCGAGGGAATGACAACGCGTTTCATCATCACCGATACCGCAAAAGAAATTCCCGTTGCCTATACCGGTATTCTGCCGGACCTGTTCCGTGATGGAAAAGGCGCTATCGTGCAGGGCCGCCTGGAGCAAGGCGGGCAGTTCGTTGCCAGTGAAGTGCTGGCCAAGCATGATGAAAATTACATGCCTCCCGAAGCGGCGGATGCCTTAAAAAGGGCCCAGAAAAAATGATACAAAACATGATCCCCGAGCTAGGGCTCTTCGCACTCATCCTCGCTTTTATCGTCGCTTTCTTGCAGGGCGTGCTACCGCTCATCGGCGCACAGCATCCGGTGCGCTATGCCTCCTGGGTTGCCTTGGCTCGACCTGCGGCGCAAACGCATTTTTTGCTGCTGGTATTTTCCATTCTGTGTCTGGCGCAGAGTTTTTTGACAAACGATTTTTCGGTGGCTTATGTCGCGCAAAACTCCAATTCTCAATTGCCGAATATCTACAAGTTTGCTGCTGTATGGGGCGGGCATGAAGGTTCTTTATTGCTATGGGTGATGCTGTTGGCTGGCTGGGGCGCGGCGGTCTCGGTGGCTTCTCGCAGCTTGCCGGACATCATGGTGGCGCGAGTGATTGCGGTACTGGGATTAGTGAGTTTGGGTATGTTGGGTTTTATCTTGTTTACGTCCAACCCGTTTGGCCGAATCTTGCCCGGGTTAGCTGAAGGCCGCGATTTAAACCCCTTGCTCCAAGATCCCGGCCTCGTGTTTCATCCGCCCATGCTTTACATGGGCTATGTGGGATTTGCTGTAGCTTTTGCCTTTGCGATTGCGGCGCTGATTTCAGGCCGGATGGATGCCGCCTGGGCGCGCTGGACGCGGCCCTGGACGCAAGCCGCCTGGGTGTTTTTGACCATCGGCATCGCCATGGGTAGCCGCTGGGCTTATTACGAGCTGGGCTGGGGTGGCTGGTGGTTTTGGGATCCGGTTGAAAATGCCTCTTTCATGCCCTGGCTGGTTGGCACAGCGTTGATTCACTCTCTGGCGATTACTGAAAAGCGCAGTGCATTTAAAAACTGGACGGTATTTTTGGCTATTACTGCGTTCTCACTGTCACTCTTGGGTACTTTTCTAGTTCGCTCCGGCGTGCTCACGTCAGTGCATGCTTTTGCGTCCGACCCCAAGCGAGGCATATATATTTTGCTGTTGCTGGCTGTGGTCATCGGTTCTTCGCTCACGCTGTTTGCCTGGCGTGCGCCCAAGGTAAGCCAGGGCGGAATGTTTGAGCTGGTTTCGCGTGAAACCCTGCTGCTGATCAATAACGTTTTGTTGGTGGTGGCTGCAGGTAGCGTGCTGCTGGGCACGCTCTATCCCTTGCTGATTGACGCGCTGAACCTGGGAAAATTATCCGTTGGTCCGCCGTATTTCAATACAGTGTTTGTGCCGGTGATGGTGCCCTTGCTGATCCTGATCGCTATTGGCCCAATGGCGCGGTGGAAGCAGGCAGATCTGAAAGACATGGCGAGCCGCTTGCGCATCAGTCTGGTGTTGTCTTTAATCGCGGGCATGGCACTGCCTAAATTGATGGGGGTGTGGACGCCGATGACGGCGATGGGTTGTTTGCTGGCCGTGTGGATTGCATCAAGCACGATTTTTCAAATCATCGAACGGCTTAAAAAGGGTACTGGCTATCCGCCACCATCCTTTTGGGGCATGCATGTAGCGCACTTTGGTATTGCTGTTTTTGTCCTCGGGGTTACCCTTGTTGGGGGTTATCAAGAAGAAAAAGATGTACGTATGCAAGCGGGTGATTCAGTTACCGTGGGTGGTTACATGCTACGGCTAATCAATATTGATAATGCGGCTCCGGGTCCGAATTATCGAGCGACCCGTGGCACAGTAGAGTTATCGAAAAATGGCCAGTTGATCAAAATCATGCATCCGGAAAAACGCGTATATTTTTCTTCTGAAATGCCGCTGACCGAAGCGGCGATTGATGCTGGCTTTACGCGTGATATTTATGTCTCATTGGGCGAGCCGCTCGATAACAAAGGTGCATGGAGCGTTCGAGTGTATTTCAAGCCCTTTGTTGAATGGATATGGGGTGGTTGTCTGCTCATGGCGGCGGGTGGTTTTCTGGCACTGATTGATCGTCGTTATCGTTTGCGTGTCAAGACTTCCGCAACCGTGCCCGCAGAGGCAACTGCATGAAGCGGTTTTTATTACCCCTGATCGCTTTTGCCGTACTAGTCGCTTTTTTGGCTGTGGGTTTAACGCGGGATCCGCATGATATACCTTCTCCGTTGATCGGTAAGCCAGCGCCAAATTTCACTTTGCGCCAGTTGGTTGATCCGACCAAGAGCTTTTCCAGCACTGGCATGAAGGGTCGGGTGTGGCTATTGAATGTATGGGCCTCTTGGTGTGTTTCGTGCCGGGAGGAACATCCTGTTTTAGTTGAGTTTTCCAAAACGGGCCGTGTACCGATTATTGGGTTGGATTACAAAGACCAGGATGCGGATGGCAATGCGTGGCTCGCCAACTTGGGCAATCCGTATACGCTCGTTGCTGTCGATGCCGATGGCCGTGTTGGTATTAACTACGGCGTGTATGGTGTGCCGGAAACCTATGTCATCGACAAGCAGGGAATTATCCGCATGAAGCACACTGGGCCGATTACGCCAGATGCGTTGGCCAATAAAATTCTGCCGTTGATTGAAAGTCTCTCCCGATGAAATTTTGTCGCTTTTTAATTTTTTTATTTCTGTTGATCAGCCCAATCCTGCCGGCGTTGGCGAGCGAGGCGCTGCCCTTGGCGCCGGACGAGGCCGTTGAAAAACGCATGCTGTTTATCAGCGAAGAATTGCGTTGCCTGGTGTGCCAGAACGAAACCCTTGCTGCTTCGCGTGCTGACTTGGCGAATGATCTGCGACGTGAAATTCGCAGTCTGATTGCAGCAGGTAAAACCGATCAGGAAATTCTTGATTTCATGGTCGCGCGGTATGGTGATTTTGTGCGTTACCGGCCACCGTTCAAACCCACCACATGGTTACTCTGGAGCGGGCCTTTTCTGCTCATGGGGGGTGGTTTGATCACCCTGATCTGGCTGCTGCGCCGCCGCCGTCAAGTAGTTATGCCTGAGCTTTCTGATGAACAACGCCGCCAGGCTGCCGCGTTGCTGGATAAAACAGACCGATAAAAAATATGATCTTATTCATTTTTACTGCTGCCGCGCTCTTGCTTGTCACTCTTTTTTCATTGTTGCGCCCATGGTGGCGTAAACAAACAGCGCAACGCCGTGTCGCCAGCGCCGACTTTCCGGCCGTGCTCAACACAACGATTCACCATGACCGTTTAGTAGAGCTTGAGCGCGACTATAAAAATGGGGTGATTTCGTCTGCCGGACATGCGCAAGCAAAAGAGGAATTGCAAAGTCAGTTGCTGGATGACATCGCAGGGTCAGAGGCCAATATATCTGTAATAGCAAACCATAAACCCCGTCACGATGGGTGGGTGCTGGCCATTTTGGTTTCAGTCATTGCAATTGGCTTGTATACCCTGATTGGCAGCCCTGCAGGATTGACGAGTCGCAATGCGGCTGTTCAATATGACGATGCGCAGGCGATGGACAAGATCAATCAATTGATCGCGCGACTCGAAGAAAAAATGCAGAAGAACCCGAATAACCCGGAAGGTTGGGGCATGCTTGCCCGTGCCTATAAGCTCACGGGTCGGCTGGATGAAGCCGAGCGTGCGTTGGGGCGAGTCGGGCCGACACTTAACCAAAATGCTTCGTTGCTAGCTGATCTGGCTGAAGTGCTGGCACAAAAAAATGGTGCGCTTGCCGGCCGTCCTAGCGAGCTGATTTTACAAGCGCTGCAACTCGAGCCTGACAACGGTAAAGTGCTCTATCTTGCGGGTGCTGCTGCGTTTGAAGAAGGCCATTACAAGGTTGCCATTGCGCACTGGGAACATTTGCAGCAACAGGTTGATCCGCAATCGGATGATGGTCGAAATATTGCCGCAGGCATCGCCAAAGCACGCGAGCTGAGCGATGGGGCGTCGGATCGCGCAACCCTTGCCGGGGTTGCTGCTGTAGGAATGCAAAGCAATGCTGCAATGGGTACGCCGCAAAATACGGCAAGCGGCACACCGTCAGCACAAGCCGGCGCTGTCAGCGGTCGCGTCGAACTTGGCCCCGAGCAACGCGCGCAAACCACGGCTGATGAAACAGTCTTTATCTTCGCCCGCGCCGTGAATGGTCCACGGATGCCGCTCGCCATTAAGCGTGTGCGCGTGGCCGATTTGCCCTTTGATTTCAACCTCGATGACAGTCAGGCCATGTCGCCGGACAACAAAATTTCATCTGCAAAGGAGCTGCGTATTGAAGTGCGCATCTCAAAATCTGGCCAAGCCATGCCCGCCAGCGGAGATTTGACCGGCAGCAGCGCGGTGGTGAAGCCGGGAACAAAAGGCATCCACGTGGTGGTTGATCAGCGATTGCCGTAGCTTTTGAAGCTTGGGGAGTATACGCCGGCTGGGCGTTCTGGAGCGCACTGCGGCTGACGTAACGACGTTTGCTGAAGTAAAATTACGCTATGGAAGTTATTATTAATGGCGAAACACTAATGCTGCCGACGTCGCTGTCGGTAGCCGTGCTGCTGGATTTGCGCAACCTCACCGGAAAGCGCGTTGCAGTTGAAAGAAATGGTGTGATTGTGCCCAAAAGCCGCCATGCAGAAACACTGCTGACTACTGGCGATCGTATAGAAATTGTTGTCGCCGTTGGTGGCGGCTAATCCACACAAGGAGTTAATCGTTCCATGAACCAAGTGTTAAACCAAATCCATGCCACGGTGGCCGATTCTCTTGTGATCGCTGGCCGGCCGTATGCCTCGCGCTTGCTTGTGGGTACAGGTAAATACAAGGATTTTGCGCAAACGCGCGCTGCGATTGATGCGTCTGGCGCAGAGATTGTCACGGTGGCGATTCGGCGCATGAACATCGGTCAAGAGCCGGGGCAGCCATCATTGTTGGACGTATTGTCGCCTGATCAATTTACGATTTTGCCTAACACCGCAGGGTGCTTTACGGCGGATGAAGCTGTGCGCACATTGCGTTTGGCGCGTGAGTTGCTGGACGGCAATACGCTGGTGAAACTCGAGGTGCTGGGAGACCCGCATACCCTGTTTCCCAATATGCCTGAAACTCTGAAGGCAGCAGAGATTCTGGTCAAGGATGGTTTTGATGTCATGGTGTATTGTGCGGATGACCCGATTCAGGCGCACATGTTGGAGGATATCGGCTGCGTAGCGATCATGCCGCTGGCATCGCTTATTGGTTCCGGCATGGGCATCTTGAATCCGTGGAATCTGCAACTCATCATCAACCAAGCCAAAGTGCCGGTGCTGGTGGATGCTGGTGTAGGCACGGCTTCAGATGCGGCTATTGCGATGGAACTGGGTTGTGATGGTGTATTAATGAATACTGCGATTGCTGTGGCACAAGACCCGGTACGCATGGCAGGTGCGATGAAAAAAGCCGTTGAAGCGGGGCGAGAAGCTTGGCTGGCAGGACGCATGCCCAAGAAGTTTTATTCTGCAGTGCCCAGTTCGCCCAGTGGTGGATTGATCGGCACACCGTGAAACACTGGCTGGTTGTTGGCTGGCTGCTGCCCGCAGTGCTTTGCGCTCAAGAAAAGGCGGCAGCAGGGTCTGAATCGGAGCCCGAGTCCAAGGCACGGGTTATTGCGTATCCACAAGAGGTTCCGGCGCTTGCTACTTACGAGCAGGGGCAATCTCAAACTCCCGATGCACCATCCGCAGTGTTGCGCGTAGAGTCACCTCCCCCATCTTCTGTCGCGGCCGCTGAGCCATTAAAAGCGCTGCCGGGTCGTATCGGATATGCATTTGATCAGCCGGAAATTCTCCTGCGACAGCGGTTATTTGGCTTGGCGCATGGAGTTTCGTTGCTGGCAGCAGCCTGTGTGAATTTACCCGAACAATCCGTCGCTACCCAAACATCATTCATTGCCTGGCATGACCAACAAGCCATAGCCATTGATCAGGTGGTACATGATCTGGCTGCGTATTATTTTGGCCCGCAGGGAGAGGCTGCTCAATGGCAAGATTTAACCCGGGTGCTCAAACTAAAGGGGCGCATTGATCAATCGCTCGGTCAGTTTGAATTAAGCGTGGCCTGCGCGAGTTTGAATCAAGCCATCACCGGGCCACGTTACGATATCGCGGCACTGTTGAAAATGGAGCCATTGATTGCGATGAAAATTATTGGGGGCGAGTTTGTTCCCTTCGGTGCAACTGATCGCTCGACGCCAGTACCGCCACCTCTGGTAAAAAATGCAATCAGCGCCGTACCCATAGAAGAGAAAAAGTCACCCGATGAATCTACCAAGCCTGATGAACCCGCTAAACCCATTGCTCCCTGAGCTTGCTGAAACTGAAATTGCACCCGATCGCCATATTCGTAGCTTTGTGTTGCGGCAGGGACGGGTTTCTGCGGCGCAACGCCGTTTTCATGAAGAAGGCATGCCGCGTTGGGGTATCCCGTATCAGGTAATGCCATTGGACTGGGCCGCGGTGTTTGGCCCATCGCGTTTGACTGCGCCAAAGATCCTTGAAATCGGTTGCGGCATGGGTGAGACCACTGCTGCCATTGCGGCCGCGCAGCCGGAAAATGATTATCTTGGTATCGAGGTGCACACTCCCGGTGTAGGCAGCCTGCTCAAAGAGATTGCCACACGGGAACTCACCAATTTAAGGGTGATTCAGCATGATGCGGTTGAAGTGGTGCGCGACATGATTGCTCCGCGATCCTTGTCTGGTATCCACGTTTTTTTTCCCGATCCGTGGCCCAAAAAGCGCCAGAAAAAACGGCGCTTGATCCAGCCTGTGTTTGTTCATGAACTGGCCCAGCGGTTGGCACCCAATGGCTATATTCACTGCGCAACCGATTGGCAGGAATATGCTGAACAAATGTTAGCTGTGCTTCGCGCCGAGCCCTTGCTGAAAAATACAGCGATTGATTACGCCCCACGTCCTAGCTATCGGCCGCAAACCAAGTTCGAGACGCGCGGCTTGCGGCTAGGCCATGGCGTATGGGACGTTATTTTTCGTCGCATAACCTAACCCTTGCATTGCAAACGCCTTGGCTTAATTAATATGCGGCAGGTGGCATCAGGCAATCGCTCGCCTTGGCTTCAGTACCGATGGCTTTGAGCTTGTCAGTTTTCTGTGCGTCATCAAGCGTGCCATTCAAGAACACGTTATCGGATTCTGCGGCAAAGCGTTGACACGGAGGGCTGCCAAGCAGCTGTGTGCGAAATTCGTAAGCGCGGCTGACGTCATTGACGGGGGGCGGTGCAAGCGGGGCTCGTCGCGACGGAAGGTTTGGCGTGGTGACGAGTGGAATGGAAGGTATGGTTGGTACGGCGGTATTCGCAGTGACTGCGTGTGCCTCTGTAGGGATGAATACTGACGCAGCGACAAATGCAGCGCCTGCTAATAAAGCGGTGACACTGAAGATTTTATGGCTTAGCATGAGAGTCTCCTGGCAGTTGTGAAAAAACAGCGCATCTTCTCTATATTCGAGTGCCGCGCTGTACATGAGTTCAACGGGGCTTATCTCCTTGCAAGGTTACACGATGCATCAGCCGTGTGTGGCCATGATAATCATTGACCGGATTGTGCAGTACGCAACGGTTGTCCCAGAACGCAATTGAACCGATGGCCCAGGAAAAACGGCAGGTAAATTCGGGTCGAGTTTGATGCGCAAACAGAAAATCCAGCAATGGTTTACTTTCGTCTTCCGTCATTCCGGCAAAACGCGCCGTGTGGCCGAAATTCACATACAACGACTTGCGGTCGGTTTCCGGGTGAGTGCGCACAACTGGATGCTCTGCTTCGTAGGCTTGTGCCGCCTTGTCAGGGGTGGAATCCTTGATGCGGTCTTCTCGGGTCTTGGTGGTATCGGCCTTGGCGGAAGTATTCACGCCGTAGAGCCCAGTCAGCATGTGCTGCATGGTGGGCGACAAGGCTTCAAAAGCCGCATAGCCACTGGCAAACAAAGTGTCGCCACCAAATGGGGGGACTTCGCGAGCGATTAACATAGTCGCCATCGGCGGCTCGGCAAGATAGGCTGTGTCGGTATGCCAGATGCCGCCAAAATTGTTACGCTCATGCGGCAGCTTGAGTATCGGAATAATCAATGGAAAATCGGCAAGCCCATTGACGAAGGGATATTCAATGACCTGCCCGAAGCGCTCTGCGAAGGCTTGAAACTCTGCCGGTGACAAGGGTTGATTGCGAAAAAATATGACGCCGTAAGTTAGCCAGGCAGCACGAATTTCAGCAATTGCTTCAGCGCTCAGCGGTTTTTTCAAATCAATCCCTTC
>DATCQI010000096.1:0-2282 GCA_036569545.1 Rugosibacter sp. | reverse complement strand
CATGCCCGGCCAGCGAGAGCGGCAGGCTGGCCGCCTGAATCGGCGTCATCTGCGCATAGCCCAGCTGTTGCAGGTTCGCCAGCATGGCAGGGGAAAGCGGCAGTTGGCTAAATGAGGTGCTGGCGGCGGGCTTTTCCGGGCGGCTGGTTTGGCGGGCTGTGGTCATGGGATTTTGTGCGGTGAATGAGTCTATGAGTCTGTGAGTTGGCGTGCTTGGGTTTTGATGGGTGACTTTTGTTAATGTTTTGTTATCGCGCGGGTTAATGTTACGGGTGCGATGCGCAGATTCTGCTCACCCATGATGAGCCACAACTCGCCTTCTTGCAGTGTGCATTGCAGTTGCATGTTGCGTGAGGTTAAAGCCGTTAATGCAGCAGCATCTTCCGGGCTGATTTGATAAATGGTGAGTTTTTCCTGGCGTAGAAACGCTGCACGATTTTGTTGCCACCAAATTTCCGTTGCGCGGGCGCCGTACGCGATGACTGCGACATGATCCGCGCGGCCGCAAGCGCGACGGATGCGTTTTTCATCCGGCAGACCCACGTCTATCCACTCAGCAATGCTGCCGGTTAAATCCTTGCGCACCAAATCCGGCTCGTCTTCTGCTGATAGGCCCTTGCCAAAAACCAGCGCCTCATCCGCATGCAAAATGAATGCGACCACGCGCATCATCATGCGCTCGTCCGTCTCGGATGGATGGCGCGCGATGGTGAGTGTGTGGTTGCCATAGCAGTTGCGGTCAAGGTCGGCGATTTGCAGATCAAGTTTGAAGATGGTGGATTTGAGTGCCATAAACGTAAGAGAAGTTAGAGCACGCGCTGCTGTTGCGTGCCCAAAATGCCGCCCGAGAGCGTGATGACATCACCGCGTTTTAAATGCTGCGGCGGCTTCATGCCCAAACCCACGCCCTCAGGCGTGCCGGTGATGATTATGTCGCCCGGCAGGAGGGTCATGAACTGGCTGAGATAAGCCACAATGTACGCGACGGGAAAGATCATGTCGGCGGTGGAACTATGCTGCATGCGCTGGCCGTTGATCGCCAATTCCAGCGGAATGGTTTGCGGGTCGGGAATCTCATCGCGTGTTACCAGCCACAGGCCAATGGGGCCAAAGCCGTCAAAGCTTTTGCCCTTCACCCATTGCCCATTGCGCTTGGCTTGCCAGTCGCGCTCCGAGACATCGTTCGCCAGGCAATAACCGGCCACGTGCGATAGCGCATCACTTTCGCCAATGCGTTGCGCTGTGCGACCAATGATAATACCCAGCTCTACTTCCCAGTCACCCGCGACAGAATTTTCAGGCAGGGCGAAATCGTCATTTGGCCCGGCGAGCGAGGTGATGGCTTTATTGAAAACCACCGGCTCGGCGGGGATGGCCATGCCGGATTCTTCGGCATGCTTTCTGTAATTGAGGCCAATCGCGATGAATTGGCGTATTCCGGCAACAGGGGTACCCAAGCGTGCGCCTGTTGGTACGAGTGGCATTTTGGCAAGATCGATGGCCTCGAGCGCGGCGAGTTTTTCTGGTGCCAGCCGGTCGGGGGTGAAGTCGCTGATCAACAGCGATAAATCGCGCAGATGGCCTTGCACATCGACGGCCCCCGGCTTTTCTTCGCCCAAGGGGCCAAACCTGAATAGTTTCATTGCTTACCCCTGTTTTTACATACGCAGGGGCACGAGTTTAGCGGTTATTACGGATTAGAAAAGTCTGACACGAGTGCCGCCTGGACTGCGGGGGATAGCGGCCCGGTCTCAGCTTGGTAGTTTGCATGATTCACGCCAATGGAAAGGGCTGCACCGGCTTTGGTGGCAGCGATCATCTGCGGCGTAAATTCAAAGCGCAGAAAATGCACGGCGGCGGTTTTTTCTTCATTTTCCCGCTCCATGTCTTCATCGGCAATGGCAGACACCGCAGGGAAATTTTCTACGCGCACCCAGATGGCACCCTCAATGCCCTTGAGTTTGGCGAGCATCTCCTTGCGCTGCTGCTCATCCTCGTATTCGATTTGCATGGTGGCCTTCAGGTTGCTGCCGTCCGGCACCAACGGGACATAGCTTTCGAGTTCGTGCTGGATGCCATCTTCCTCGAAGATTTTTTCGACGCGCAGCATTTCCTGAACCTGATAGCGAATCAGCAGTTCGTTTTCAAAAATCAGCACGATATGCTCGCCGAGAAATATGCGCCGCAGTTTTTTGGTTTCCAGTACTTGTGCGCGCATGGCGGGGCGTGCTTTGGCATAGGCTTCCAGCGTGAGCAGGGATTCGCGAGTGAGTGTCATGTTT
>DATCQI010000095.1:0-12389 GCA_036569545.1 Rugosibacter sp. | reverse complement strand
AGACATTAGACACACCGCAGACACCTGCAGAATAAGCATACGGAATAAAACAGGAGCTCTAAGCTATGTTGACGCATGACAAGATTGAAAGACATATTGGGTTGTTGACTGTGCTGACTATTCTTACCATTAGCGTAGCGGGATTGGTAGAAATCGTGCCGTTGTTTTTTCAGAAGTCTACGACTTCACCTGCAAATGAACTGGTCAAGCCATATGATCCCCTACGACTTTCGGGGCGAGATATTTATATTCGCGAGGGCTGCTATAACTGCCATTCGCAGATGATCCGCCCGTTTCGCGCCGAAACCGAGCGTTATGGTCACTATTCTGTGGCAAGTGAATTTATCTACGACCATCCTTTTCAGTGGGGTTCGAAGCGTACCGGTCCGGATCTGGCGCGTGTCGGAGGTCGATATTCCGATCTGTGGCACAGGACACACCTGCTCAATCCGCGCGATGTTGTTCCTGAATCAAACATGCCGGCTTATTTCTGGCTGGATCGGCCACTCAATACTAATGACATTGAGACCAAGATGAGGGCGTTGCGTAAAGTGGGTGTGCCTTATACCGATGATGAAATTGC
Source organism: Rugosibacter sp. (assembly GCA_036569545.1). GTDB lineage: Bacteria > Pseudomonadota > Gammaproteobacteria > Burkholderiales > Rhodocyclaceae > Rugosibacter. The sequence goes on along the minus strand of DATCQI010000095.1, from coordinate 11,806 downwards.
CGTTGCCAGGAAATCAATTGAAGGAAAGTCCGAGCTCGATGCCTTGATTGCCTACTTGCAGGGTATGGGGACGGCAATCAAACAGGTTCGCTAAGCAGAGGCACAAAAATGGATATCAATGATTTGCGTTCTGTAATCACGGTGCTGTTGTTTCTGATCTTCATTGGCATTGTCTGGTGGGCTTATTCGGATCGTCGTAAACAGGCCTATGACCAAGCAGCGAGGATCCTCCTCGATGATGATAGCCCTTTGGTATCAGAAGCCATATCTACCGAGCAAGGAAACGAAAAACAGGAAGAAAAAAGATCATGAGCGATTTTGTTAGCGGCTTCTGGAATATCTATATTGCAGTTATCACTATCGTCAGCATTCTTGGCTGCGCTGTTTTGCTTTGGATGCAAAGCTCAGCCAAGCACGTTGAAGGAAAAACAACAGGGCATGTCTGGGATGAAAATCTGGAGGAACTTAGCAACCCGCTCCCGAACTGGTGGCGTTGGTTATTTTATTTAACAGTGGTATTCGCGCTGTTTTACCTGGCCATGTATCCCGGTTTAGGCAGCTTCAAAGGGCAATACCACTGGACTTCCACTGGGCAATACGATAATGAAATGAAAAAAGCGGATGATCAATACGGGCCGATTTTTCAAAAATACTTGAAACAGGATATTCGTGTGGTGGCAACTAATCCGGAAGCCAGGGAGATGGGGCAGCGGCTGTTTTTGACTTACTGTTCGCAGTGTCATGGGTCAGATGCGCAGGGTGCAAAAGGCTTCCCTAACCTTACGGACAAAGACTGGCTGTTTGGTGGTTCCCCAGAGCAGATTAAAGAAACAATCACGCAGGGAAGAAGTGCATTGATGCCCGCCAAGGGAGTTAAACCAGATTTAAGTGGCGATGAGATCAAGGATATTGCGCACTATGTACGCTCCCTTTCTGGCCTTGCTGCAGACCCTATCCGAATTCATCGAGGTCGGCAATTGTTCAGCGTTGCTTGTGCCGCCTGTCACGGGCCGGAAGGCAAGGGCAATGTTGGATTAGCCCCTAATCTTGCCGATAAAGTATGGCTTTATGGCAGTTCAGAGGCCACGATTATCGAAACTATCAGCAATGGGCGGGTCAATTATATGCCCGCTTTTGGGGACTTTTTGGGCGAAGCCAAGGTGCATTTACTTACAGCCTATGTCTATGGACTGGGAGGCGGTCAGGAGGGTCTTCATAACGACACCAGCGGAAATCCGCTGACAGCGGATGCCCCGAATTGAGCCCATTAAAGAATATTCAATCTTCAATTTTTCATGTACACAGATATTTAACATCAATTAACTACAGATATTAAGCATGGTCACGCCATTGGCAGTTACGTCCAAACCGGTAGCTTTTGTTGAACAGAGCCTTTACGAGGTACATGAAAAGGTATATCCGCGCTCAGTTACCGGGGTTTATGCCACCTGGCGTTGGCTGATGGTATGGCTGACACAGACGCTGTTCTATGGTTTGTGCTGGCTCCCATGGAATGGCAGACAAGCCGTTCTTTTTGATCTGACAGCCAGAAAATTCTATGTTTTCGGGCTGGTTTTCTGGCCGCAAGACATTATTTATCTGGCTGTTCTGCTCATTATTTCAGCCTATTCGCTCTTTTTATTTACTGCCGTCGGGGGGCGTTTATGGTGCGGTTATGCTTGTCCGCAGACGGTATATACCGAAATATTTCTTTGGATTGAGCGCAAGATAGAAGGAAATCGTGCAGCCCGCATCAAACTGGATGCGAATGCAATATCGCCAAGAAAGCTGTTGCTACGTGCTGCAAAATATAGTGCTTGGGGCCTTTTGGCCTTATGGACTGGGTTTACTTTTGTTGGTTATTTCACACCCATTAAAACGTTGTGGCTTTCCGTTTGGAGTTTCTCGCTTGGCCCGTGGGAGATTTTCTGGATCATTTTTTACGGTTCTTTCACCTATCTATTTGCTGGACACTTGCGTGAACAGGTTTGTAAATACATGTGTCCGTATGCCCGATTTCAAGGGGTCATGTTTGACCCGGATACACTCACAATTACCTATGACGCCACCCGAGGAGAGCCAAGAGGATCCCATAAAAAGGGTGAAGCTTACAAAGCGCAAGGCAAGGGAGATTGTGTTGATTGCAGTATTTGTGTTCAGGTGTGTCCGACAGGCATTGATATACGCAAGGGGTTGCAGTACGAGTGTATAGGCTGCGCTGCTTGCATTGATGCGTGCGATCAGGTTATGGAAAAAATGGGTACCCTCAAGGGCCTGATTCGCTACTCGACCGAACATGCGATTTCGGCTCAATGGGGCTGGAAAGAAATTATTCGCCATATTGTTCGGCCGCGCGTGCTGGTTTATACCGCCATTCTATGGGCCATTATTGCTGCCTTTGTCTGGGGAATTGCCACTAAATCGACACTGCGAGTGGATGTCATTCGAGATCGTGCAGTGCTGGCGCGTGAAGTTGATGGCGGACTGATTGAGAATGTTTATCGACTGCATGTGATGAATGCATCGGAAACCGCGCACCGCTATGCCATTACGGTGAGCGGTTTGCCCGAGATGGATATGATAGGTGAGCGCATCATCGAGCTACCACCTGCTGGCGATCGGACTTTTATGGTTCAGGTGCGTGTGCCACCAAACAGCGGAAAGAGAGGCTCCAACGTGATTTATTTCGAAGTGAAAGCGATGGCAGATGAAACAACTGTCATCCGCGAAAAAGCGACTTTTATTCAGCCATGAAGAGACTGCCAAGCGTTTCGCATAGTCGGCCCTGGTACAAGGAACCATGGCCCTGGATACTGATGAGTGGCCCATTCATCGTGGTGATTGCAGCACTGACCACTGCATGGATTGCAGTAAAAACTGACGATGGCCTGGTGACGGCGGATTATTATAAAAAAGGCCTGGCCATCAATCAAACGTTGGTTCGTAGCGAGCAAGCAAGCAAGTCCGGATTGACAGCAGGTATTCGCCTTGCAGATCATGGGCTTTTTATTCGTCTGCAAGCAACTGATCCTGCTTTTGTGTTGCCCTCTCTATTGCTGGTCAGTGTTTTGCATCCTACGCGAGCTGGGCTGGACCAGTCATTTCAGTTGATGCGGACTGGCGACAGCTATCGAAGCGACAGGATTCATTTACCGGTCGCTGGTCACTGGCTCGTTTTACTTGAGGATGACAAGAAAACCTGGCGTTTATTGGGTAACATCGTCTTGCCAGATAATGGCGAAACCATCATCGGAGCTACTAAAACAACTCGCTAATCAGAGAAATTATTCTAAACCGGTCACGCGATAATTATCAAAACAATGTTTGATTTCAAACAGGGGAGACGCGATGCAAAATATCTTATCCGTGCTGTGGCCATCTTTTTTGGTTGCCGGCATTGCTGAGGGGATCTTTTTTACACTGATTGACCCGCGGGAGCTTTATTTGTTTGGCGAGCCCGTTCACTTTTCCAGCCTCGCAACTTATTCCATTGGTTTTTTTTGTTTCTGGGCGATTTGTGCGGCTTCCAGCATGGCGACTTGCTATCTTCTCCGTACTGCACAAGAACTTAAGGGTGCTGATCAAGAAACGTAATGCCAAAGGAAATTGCAAGTACGGACTGTATTAGCGACCGATGCTTTCCTGCGATAGCATTTTTTTAAGTTTGGCAGCATCCATGAGCCGAATATGCTTTTTCTCCACCTGGAGCAATCCCTCTTCCTGGAGATGGGAAAACGTACGACTGACTGTTTCCAGCTTTAAGCCAAGATAAGAGCCAATTTCTTCTCGAGTCATACGCAAGTTGAAATCTGCAGCGGCATAACCCCGAGCCGCATATCGCTGAGACAAGTTAAGCAAAAAGGCAATCACACGCTCTTCTGCACGCATGGCGCCCAACATCATCATCACTCCCTGATCGCGAACAATCTCGCGACTCATGACTCGATGCAAGTGACGTTGCATTGTGGGAATCTTGACTGAAATCGTTTCCAGTTCATGAAATGGGATCAGACAAACTTCACTATCTTCGAGTGCAATCGCATCACAATGATGAGTTTCTGCACTAATGCCATCCATGCCCAACACTTCGCCCGGCATGTAAAAGCTGGTGACCTGGTGACGGCCATCTTCAGACAGTACTTCGGTTTTGAAAAAGCCGAGTTTCACTGCATAAATTGCCGTGAAGCGGTCGCCAGAACGAAAAATTGCCTCGCCACGTGCAATTTTTCTTCGCTCATCCACCAGGCTATCTACCAAGGAAAGTTCAGCTTCTGAAAGTCCAATGGGCAAGCAGAGCTCCTGTAAATTACATTGCGAACAGGCAGGTTGAAGTTTAGTAATTTCGATCATAGTTAAAGTAATTCATCAAAGTAATACCCCAATTCACTTGGTTGTTGACCTTGATCAACTTGGCATTTGCAAGATTGCGGCAACATGAAAGATATGCATCCTTAGGCATTCCTCAAAATCCATGAATGATCAGGAAATCATTTTCGACAGTCAACTGATTCGCCGTTTCGACGTAAACGGTCCAAGATATACATCTTACCCGACTGCTGACCGTTTTATTGAGGCTTTTACGGCTGAGCATTACATGCATTGGTTAGGGCAGAGAGGCGTAGTGGCTCCCAGCCGCCCCCTCTCGCTATATGTTCACATTCCGTTTTGTCCGACAATCTGCTATTACTGCGCCTGCAACAAAATTATCACGAAAGATCACGGTCGCTCAGCGAAATATCTTACTTATCTAGGTAAGGAGATGGATCTGGCGCTGGCGGCCCTCGGTGGCACGCGCGAGGTTACCCAGATGCATTGGGGCGGTGGTTCGCCGAGCTTTCTTGCGGATGATGAAATGCGCCATCTGATGGATATGATCCATAGCCGTTTCCAGCTGCTGCCTGAGGGCGAGTATTCAATCGAGATTGATCCTCGCAAAGTCAAAGGGGCGACTGTCTCGCTACTGGCTGAACTTGGCTTTAATCGCATGAGCATCGGCGTACAGGATTTTGCGCCGGAAGTGCAACAAGCGGTTAATCGTCTCCAGAGCCTCGAGGAAACAAAGCGCGTCATGGATGCAGCACGTGACCGCGGTTTTAAGTCTCTCGCAGTGGATCTGATCTATGGCCTGCCTAAACAGAATGTGATTGGCTTTAACCGCACACTGGATGAAGTGATCAAGCTCGGCCCTGATCGTCTCTCGATCTACAGCTATGCCCATGTGCCGAATCTGGTCAGGCCGCAGCGTCGTATTAATGAGGCCGACTTGCCTACTGCGGACGGGCGTTTGCAGATTCTGCAGCTGGCGATTCGTCGCCTGACAGATGCCGGGTATGTGTTCATTGGCATGGATCATTTTGCCAAACCCACAGATGAACTGGCCATCGCTCAGCGTCAAGGGCGCTTGCATCGGAATTTTCAGGGGTATTCGACACATGCTGAAGCAGACTTAATCGCCTTCGGAGTGTCTGCTATCGGAAAAATAGGCCCCAGCTACGTGCAAAACGTGCGCGCCTTGAATGATTATTATGATCGCCTTGATCAAGGCATACTACCTGTGTTGCGCGGAATTCAGTTAACTCCCGATGATTTGTTGCGACGCAGTATCATTCAGTCACTGATGTGTCATTTCATCTTGCCCATTGAATCTTTCGAGATTGCCCATTTGATCAATTTCAAATCCTATTTCGCGACAGAATTAGCTGAGCTGGCGGTGATGGAAGAAGAGGGTCTGGTCACGATGACTGACCAGTGGATCACTGTTAACCCTCCAGGTCGTCTACTGGTGCGGGCCATTGCCATGGTGTTTGATCGCTATCTGCGTTTTGACCAGGAACGGATTCGCTACTCGAAAGTGATTTGAGCATACACAAGACAGGACGGCACCAGATACCCAATGTATGACACTGGTTTTTTTGCGGTATTCCTCGTGGGGCTGCTCGGTGGGGTGCACTGTGTGGGCATGTGCGGTGGCATTGTTTCCGCGCTGACGGTCCAGCTTCCGCGCCAAAAAACGCCGTGGTCAATCCATCTGGCCTATAACCTTGGCCGTATTGGCAGCTACATGATCGCAGGTGCCTTGATGGGTGCAATAGGCAGCCTTGGGCTGCTGCTTGATCATTGGCTGCCAGTGCAGATGACACTTTATGTAGCCGCCAATCTGATGTTGATTGGCCTCGGTCTTTATCTCACGGGAATGACTCAGGCACTGGCTTTTGTCGAGCGTGCTGGACAGTGGTTGTGGCGACGCGTGCAGCCATTGACCCGTCACTTTTTGCCTGTGCATGGCATGGCACAAGCCCTGCCGCTGGGCATGTTGTGGGGCTGGCTACCCTGCGGGCTGGTATATAGCGTGCTGGCGCTGGCGCTGCTTTCCGGAAGCCCGGTGCGCGGTGCCTTGATCATGCTCGCCTTTGGTCTTGGTACACTGCCCAATCTCATGCTGGCAGGGCTGTTGCTTGTGCGTTTTCGGCGTCTGACACAGGGTCGTACTTTGCGTTTGCTGAGTGGTTTTTTAGTGCTGCTGTTTGGTGTGTGGGGTCTTATCAATGCGACAACGCTCGGCGGCAAGCTGTGGCAGGGCATTGTTTGTCACGTGTAAAAAGTCGGCGCTGGTAAGACGGCGCGCAGATGCTTTTCGCAAGGCTCGGGGTCTATATAAACCCCTCTGCAAAATTGTTGTTTCTTGATGCAAGTCAACTCAAACTGCTTTGTCTCTGGATACCCTGAGCTGCTCATTTGATTGTCTGGGCCGGTGAAAACATTCCCCGTGGCACCTTTTATTACGAGGCTACCTTCCGACCCAATTTCTTTGAAATAATGACAGGATCAAAGTTTTTTAGCATCTCGTTAAAAGCAAAAAAAGCGGTGCAACCCGGAGGATGCACCGCTTTTTTATTGATTACCCAGTAGCTTAGTCCTGGCTCAGGCGGCTACTTTTTGCGTCAAACCAGCCTCTGCTTCGCCTATCCAATCAGGCCATCCTGCGCGGCGATTGGCTTCCCTGGCCAGTTTTCTTTCTTCAGGCGAGGCATATTCCAGATCCCATTTTTTCAAGCGGGGTTTAACAATCAGGTTGTCCCACACCCAAGGAATGAGCGCAGCGGGGGCACAGATGAACACACTGGGCATTTCAGGCGCACCTTTATGTACTTGCAGGCTATAGAAAGGCAAAAAGCCATCACGGTGGTGATCAATATGGTTGGTAATCTCCACACCTGCGATACGTGACATGGTGGAAAAATGATGCCAGGTGTGACGGTCTTCAATCGGTTGGCTGGTGACGCGTTGCAAGCCGTAATGTTGCAGATAATTGAGGGCTTCCAAGACAAACTTGGTGGTCACCATTGCCGCTAGCGTCAAGCTGCCTGCAAGCGCGCCTGCATATAAACCAATACCTAAGGGCGTGCCAAACACGGCAACCAGTCCCCAGAACACCAGGCTGCTGGGCCCCCACACACTTTTGTTTTTTACCGACAGGCGGCGCTTTTCCAGCTCAAAGGTATCCATATAAGCGCCTTTGGTTGCACGCCAGATGAATTGATAAAACTTTTCACCACGCTGTGGCGTATCGCTGTCATTTTCAGTATCAAAGTGCAGATGATGGGTATGCACATGTCCTATGGCGCGATGCGGGTCGAAAAAGAAAGTAGCTGCAATGTTGGCCAGAAAGCGCTCGAATGCACCTCGTCTGTGCATTAGCTCGTGTGCGACGGGCAGGTTGGGTACGGCGCTAATCCAGACCAGACTGGCAAAGCAACCAAGGAGTGCAAGGTCGACATTGGTTGTGATATCAAAGCCTGTCTTGATGCGCCAGGCAAATGTGCCATACATGATCAACATGAGCGCTACGTGCAGATACAACGGTAAATCAACAAAGAACGGATGACGGATCTGGCGGTTTTTATAGTCGTTGGGCAACATCAAATCCAGCACCAACAGAAACAGATAGGTTGAGGCACCAAGCCACACCCATTGTCCGCCAAGATAGAAGCCAAGAATAGCGACCGCCACGAGCAGTGTATTCAGATAATAACGCAAGTAATCCATGATTCCTCCTCTGAAATTACGATCACGGTCTAAAAAGCGCTCTCAAGCTACAAATCCGAGGGCGGATGGGTGTGCTGAAAATTCGCTTCAGGTATAGACCGTGGTGAAAGACGGAGTGAGCTCTCGGGTGTGATAGAAAATCCCCTGACCCAGGTGTGACTCGTCCCATGTGGTGACCGGGCGATCGGGTTGCGCAAGATAACCCAGTCCGGCAAATGTCTCATTGCGGTTGCCCGACGGGTCGAAGAAGTAGATCGTCTCGCCACGGGTAATGCCGTGACGCGTGGGGGTGACATCGACGGTAGTTTTATTTTTCGACATGATGTCGGCTGCTTTAAGAATATCGTTCCAGTTATCCAAAAAGAAAGCGATGTGGTGCAAGCCGTTAATCGGGCCGCCAACAAAAGCCAGGTCATGCGGTGTCGAAGTGCGGAAAAGCCACGTTGCCGCTTTGGCTTTTGCATTTTCCGGGCCGACCAGAATCTGTTCGGAGAGATAAAAGTCCAGCACTTCCATGCAGAACTTGGTGTTTTCTTCCACCATGTTGATGCCTTTTTCAGGATTCATCTCGCACATCAACAGGCAATGATCCAGCCAGTGTGCGCCTGTACCTTTGATGTCATCAGGCCATGGGTCCGGGTTGGTGGAGCCCACGTCCGTATTCACAAACTCTTTTTGTGCATACAGGCGCATGTCGTGCCCGCTGGGCAGATTGAACTTCAACATGCGGCCAACGAAAGGCAAAGTGTTGGCGGGTTGAAATTCTGTTTTGACGCCATAGGCTTCAATGCGCGTTTTAAACGCATCCAGGTCGGCATCACGTTCCACTTTGTATGCCACGTGGTTTACGCCAGCCTTATCTGCAGGGGAGAGGATAAGGGAATATTTATCCCACTCATCCCAGCATTTTAGATAGACATTGCCCTCTGCATCTTTGTGTGTGGTCTTCATGCCGACCACTTTTTCATAATGTTTCAACGCTGCGTTCATATCCATAACGCGAATGTTGACGTGACCGATTCTCATGACGCCCATAACAATCTCCTTGGTTTTCTGTTGGATTGCAGCGGTAAATAACAAAAATTACACCATCTGCAAGATGAGAATCTTTGCATGAGGTAACGCTGGCTACTTTGATAAAAATCAATAGTTACTGACTTTTTTGTGACTTTTATGTGCGTTGCAAGAGGATCTGAGAGTTTGCTGATTGCACTTTGTCTTGATTTATATCAATGGCTAGGCCATGTCTGATTGGTAGTCTGCGTAGTGCAGTAAGCTGGATATTCAGCTTTTTTCAAACTGACTAAAAAGTAAGGGAGGTTAAATCATGGCTGTTGTGACTGAACTGGGTTATATGGGTTTAGGCGTATCGGATATGGCAGCGTGGAGGGAATATGCGGCCAAAATCATTGGTGCTGAGATTTTTGATGAAGGAGAGCCTGACCGTTTTTACATTCGTCTGGATTATCAGCATCATCGTTTTATTGTGCATAACAGCGGGTCGGATGATCTGGATTATCTGGGCTGGCGTGTTGCCGGGCCTGAAGAGTTCGATGAAATGAAACGTCAGCTAGAAGCGGCGGGCGTTGAGTTTCGCCAGTGCGATGCGGCAGAATGCCAGGAGCGTCGAGTGCTTGATCTCCTCAAGTTTTTAGATCCGGGTGGTAATCCAACCGAGGTTTATCATGGCCCGTTGATTGACTATCACAAGCCGTTTCATCCGGGGCGCGGCATGCATGGCCGGTTTGTAACTGGTAGCGAAGGCTTGGGGCATCTAATTTTGCGGCAGACGGATGTGCACAAGGCTTACCGTTTTTACACGGATGTGTTTGGCATGCGCGGTTCAATCGAATATCACTTGCAAGTACCGCAGGCCGGCATTGTCGCCAAGCCGGTTTTCATGCACTGCAACGAGAGAGATCACACCGTGGCTTTTGTTGGTGGCCCTGCGCCGAAACGCATTAACCACCTGAAGTTTGAAGTCGATAATATTGATGACGTAGGTTTGACGCACGATATTGTCCGTGATAGAGGACTGCCGGTGCATATTGGTCTAGGCAAGCACTCGAATGATCATATGTTGACTTTCTATCACGTCAATCCTTCAGGCTGGCTGGTTGAAGTGGGCGGTGTCGGCCGTAAAGCCACACATCAGTCGGAATACTATGAATACGACATGTGGGGTCACAATAACGAAGAACCCGGTTATGGGCTGGATCTTCGTTTGCGCTACGATTGGTCGAAAAAGTAAATTAACCAGCGGACAAAATGCATAAAAGCCGCTCCGGATATTCGCAGGAGCGGTTTTTTTTATGCTCTTTTAGAAGTTGCTTGAAAAGTCGGTGTTGGTGAGTCGGCGTTAAATCGAATAGAGCTGAGCGCTAAACTTTAGCTGCATTAAACCAATGGTGAGGCGCCAAACCACGTAGCGTGATAGTAGAGCACCAATATAAAAGCGATGATACTGATCAAGAGCAGTGGTTTGCTTATTTCGCTTACAGCCAGTCGGTTTTTCCCTGTCAGAATGGCAAGAAATGGCACGTGAGATGTTTGTGCAACAAAGGCTGTCCAGGCTGGGCCATATTTATTGCGATATTTACGCTCCATGTTCAAAGGCCCGATCAATCCTTGAAAGAGAAAACTGCCAAAGAGCAAGTGGCCAGCCCAGTCGCCATTCACCATGAAATGCGCCAAGCCCCATAACCCAAAGCCGACGAGTCCAGGGTTACGAGTAATGCGCAAAATGCCGCTAGCGCGGATGTCCTGTGGTTGATTCTGGTTAAGGACACTGATGTTTTTTGAAAATGTGCCGACAATCAAAAAGATGAAGGCAAAGGCCATCAAAATTTCAGCGATGGGTTTTAGGGCATCCGCTTTACCCCAGGTTTCAATATAAGGCGAATGCGCATAAGCCCATCCCATCCAGACCAGGCTGAATAACACCGCAAGCGAGAACAGGATGCGGAATGTTTTTTCGCCCATTACGTTAACGATGGGCGATCGTAACGGGCTTCCCGCGATGATCCAATGCAAGCCAATAAATAGAGTGCAGGCACTAATAAGTGCTGATAAAGGCGACATATCTTCCTCCCTGTATTTTTGGATATTAATGGTGTGGAAGGTATCACTCTTCAAACTTTTTTGTCATCGGATGTGTGTGTATTTCTGCTTTTGTTGATTTAAGTCAAGTCAGCTTGATCCAGTGCTTTCTAGAATCGGCCTTACTTTCTTCTGCGAGGAAGATGAAAAAGACCGGTCACGGTCAATCAATCGGGAGTTGAGATGATAAGTGTGGATGATCTGATCGATCAGACAACCGGCGCGCAGCGGCGGATGATTTACGCTGATCAAGCGATTTATGAGCAGGAGCTGGAGCGGATCTTTGGCAGGTGCTGGCTGTTTCTGGCTCACGAATCGCAGGTGCCTGACCCCGGCGATTTTTTCCGCACCTATATGGGCGAGGATGAAGTCGTGGTGGTGCGTCAGGATGATCGGTCGATCAAAGTTTTTCTGAATACCTGCACGCATCGCGGCAATCGCCTGACGCGTGCTGATCGCGGCAATGCGCGGGCTTTTTCCTGCAACTATCACGGCTGGGCGTTTGGCATTGATGGCAGCCTGGCGACTGTGCCGCTGGAGAGCGAAGTTTATTTCAATGAAATCGACAAAAATCAGTTTCGGCTGGTGCCGGTTGAGCGGGTTGATTCATATCACGGGCTGATCTTCGGCTGCTTTGACAAGGATGCGCCTTCCTTAGCGG
>DATCQI010000094.1:0-10776 GCA_036569545.1 Rugosibacter sp. | reverse complement strand
CCAGCTCGGCATAGGTCGCCTGCAGGCCGCGATTATTGAGCAGCGCGATTTGCACCGCATCCCCGGCGTCGAGCGGTTTTTCAAGCAGGGCTTTGATCATTGATTGCACCGAGGCTGCATCGTCGTCCGTATGAATCGCCTTAACGGATTTTCCGGTGCGATCCTGCGTAACTTGCCTCACGGTATCAAAGCCGCCGTCTTTAGGGAACGTGGCGCAACCACCAAGCAAAACTACCGACAGGGCAAAGACAGCGATTGTTCGTGGCGAGCCGGTAGAAAAAGTGCGCGGGTTCATGGCATCTCCTTGTTGTGCTGGGCGTCCATATCCATGCCCTTCATGTTTTTCATTACACCGGACTCGTCGCCCATCTTCATGCCGGACCGGCTGCCCGAGTCGCGCACAAGGTCATTGGCGGATTTCCATACCTTGGCAGGTGTCGGTTGGTCGTTCATCGGACGATAGGTATCGAGCGCCGACTCGTAGTGCAGCGGCGGAACGGGCGCTTTCGCATCCGTTGGGTCCGGGCGCGATTGCTGTTCCCCGGACTGAGCGAACACCAGGGTGGGAAAAATCACCCCTATGGTGGCGCATAAAACCATGTTTGATATTTTCATGAAATCCTCTTCGCAATGTAAATACACGTCTGCTCAGGCAATCAATTGCACTGCCAGACGAAGTAACAATTAGTATCGAAGACCCGAGGCATACGGCCAAGAAAGCGGCCGATGAATGGAATCCGGAAACTAGGCGATGAGGCGGTAGGGAGGTCGCTCCAGGGTTTCTGGAACGAAGCGGTAAAAATATCGGGAAAGAAAAGCAATGCGTGTCGAGTTCAATGGTGCGACGCCGAACGAATAGTCTGAAATCTGCACGAGGGCAGCACCAGCACAGCAGCCAGCACAAGTGTTGCATTTGAAGGCTGCCCGCTTGGAAGAGACGCCCGTAGGGTGGTGCGTACCGGCGTCGGATTCTGTCGCACTAACTAATCCAGCAGCGGCCGCGCCCGCATCATGGCCATCATTCATATCCGATAAATGCGCATGTATATCATCTTGCATTGCCAGATATTGCGCTGCATGCTCGACGCCCTTTGCATGTTCGGATCCGCAGCACATCGAGGCAGCAGCCGCGTATCCCTGAAAGGGAATCGCGATAAATAAAAACCACAAGACGAAAATATTGAAACTTGTTTTCATGATTTTAAGCTTATCACAAGTCCTTTATTTCAACGCGCACACGCCTCCTTCCGCGCATCAATCGATAGACCGCAGGAATCACGAACATCGATAACAAGGGTGCCGTGATCATGCCACCCACCATGGGCGCAGCGATGCGGCTCATGATTTCCGAGCCTGTGCCGCTGCCCAACAAAATGGGCAATAACCCCGCAAGAATCACGGCAACGGTCATCGCCTTGGGCCGCACGCGCAGCACGGCACCTTCGCGGATGGCTTCATCGAGCTCTTTCATCGTCAACGCTGCGCCCCCTTCCTGATGTTTTACAACTGCCTGTTTCAGATAGAGCAGCATCACCACGCCGAACTCTGCAGATACGCCTGCCAGCGCGATAAAACCCACGCCGGTAGCGACTGACAGATGGTAGCCAAGCAGGTAAAGAAACCACACGCCACCGACCAGGGCAAAAGGCAGGGTTGCAATGATCAAGGCTGCCTCATCCAGGCGTTTGAAGGTGAGATACAACAACACAAAAATGATCAGCAAAGTGGCCGGCACTACCAGTTTCAGGCGCGCAGTGGCGCGCTCCATATATTCAAACTGTCCGGAATAGGCAATGCTGATGCCAGGCGGCAGCTTCACCTGGCTAGTGACAGCTGAGCGCAGATCCGACACCACCGATGCAAGATCTCGTTCGCGCACGTCCACATATACCCAGCCTGCGAGGCGTGCATTCTCGCTTTTGAGCATGGGCGGCCCATCGCTGATACTGATGTGTGCCACCGTACCCAGCGTGATCTGCTGGCCTATGTCCGTGAAAACAGGCAGGTTGCGCAGCCCCTCCAGCGAGTCACGCAGCTCGCGCGGGTAACGTACATTGATCGGGTAACGCGCCAAGCCTTCAACTGTTTCGCCGATATTCTCGCCGCCAATGGCTGAAGCAACGACCGTCTGAACATCGGCGATATTGAGCCCATAGCGTGCAGCTGCCAGCCGATCAATAGTCACATCGACATAGCGTCCCCCAGTCAGGCGCTCGGCCAGTGCCGAACTCACGCCCGGCACGCCTTTGGCTGCCTGTTCGATAGCCTGTGTCACCTTGTCGATTTCAGCCAAACTGCTGCCGGATACCTTGACCCCAATCGGACTCTTGATGCCAGTCGCAAGCATGTCGATACGATTGCGGATCGGCGGCACCCAGATATTTGATAAACCGGGCACTCTGACAGTACGGTCAAGTTCCTCCACCAGTTTTTCCGGTGTCATGCCAGGTCGCCACTCGTCACGTGGCTTGAACTGTATTGTCGTCTCGAACATTTCCATGGAAGCCGGATCGGTAGCACTTTCAGCCCGTCCGGCCTTGCCAAATACCGTCTCCACTTCGGGAACTGTCTTGATCAACCGATCTGTCTGCTGCAACAATTGAGACGCTTTCGCCACCGACAAGCCAGGCAAGGCCGATGGCATATACAGCAGATCGCCCTCATCCAGCGGCGGCATGAATTCGCCGCCAAGGCGCGTGATCGGCCACAAGGTCGTCAACAACACCAACAGCGCGATGAACAGCGTTGCTTTGGGATGTTGCAGCACTTTATCGAGCAGTGGCTGGTATATCCGGATCAAGCCGCGATTGAGCGGGTTGCGGTTTTCATCGGGGATTCGTCCGCGTATCCAGTAACCCATCAATACCGGAATCAGTGTCACGGACAACCCCGCTGCTGCTGCCATCGCATACGTCTTGGTGAGCGCCAGCGGGCCAAACAGCCGGCCTTCCTGCGCCTCCAGCGTAAATATCGGAATAAAAGACAATGTAATGATTAGCAGGCTGAAAAATAGTGCCGGACCGACCTCAGCCGCTGCATTGGCGATGACACGCCAGTGGGCCTCGCCTTGCAATTCTTCGCCAGGATGCTGATGCCGCCATGCTTCGATCTGCTTGTGTGCGTTCTCGATCATGACGATGGCTGCATCCACCATCGCCCCGATGGCAATCGCAATCCCGCCAAGCGACATGATGTTCGCATTAACCCCCTGATAGCGCATCACGATAAAGGCGCTCATGATGCCCAGCGGCAAGGCCACGATGGCCACCAGTGCGGAGCGCAAATGCCACAGGAAGATGGCGCACACCAGCGCCACCACAACGAACTCTTCGAGCAGCTTGCGGCTCAGATTGTCGATGGCGCGCGAGATGAGCTGGCTGCGGTCATACGTGGTGACAATCTGAACCCCGGGCGGCAGGCTTTTTTTCAGCTCGGCCAGTTTTGTCTTGACCGCGGTGATCGTTGCCTGGGCATTCTTGCCGGAACGCAGAATGATGACACCACCCACCACTTCACCCTCACCGTTGAGTTCGGCAATCCCGCGCCGCATTTCCGGTCCGAGCTGAATGCTGGCAACATCGCCCAGCTTGACGGGTATGCCAGCCACCGATGTTGAGAGTGGGATATTGCGGAAGTCATCCAGTGATTTCAGATAGCCAGAAGCGCGCACCATGTATTCGGTTTCGGCCATTTCCAGAACCGAACCGCCGACTTCTTGATTGGCCTTCTGTATCGCTTCGATCACTCTGGCCTGGGGAATGCGATAGGAGGCCAGCTTGAATGGATCGAGCACAATCTGATATTGCTTTACCATGCCGCCAATGGTGGCGACTTCAGACACGTTAGGCAGGCTTTTCAGTTCGTACTTGAGAAACCAGTCTTGCAGGCTGCGCAGTTGGGCAAGGTCGTGCTGGCCGGTTTTATCAATCAGGGCATATTCGTAAATCCAGCCCACACCGGTTGCATCCGGCCCGAGCGATGTCTTGGCCGACACAGGCAAGCGGCCTTGTACCTGATTCAGGTATTCGAGCACTCGTGAGCGCGCCCAATACAAATCGGTGCCATCTTCAAACAGGACGTAGACAAAGGAATCACCAAAAAATGAATAGCCGCGCACCGTCTTCGCGCCAGGCACAGAGAGCATCGTTGTCGCCAGCGGGTAGGTCACCTGGTTCTCGACGATCTGCGGCGCTTGCCCCGGATAACTGGTGCGAATAATGACCTGCACGTCGGACAGGTCTGGCAGGGCATCAACGGGCGTAGTTTTAACTGCCCAGATGCCCCATGCCGTTAAAAAGAGCGTGGCAAGCAGTACCAGAATGCGGTTGCTGATCGACCAGCGGATGAGTTGTTCGATCATGGCTTGCGCTCCGTCTTGTCCATTTTTTCAATGACATAGCCTTCATCACCGGTACGGAAAGCGAAATTCACCCTATCGCCTGATTTGACAGAAGTTGCCATGTCAGGCCGCGCCACTTTGAATGACATGGTCATCGCGCCCCAGCCAAGAGATTTCACTGGGCCATGGGCAATGGTCAGCTCATCCCCCTTGATCGATTCAATCTTGCCGATCGCCTGATTGAGTTCCACCGATGCTGTCGGTGCTGCCCCCTTGGCCGGCATGTTGCGGGTCTCACCATTCATGCGCGCCACGATGCCTTTGAGACTGGCTTCAGAATCGATCAGAAACTGGCCGGAAACCACGATATCCTGGCCTTCTTCCAAGCCTTCCAGCACCGCAACCTGGCCATTGCTTTCCTGACCAAGCTTGACTTCGACAGGCTCAAAGCGGCCACCCTTCAACGCGATCAACACTACATCGCGCTTGCCACTACGGATAACCGCCTCGCTTGGAATCAGCAGCGCTGCAGTACTTTTGGCTGCATTGAGCCGCACTTGCGCGAACATGCCGGGCTTGATGCGCCCATCGCGATTAGGCAATTCGATGCGCACACGCAGAGTGCGGCTTTCTATATTGGCTTCGGGCAACAGGACGATGACTTTTCCTGCAAAACTTTCACCCGGATAGGCAGCCAGACTGGCACGGATGCGCCCGTTAATGTCTACCAGGCGCGCCTGTGCCTCGGGAATATCCGCTTCAATCCATACAGGATCAAGGCCATTGATTTGCACCAGCGTCGCGCCCGACGCAACCGTCATGCCGGTGCGCACCTCGAGTGTCTGGATCAATCCACCGATGGGTGCAGTCACCGTGAAAATGCCATGCGTCTGGCGGGATTTTTCTACCTGGGCGATCAGATCAGACGACATGCCCAATGAGCGTAAACGCTCGCGCACCGATTGGATCAGACCTTGATCACCGGTCTTTAATACAGCAAGGAATTCATTTTGCGCACCCGCCCATTCAGGCACCAGCAGGTCGACCAGTGGCGCACCCCGTGCAATCACATCGCCTGGCGCGCGCGCATAAACCCGTTCGACAAAGCCGCTGCTGCGTGCCTGGACAATGGCGACTTGCCGTTTGTTGAGCTGCACGTTGGCTGAAACATCCAGCGGACTGTCCAACAATAGGCCACGTGTGACTGGCGTTGTGCGAACGCCGAGATTTTGCACAATGCGCGGATCAATCTTGACACCTGCTGAGTTGCCCCCATCAGCGCCATGATCAGCGCCCCCTTCTTCCGCATATTGCGGCACCAGCTGCATATCCATGAAAGGCGACTTGCCCGGTTTGTCAAAGCGCTGATTGGGCACCATCGGGTCATACCAGTACAGTACCCTGGGTTCCGCCTTGACAGACTTTTCTACAGATTTCGCCAGAGGTTTCTCAGCGCCCTGCGGCCTGGCGGCCCAGTAACCGATGCCGCCACTCAGGGCGGCCAGAGCGAATGACAACACAGAAATTTTCAAAGTATTCTTGTTCATGGTGCAGTCTCTTCATAAGCAAAATGCAGTTGTGCCGCGATCACGGCGTGCCGTGCTTGCAATTCGATGATCTTGAGCCGCTGATCAATCAACTCGCTGCGGGCAGCGAGCAAGCTGGCCAGGTCGCTTTTACCGGCCTGGTAGCTGGCCATTTGCAAGTCGACTTTTTCACGGGCAAGCGGCAAGGCGATTTGTTCGGCACGGTCAAATTGCCGCGTTAACGTGGCGTAATCCGCCAGATCATTTTCCAGCTGATTGGCGTGATCGCGCAGCATGGCTTCGCGGTCGGCTTCAATCCTTGTGAGTTCCTGCTGCTTAGCCGCGATTAACGGGTCTTGTCGACGAGCAGTGGCAATGGGCAGGTCGAAAGTGAATTGCACCGAGATCATGTCGCTAATTTGTGGCGAACGCTTCTGGTAGGCCAGCGCGACCCCCCAGTCGGATTGCTTCATGGCATCTGCTTCATGCACTTCCGCTTCTGCCTTGCGGGTTTGTGCAACGAAGGCCTGTAACTCAGGATGCTGGGGCAATTGCTGGCGCAGATACCCGGCCGCCACTGACAGCCGTGGCGGCTCGCCGAGCAATGGCTCGTTGGCTGCCGGCCCTACAAAGCGGCGCAGTGCGGCACGGGCTTTGGCCAGGCTGCTAACAAGCTCGTCATGACGGTCGGCGAGCTGCACCGCCTCCTGCCTTGGCAAAACAGCATCTACTGCAGGGCTTCGGCCACTGCTGATTTGTGCCTTGACGGCATGGGCAAGTATCGTGTTTTCCCGATCCAGCTCGTCGAACAAGAAAAACTTCTGTTCAATGTAATAGATATTAAGCCAGGCAATGGCTGCGTCACGTCGCACCTGCAATCGCGTGATTTGGCGTCGTGCCGAGGCAACATCAATGTTGGCTGCGGCGACTTCTTCACGTGCCTTGCGCTTATCGGCATTAGGGACTTCCTGCATGACACCGATTTTCTGCATGGTCATGAAATCACGATTGAGTCGCCCGCGATCCGCGCCTGTGGCGGGAAGGTTATCAATACCAAGAAACAGCTTAGGATCTGGCAGCGCACCTGCCGGAATAGCAGACGACTGGGCAGCAGTGATCTGCGCAGTATTGGCAGCAAGATTAGGCGACTGCCGCTCGGCAAGATCCAGCGCCGCCGTAAAACTCAATGGCGCGGCATGGGCAGCGCCGAGCAGCATGCCCAGCACCAGCGACAAGGCGCAATGACTCGAATAGTGGAACATATTCCAACTCCTTGGCTTGATGGCATGCGGCATTCAAAAACCGCATGCGAATGGCCACGCGGCTAGGCCGCAGTGACCGACGAATCAGCAGGAATCAGAGAAACCGGGGCGGACGCCACAATCCGGACGGATCGTGTGCAGGGATAAAAGTACTGCTCTGTGCCACAAAAAACTGCCCTGCGGGCGGCAAGGAAGATATCGAGACAGCAGCAGAATCTGAAAGATATGAAACGGAACAGATTTTGCAGACCTGGCCGGACTTGCAAGGATTGGATTTACCGGGGGTCGAGTGGGCTGTGTCGCAACAGTCATGCTCTGCTGACATTGACATGCTGGTTTTGTCTTGCATCGGACAATGGCTCATCGCTGTTTCCACAATAACTGCAGACGACGCCGCAAGGGGTATCGCCAGCGAGAGCATGAAAACGAGAAAAATACGCAGCAGTTTCATGGGGACGATTATAAGTCAGAATCAGGAATGGTCGTCATACGATTACCAGAGCTTCCACCACGGTTCGGTACTGTTGAGGCCGCGTGCGTAATACTTGCTCTTCGGGAAATTCTTGCGCATGATGCGCTCGGTATCGTCGCGCAGATCGTTTACACCCAGCAAGTCATACGCTTTCACCATAATGAAGAGGGCTTCTTCATTGGCGGGGGCATTGGGGTAGGTTTTAATGGACGCTTGCGCGCGATTTAGCGCTGCAACATAGGCACCGCGTTTCATGTAATAAAGCGCCACGTGCACTTCATGCGAAGCCAGCGCATTAACAAGGTAATCCATGCGGAGTACGGCATCCGGCGTATAGCGGCTTTTGGGGTAGCGCGTGACCAGAATTTTGAACGCCTCAAAAGAGTCGGCTGCCGCCCCAGGGTCACGCTCGGTGAGATCCTGATTGCTCAAGCGGCCCAGCAGGCCAAGGTCTTCGTTGAAATTGACGAGCCCTTTGAGGTAATACGCATAATCCACATTCGGGTGGTTCGGGTGCAAACGAATAAAGCGGTCACAAGCAGCCAGCGCCGAAGCGGTTTCCTCTTTTTTGTAATAGGCATAGGCGACTTCCAGCTGCGCCTGCTGGGCATATTGCCCGTAGGGGAAACGTGATTCGAGTTTCTCGAAATACTTGATGCCCAAGTCATAGCCGCCTTCACTAATGGCTTCTTTGGCTGAAGTGTAGAGTTTTTGTGCCGACCACTTGGCGGTTTCATCCACTTGATCCGGCAAAACGCCGCATCCGGCGAGCAAAAGCAAACCGATCAGGGGGGTAAGAGAAAGTGTTCGCTGGATTGCCGCTAAACTACTACGCATGATGAATGATGCCTCGCAAGAAATTCCGGCGGATTATAGCCCAAGCAAAACCGTGATCTCACTGCCCACGACCCTGGCAATTCCCTATGAGTATGCCGGCATGCGCTTTGACGCCGCACTGGCCAAACTTTATCCTGAGCATTCGCGCAGCCGTTTGCAGGAATGGTTGAAGGCCGGACTGATACAACTGGATGGCAAGCCGGCAGCCGGCAAGAGCCATGTACTGGGGGGGGAACGGATAGATTTTTCGGCGGACATGCGTGGCGTGCTGCAAACATACGACCACGCTGCCGAAGACATTGCGCTAACCATCGTGTTCGAAGACGATGAGTTGATCGTGATCGACAAACCCGCCGGGCTGGTAGTGCATCCGGGCAATGGCAATGCCAGCGGCACTTTGCTCAATGCCCTGCTGCACCATGCGCCACAACTGGCAGAAATTCCGCGGGCAGGCATTGTGCACCGTCTGGACAAAGACACCAGCGGCCTGCTGGTCGTAGCCAAAACACTCACCGCACAAACCGATCTGGTGCGCCAGCTGCAGGCGCGCACTGTGCATCGCCATTATCTAGCCTTAGTCCTGGGCGTCATCGAACACGGCGGCACGATTGATGCGCCGATAGACCGTCATCCCGTACACCGCACCAAAATGGCCGTGGTGCGCAGCGGCGGGCGAGACGCGCGAACCCACTATCTGGTGCGCGAGCGTTTTGCCAAGGCTACGCTGCTGGAATGCCAGCTGGAAACAGGGCGTACGCATCAAATTCGCGTGCATCTCGCCTCCCGCGGGAACCCGCTGGCGGGCGACCCGGTCTATGGCAAGACATGCAGTGGCAATGCACGAATCGATGCCTTCAAGCGGCAGGCGCTGCATGCCTGGCAATTGGCGCTGGTGCATCCTGCCAGCCAACTCGATGTGTCATGGGAATCCCCCATGCCGGATGATTTTGCACAGCTGCTGGAAAGTCTTCGAGGAGAGTCTAATGGACAACTCAGTGGAAAACCCGATGGAGAAATCCGGCATAAGTAATCTGCTCACCCCCAGTTGGCCTGCTCCTTCCGGCGTGCACGCGCTAGTTACCACACGAGAACATGGCGCGAGCGTGGGGCCATGGGCGAGTTTCAATCTGGCGTCTCACGTGGGCGATGATGCCGCTGCGGTTGCCGCCAATCGCGCACAGTTGCGCCGCAACCTGCCTGCCGATCCGCCGTGGCTGACGCAAGTGCATGGCACGCTGTGCGTGGATGCGGCACAGGTGCAGTCCGGTATTGAAGCTGATGCCAGCTTCACGCGCCAGCGCGGCGTCGTCTGCGCCGTGCTCACGGCAGACTGCCTGCCGGTGCTGTTGTGCGACGATAACGCCAGCGTAGTTTCCGCCGTACATGCCGGCTGGCGCGGGTTGGCTGACGGTGTGATCGAAGCCAGCGTGGCAGCAATGCAAACATCAGGAGAGCAGCTCATGGCCTGGCTCGGCCCGGCGATTGGCCCGACGGCATTTGAAGTCGGTGCAGAGGTCCGCGACGCATTTCTTGCGCATGACATGCAAGCCGCGCAAGCCTTCACCTCGATCGCAAAAGATAAATGGTTGTGCGACATCTATCTTTTAGCCCGCCAGCGCCTGCACGCATTGAATATTCGCCGCACCCCAAGGGTACTTGCTTCGCAGCGCATCACCAGCGCCGACTTTTCGGTTTTTTGCACGGTGCGCGACATCGACCGCTTCTACTCCTTCCGCCGCGATGGCATCACCGGCCGCATGGCCAGTTGCATCTGGCTGGAATAACTCCCGCCATGTCCGCTGCAGTTCCCTTTATCGGCCTCGCGCCGGAATGCATTCTGGATGCGCTGGAAAGTATTGGTTTCCGCTGCGATGGCGGCCTCATGGCCCTCAACAGCTACGAGAATCGCGTCTGGCAAATCGGCATGGAAGACAGCGCACCACTGATCGCCAAGTTTTACCGGCCGGGGCGCTGGTCTGATGCGCAAATCGCCGAAGAACATGCATTTGTCGCTGCCATGCGGACAGCCGAGCTGCCTGTCATCGCGCCCCTGGTCATCGATGGGCAAACCCTGTTCACGCATACCGACGCCAAAACAGACTCCATTTTTCGCTTTGCGGTCTACCCCCGCCAAAGCGGTCGCGCGCCGGAATTTGATAACCCGCAGGTGCTGCAATGGATGGGCCGCCTGATGGCGCGCATTCATCTGATTGGCGAGCGTGAACCGTTTTTGCTGCGTGAAACGCTGGATATTCACAGCTTCGGCATTGAACCATGCAACTGGCTGCTGGATAACCAGATGCTGCCGCCGGAATTGGAATCCATCTGGCATGGCGTGGC
>DATCQI010000093.1:0-8585 GCA_036569545.1 Rugosibacter sp. | reverse complement strand
CGGCTGGAAGAGGAGTTATCAGACAAAATAGGCGCTACAGTCAAAGTGAGCGCTAACAGAAAGGGTGTGGGTACGCTCACCATCCGCTTTGCAAGCCTGGATCAACTGGACGGTTTATTGAGCACACATTTCGGCTAAATTGAGTAAGCCAAGGCTTGAGTTATGCCCAAGCTATGTTTTGAGGTGCCGTACCATCAGCGCCGATTTTTCAAAGTGCAGGCAGTGCATAACGATAAATTGAGAAAAATGGGTCAAACGTGAGAAATGAATCAAATTAATCAATCGTATGACGGCAATTTCATTGACACTTATTCTGCAAGCATTTAAAATTGGGCGGCTTTGAATTGTGCAGCCTTGGAAGGTTTAACCGATGTATAAGGTTGTACTGCTTCAGTTTGTCGGGGTGTTCGTTGCAGCAGGATTAGCCGGTATATGGCTAGGGCAACGAGGTGCGCTGTCACTTTTATTGGGGGGGATGGCATACGCGATCCCCAGCCTGTTTTTTGTAGCGAGGCTGTCTGTTTCAACGGCAAGAAAGCGTGCTAATACGGCAACTTTTTTTGTTGGTGAGCTGGTTAGGATTCTCGCTACGATTGTACTTTTGGCGGCTGCTCAGCGGTTCTACCCTGTGCACTGGCTAGCACTATTGATAGGGCTTTTTGTTGCTTTAAAAGCCAATTTGTTTGCGTTCTTGTTAAAAAACTGATTATGTCATCAAGCACTGAAAACGCGCCTGTCGCAGGCGACTACATTGTTCACCACCTGACCCATTTAACCAATACCGGCCATAAGCAGTTGGCAGTCATTGATTGGACGGTCATTAATGTGGATACCCTTTTCTGGTCCATCAGCATGGGCGCGCTGGCGATCATTATCATGGTCATTGCCGCACGAAGAGCTACGTCAGGCGTTCCCGGCCGCCTTCAAGGTGCTGTTGAAATGCTGGTTGACATGGTTGATACCCAGTCCAAAGCCATCGTTCATGGCGATCGTCGGTTTATTGCTCCGGTGGCGCTAACCGTTTTTGTTTGGGTTTTGTTCATGAATGCCCTTGATTTTCTGCCAGTAGATGTGTTCCCCCGAATAGCTGAAATGTTTGGGTTTCATTATCAGCGCATTGTGCCTACGGCCGATCTGAATGGCGCGCTGGGTATGTCGCTAGGCGTTCTTCTTCTGTGTTTGTACTACAACATAAAAATCAAAGGGTTTGGCGGCTGGGTACATGAACTATTCACTGCGCCTTTTGGCAGCCATCCTTTGCTGTACCCCATCAATTTTGCGATGCAGATGATTGAGTTTGTTGCTAAAACCGTTTCTCACGGCATGCGGCTGTTTGGCAATATGTATGCCGGCGAGCTGGTATTCATGCTGATCGCTTTGCTGGGCAGCACGGCTACTGTCATGGGCTTTTTTGGTCAAGTAATGGTGGGTTCGATCTGGGCAATTTTCCACATCCTGATCGTTGTTTTGCAGGCGTTTATTTTCATGATGCTAACGCTGGTGTATATCGGCCAGGCGCATGAAAGTCACTAGTTGTAGCATTAGTTGTTTTTAAGCGTTGTTAATTTTATATAAGGAGTAGTCATGGAACATGTTCTTGGGTTTGTCGCTCTGGCCGCTGGCCTGATTATTGGTCTCGGTGCTGTTGGTGCGTGTATCGGTATCGGCATTATGGGATCCAAATACCTCGAAGCATCCGCTCGTCAGCCTGAGTTGATGAATGCGCTGCAGACCAAAATGTTCTTGCTGGCCGGTCTGATTGATGCTGCCTTCCTGATTGGTGTTGGTATTGCGATGATGTTCGCGTTTGCCAATCCGTTCGTCCTTAAGTAATCGCGTTTTTTTAAAGGACCAATAACGTGAATCTGAACGCAACGCTGTTTGCCCAGCTGGCTGTGTTCTTTATTTTGGCTTGGTTTACGATGAAATTCGTATGGCCGCCCATCATGAAGGCACTAGACGAGCGCGCGGGTAAAATCGCTGACGGACTTGCGGCGGCCGACAAGGCAAAGGCTGATTTGATGCACGCTGAGAAAAAAGCCGCTGAAGAGTTGCGCCATGCGCGTGAGTCAGCTGCTGAATTTCGCAGTGGGGCGGAAAAACAAGCAGCTCACCTGCTTGAAGAAGCGCGCACTGAAGCTGCCCGAGTGGTTTCGGTTGCTCGTGAAGCCGCCCAAGCCGAAGCCGGCGTCGCTGCGCAACGCGCTAAAGAGGCGCTGCGCGAACAAGTCGCGCTGCTGGCTGTCGCCGGTGCCGAGAAAATTCTCCGCAAGGAAATTAATCCTCAGGCACATGCCGAGCTGCTTTCTCAGCTGAAGTCGGAGCTTTGATTAGACATGGCTGAAAACGTTACGCTGGCCCGGCCTTATGCGGAAGCTGCATTCCAGTTAGCTAAAGGCAGTCCTGCTGATTTAGCCTCATGGGCTGAAACGCTTGCGCGTTTGTCAGGCGTTACAACTGATCCAGTGATGGAAGAGTGTATTGGCAATCCGCGATTTAATCCTGCACAGTTGGTTGAGCTTTATTTTGAGGCGGCTGGTGGCAAGCTTAATGCAGATCAGCAAAGTTTTGTTCGTGTGCTGGTTGATAATGATCGCCTGACGGTTCTACCGGAAATTGCTGCACTGTTTGACGAACTAAAAGCTGATGCTGAAGGTATCAAACACGCCGAGATTACTTCGGCTTTTCCTCTTGATGATGCCGCGCTAAAAAATTTGGTAGCAGAACTCGAGCGTAAGTTTTCATGCCGGATACAAGCGACGATCAAGCTTGATCCCGAGCTTATCGGTGGTGTACGTATGGCTGTTGGCGACGAGGTGATTGATGCCTCGGTTCGCGGCAAACTTGCTG
Organism: Rugosibacter sp.; assembly: GCA_036569545.1. GTDB lineage: Bacteria > Pseudomonadota > Gammaproteobacteria > Burkholderiales > Rhodocyclaceae > Rugosibacter. Next base: position 5,735 of record DATCQI010000093.1, on the reverse strand, counting down.
CTATGGCTATTGCCCTAAAGAACTAGGAGTTATTTGATGAATTTAAATCCATCTGAAATTAGTGAGCTGATTAAAACGCGGATCCAGACGATGCAGCTGCCCGCAACAGCGCGTAATGAAGGCACTGTGGTTTCAGTGACCGACGGTATCTGTCGTGTGCATGGCTTGGCAGACGTCATGCAAGGCGAAATGCTGGAGTTTCCCGGTAATACCTTCGGTTTAGCCCTCAATCTAGAGCGCGATTCAGTGGGGGTGGTGGTGCTGGGTGATTACGAACACATTACTGAAGGCGACGTCGTTAAATGCACAGGCCGCATTCTTGAGGTGCCGATTGGCCCTGAGCTGCTGGGTCGCGTAGTGAATGCCTTGGGCGAGCCGATTGATGGCAAGGGCCCGATCAACGCAAAACTCACCGACAAGTTGGAAAAAGTGGCTCCTGGCGTTATCTGGCGTAAATCAGTATCTCAGCCATTGCAAACCGGCCTTAAGGCAGTTGACTCAATGGTGCCGGTCGGACGTGGCCAGCGCGAATTGATCATTGGCGATCGGCAAACAGGCAAGACGGCCGTTGCGGTTGATGCCATCATCAATCAAAAAGGCCAGAACATGTTCTGTGTCTATGTGGCGATTGGTCAAAAAGCATCCACCGTGGCCAACGTTGTGCGCAAGCTCGAAGAGCATGGCGCGATGGAATATACCGTTGTTGTTGCCGCTACTGCATCTGATTCAGCCGCGATGCAGTTTCTTGCACCATATGCAGGCTGCACGATGGGCGAGTACTTCCGCGATCGCGGCATGGATGCGCTGATTGTTTATGATGACTTGACCAAACAAGCGTGGGCGTATCGTCAGATATCCCTGTTGCTACGCCGTCCCCCAGGCCGTGAGGCTTATCCGGGCGATGTGTTCTATTTGCACTCACGTTTGCTTGAGCGCGCCGCACGTGTTTCCGAAGCCTGGGTTGAAAAGCTCACCAACGGTGAAGTCAAAGGCAAAACGGGCTCATTGACAGCTTTGCCCATCATTGAAACCCAGGCCGGTGACGTTTCTGCGTTCGTGCCGACGAACGTGATTTCGATTACAGATGGCCAGATTTTCCTCGAGACTGACTTGTTCAATGCGGGTATTCGTCCCGCCATGAATGCCGGTATCTCGGTGTCGCGTGTGGGTGGTGCAGCGCAAACCAAAGTCATCAAGAAGCTCGGTGGCGGTGTGCGTTTGTCCCTCGCGCAATATCGCGAACTGGCAGCATTTGCCCAGTTTGCTTCGGATCTTGACGAAGTCACACGCAAGCAGTTAGAGCGTGGTCGTCGCGTGACTGAATTGATGAAACAGCTACAATATTCACCCTTGTCGGTTGCCGATATGGCGATTTCGCTGTATGCCTCAAACGAAGGCTTCATGGATGATATTGATGTGCCGCGTATTCTGGCGTTTGAGACGGCGCTGCATCAGACCATGCACCAAAAGCATGCTGATTTGGTAGCCAAGATCGAAGCGACGAAAGACCTGGATAAAGACGCCGAAGCGCAGCTTAAAGCGGCGATTGTCGACTTCAAGAAGTCCTGGGCCTAATTCACTTACCTGACTGGCTAACAAAGGGCGATCATGGCAGGTAGCAAAGAGATACGTAGCAAAATCAAGAGCGTGCAAAACACGCGCAAGATCACCAAGGCTATGGAGATGGTGGCTGCATCCAAAATGCGCAAGGCGCAGGAACGGATGCGTGCTGCTCGCCCCTATAGCGAAAAAATTCGTCGCCTGGCGGCTAATCTTTCGCATGCCTTGATGACTGATTATCGACATCCGTTTCTGACCAAGCCGGCTTCGGTCAAACGTGTTGGTTTAATCGTGATTACGACCGACAAAGGCTTGTGTGGCGGATTGAATACCAATGTGTTGCGTCAATCGCTAAATTCCATGCGGCAATGGGAGGCGCAGGGTATTAATAATATCAGTGTCACCTGCATAGGTAACAAGGGGTTGGGTTTTATGCAGCGTCTTGGCGCCAAGGTGGTGTCACACATTACCCATATCGGGGATACCCCGCGCATGGAAAATCTGATCGGCCCCATCAAAGTCATGCTGGATGCTTATCAGGCAGGCGAACTGGATGAAGTTCATATTGCCTATACGCGCTTTATCAATACCATGTCGCAGCAGGCAATCATTGAGCCTTTGCTGCCACTGTCAGGTGAGCGTATGGGTACGCCTGAAACCGGGTGGGATTATTTGTACGAGCCTGATGCGCAGACGGTGGTGGATGATTTACTGTTGCGCTATGTCGAAGCCCTGATTTACGAAGGCGTGACAGAAAACATGGCTTCCGAGCAATCAGCGCGCATGGTTGCCATGAAGGCCGCAACAGATAATGCAGGCAGTGTTATCAAGGAATTACAGCTTATTTACAACAAAGCTCGTCAAGCTGCCATTACCAAGGAAATCTCGGAAATTGTTGGTGGCGCAGCGGCCATTGCAGGCTGAGCTTGGTTTATAACGAATTAACCTGAATTACATTAAGGAAATAACCATGAGCAACGGAAACATCGTTCAGTGTATTGGCGCAGTTGTTGACATCAAGTTCCCTCGAGAGTCCATGCCCAAGGTCTATGAGGCGCTGACGCTTGATGAAGCAGTCTCGGGCAATGCCGAGTCAGGCCTGACCTTTGAAGTACAACAGCAACTCGGTGATGGTGTCGTGCGCACGATTGCACTGGGTTCTTCTGACGGACTTCGCCGCGGCATGCAAGTCAAAAAGACTGGTGCGCCGATTTCGGTGCCTGTGGGCGTGGGTACCTTGGGCCGCATTATGGACGTATTGGGTCGCCCCATTGATGAAGCGGGCCCGATTCAGTGTGATGAATTGCGCCCCATTCATGCCAAGGCGCCTAAATTTGATGAACTTTCGCCCTCAGTCGACCTGTTGCCTACTGGCATTAAAGTTATCGATTTGATCTGTCCGTTTGCCAAAGGCGGCAAGATTGGCTTGTTCGGGGGCGCCGGTGTCGGTAAAACCGTCAATATGATGGAGCTGATCAATAATATTGCCAAATCCTACGGTGGCTACTCCGTATTCGCTGGTGTGGGTGAGCGGACGCGTGAAGGCAATGACTTTTATCATGAAATGGAAGAGTCCAAGGTGCTCGATAAAGTCGCCATGGTGTTTGGCCAGATGAACGAGCCCCCAGGCAATCGCTTGCGTGTGGCATTGACTGGTCTGACCATGGCTGAAAAATTCCGTGACGAAGGCCGCGACATCCTCTTCTTCGTGGATAACATCTATCGCTATACGCTGGCTGGTACTGAAGTTTCTGCGCTGCTCGGCCGTATGCCTTCTGCCGTAGGATATCAGCCAACGCTGGCTGATGAAATGGGCCGCTTGCAAGAGCGCATCACCTCGACCAAAGTAGGTTCAATTACCTCGATCCAGGCCGTCTATGTGCCAGCTGACGACTTGACCGATCCATCCCCGGCTACCACCTTCCTCCATTTGGATGCTACGGTTGTGCTGTCACGTGATATTGCTGCGTTGGGTATTTATCCCGCTGTTGATCCACTCGATTCAACATCGCGCCAGCTAGACCCGCTGGTGGTGGGTGAAGAGCACTACAACGTGGCGCGTCAAGTGCAGTCGAATTTGCAGCGTTATAAAGAGTTGCGTGACATCATCGCCATTTTGGGTATGGATGAACTTGCCCCGGAAGACAAACTGGCGGTATCCCGTGCGCGCAAAATTCAACGCTTCCTGTCGCAGCCATTCAATGTGGCTGAGGTATTTACCGGCTCACCTGGAAAAATCGTTTCTCTGGCCGACACGATCAAGGGTTTCAAAATGATTGTGGAGGGTGAATGTGATGAGCTGCCCGAGCAGGCGTTCTATATGGTCGGCGCGATTGAAGAAGCGTTCGAAAAGGCCAAGACGCTGTAATCATTCTCAGCGAGATGAAAGGTAAGATATGGCCATGACAGTTCATGTAGATGTAGTCAGCGCAGAAGAGTCCATCTTTTCCGGCTTGGCCGAGTTTGTCGTCTTGCCGGGGGAAAGTGGCGAGCTAGGCATTTTGCCCGGCCACATGCCGCTGATGACACGTATTAAACCTGGTACTGTGCGTATCAAGCTGCCGTACGGAAAAGAGGAGCTTATCTTTGTTGCAGGCGGCCTACTTGAAGTGCAACCCGGGTTGGTCACGGTGCTGGCGGATACGGCCATTCGTGGTGCCGATCTTGATGAAGCTAAAGCCCTGGAAGCCAAGAAGCGTGCTGAGGAGGTCTTGGCAAGCCGCAGTGCTAAAATCGATTATGCGCGCGCACAAGCAGAGTTAAGTGAAGCGATTGCGCAACTGTCAGCCATTGAGCGGTTACGCAAGTACGGTCATTAAAATCGAGACATAGGATAAGGAATGGTAGTAAAAAAGGCAGCGTAAGCTGCCTTTTTTACTACTCAGGCGCTTTGATTAGGCAAAGTTTTTAGCTGCAAAATCCCAGTTCGCGAGTGAAGTCAGGAAGGTTTCCACAAATTTTGGCCGTGCATTGCGATAATCGATGTAGTAAGCGTGTTCCCAGACATCAATCGTGAGCAAAGCCTTATCGCCAGAGGTTAATGGCGTACCTGCAGCGCTGGTATTGACGATATCCACCGAGCCATCAGCTTTTTTCACAAGCCATGTCCAGCCTGAACCGAAATTACCCACAGCGGACGTCTGAAACGTTTTTTTGAACTCTTCAAAACTACCCCATTTGGCAGTGATTGCTGCTGCCAATGTCCCGCTGGGTGTTCCACCACCGGCGACTTTCATACTGTTCCAGAAAAAAGTGTGGTTCCAGACCTGCGCTGCATTATTAAATACGCCGCCAGCAGGCGCTTTTTTGATGATGGCTTCAAGATCAAGGTTTTCGTACTCTGTACCCTTGACCAAGTTATTAAGGTTAGTCACATAGGCTTGATGATGCTTACCATAGTGATATTCAAAGGTTTCTTTCGAGATGTGGGGTGCAAGTGCATCCATAGCATATGGCAAGGGGGGGAGAATATGTTCCATAATTAATTCCTTTAAAAATGAGAGGGCTAATAATAAATAAATACCCAGGGCAAGTGATTGTAGTCAGGATTACACTAGCCGACAACCTTTCCATTGCGGAATTTATCGCACTTGCCGATAGCGATAAAAAATCATGAAAACGAGGAGATTAAAATGAATCGGATAGCTTGTCTACTCAACACCCACACACTCTAATTCTGGTTTTTTTATCGATGTCATCTATCACAGGAAATGCCACAGAATTTGTATAACAAAATCAGAAGGGTGCCTACCTGTGCGCTGGGAAATGATGGGGAAATGGCGGCGGCACTTCACTGATCGCCGCAGCCTTCATGCGTATGCTATTTCGCCACGCTTGCCCTTGGTGCGGGGCTATAAATTCGGTGCGATGCTTCATTTTCACCCGCCATGCGGGTTGGATTGAAAAGTCCCTCAGATAGGTTGGCTATTCAGCAGTAAATACCGGCCATGGTTATTTTAAACGGTGTAGTCTTTTTTCCAGCCGCGCCATATCGTCACGCAGTTTATGCACATCGGCTGAAAAGTCGGTGATGGCGATACGGCGCACTAAGGTCGGTTGTTCTTCGATGAGATATTCGCTGACATTTTCTGCCAGATTCATGGCGCGTTTTTTCTGATTGGCTGAAAAAATGTGAGCACCTGCTACCAGCCGATGCGAGACAATATCACCAAAAA
>DATCQI010000092.1:0-14491 GCA_036569545.1 Rugosibacter sp. | reverse complement strand
TTACCTCGACTGACGTGGAGGCAGCGCATGGCTGGGAAAACCATTTGCGCAATCTCCGCTCAGGCAAGGTGCGCTATTGGTGTGTAGGGCGGGATTTGGGCTGGATGAGGCGCTTGGGCATTCACCACAGCCACTCCTTTGCCACGACAAACCTCATGCTGGCGGCTTTTCAGGCACACCTCGCCGTATCGCCAGCGCCGACTTATTTAAGCATCGACAAGGATGTGCTATCCATTGAGGACGCGCACACCAACTGGGATCAGGGCGTGATGCGCCTGGCAGAAATGGAGGCGGCTATTCGTCAATTCAGACATCAAGTGATCGCTTGCGATGTCACTGGCGATATTTCTGTTTACCGCTACAAAAGTCGTTTCAAGCGTTTTCTGAGCGGCATCGACGGGCAAACCGAGATTGCCATAGTCGATCTGGAATGCTGGCAGTTGGAGCAACAGGCGATTAACCTGAAGCTGTTGCAATGCTTATCCGCTTAACTGACTGGCGACTTCAATTTCCCGGGCAATCCGTTCAAAACTGTTTTCATCCAGCCACAAACTATTGCTGATCGTGAGCATCCGTGCTGAAAAATCGCGCGCATTGGGAACCGTATTGGAAACCTCGGCTTGGCCTACTCGATGGGATAAATAGGGATAGTCAGGCAGCGCATGAATGTACAGACGGCTGACACCCAGACCTGCACCCCACAAGGTTTCTAATGCCGCATCGCGCGCCGCTTGACTGGGCAGCAGCACCATGAAGAACGGCCATGTGCCTTTACCTTCAGCTTTATCCTGCATAATCTTGATACCCGGAATGGAAGCGAGCCTTGCCAAGCGCGGCATCGCCTGTTGATGCAAGTTGTCGAGAAATGCGGGCAGGCGTTTCAAGGCATTGGCTCCAACGGCCTTGCGCCAGCGGCCTACGCGGTGTAGTGGAATATCGTCGGAAAAATCATCGCCAACGGCTTCTATTAAGTGGCCTTGCTGCAAGGCGCGGCGCAAAGGCAAGCCGTAGTCAAAAGATAGCGCCCATGGTTGATAAAGTGCCGCATAGCCCAGCAGTTCCAGGCTGCGGCGCAGTTCCCATTGCCATTTCAATGGTGCGATTTCGGCCGCAGTGGATTGAAACTGTTGGCGCAGGGAAGCATCGCGCGTTATCAGGACACCGCCCTCATAGAGGGGCAGCCCCTTGCCCACGGCCAGACTGTAGAAGCCCGCATCGCCTGCCATGCCGACAGGCTGCCCTTGCCAGCTTGCGCCAAGCGACTGTGCTGCATCCTCGATGACATAAGCCCCGCTAATGCGGGCGATGTCCAGCACTGGCGATAAATCGGCTACGCGTCCGCCTAGATGAGTGGCAATGATCGCCAGCGTATCTGTATCGCACAAGGCTGCAAGCCGGTTGTGATCGAGATCGAAATGGTCGGGCTGCAAGTCGCACAGAACCGGCTGCAGCCCGCAATGCAGTATGGCCAGCGCTACCAAAGGACAGGTGTAAGCCGGCAGGATGACCTTGCGGCGCGTGCTGTGCCTCTTTAATGTGGTCAGGGTAATGATTTGCGCGGCTGTGCCCGAACAGGTGATTTGGACAGCGAGCACATGGATAAAGTCGGCCAGCCCCTGCTCCAGCGATGCCCGCGCAGGGAACAGATCGCGCCATGTCAGCGGCAGTCCGGCAGTGGGCGGAATTTCCCTCAATGCGCTTGCTCCGCCTCGCTCATGCTGAGGAAAATAATCCCTGCCACAATGCACAGGCCGCCGAAGACTTGCATGAGTGACAAGTGTTCACCGAAATACATGACCGAAATAGCCAGCACGGTAATCACCTCCAAATGCGAAGCGGCAAATGCAGGGCCAATCGGCGCGTGCTTGAGCAGCGTCATCCAGGTGATGAAGGCACCGCAATAACCGATTACGGCACCGTAAATCCACGGGCTGAAGAATATTTCGCGCAACCAAAGGAGGGTTAAGGAAAACTCACCCGCATGGGTGGAAGCGAGCTTGAAGCAAACTTGTGTGAAGGTATCAAACAGTATCAACGCACCGAACCCACTCACATAAAACAGTTTTTTGCTCATCTTGATGCTCATGAGACAAACCCGCCGGCCAGCGCAACGCCGATAGTGACCAGCCACATGCCGATAATGCGCATGCGATCCAGGCGTTCACCGAACAGCAGCTTGCCTGCCAACATAACGATAACAATGTTGATGGAGCCGACCAGCATGCCCATCGATAAGGGCACGAGAGACAGCAACGCCAGCCAGACGATGAATTCCAGGCAGAAACAGCTGATGCCTATCCATAAAGGGGGCGAAGCCAGCATGGTCTTCCAGCGCTGCCATTCGGTTTCATGCTCGGCGATTGCAGCCGATTTGAACGCCAGATGTCCGGCGGTATCCAGAATAATGTTGAGCAGCCAGAAGAGGATGGCGAGATTGGACAAAGCGAAAATGGTGAAATAAAAGGTGAGAGCAACTTATCACAAAACATGGTTGTTTCTGGAGGGTGCGACTGATTTTCAGAGAACGAATCAAGCTGTTGTCCAGCGGCAAATCCCGATGCAAGGAGCCCTAATCAATCTACAGAGTAGCCGATGGGTATCGTTTTCCGATAAAAGGCTTTGCACTTCCTTTAGGCGGATTCCAAGTTGCGCGGCGTGTCACCAGCGCCGACTTTTTGGCTTGTACGTTGTGTGCGGCGACAGGCTGCCTATGAGCAGCAATGATCAGTATTCGATAGTGACAATGTGTGCCTGAATCTTGCCATCTACAGGACCCAGCCCAAACCGTTGGGCGATGGCTGATTCTGCGATGTCGGTTGCTTCACCAAGCGATTTGCCACGCGCCTCGATTTCGCTGCGTAGCGGCGTTCCTTGGCAGTATGCAATGGCAGGAATTTGCGCAGACGTAGCCTGGCTACGTGCCGCGACAATATTGATAATGGGCGCCGAGCTGAATCCAGCGATTTTCAGGTCTTGCGCAATAGTCGCGTGATTGTAGTAACCGTGCGGCGTGCGCGCCATGAATTGCGGAGGATCTTTGGGAAAGAGTGTTTCGAGTGCAGTCGACACCGTGTGCGCGAATTCGTTTTCCTCGATGCAATCCCAGACGTTGAACATGAAAACGCCGCCTGGTTTGAGAACCCGACGCGCCTCCGAAAACGCCTTTGACTTGTCAGGAAAAAACATGACGCCAAACTGGCAGATCACGGCGTCAAACGTTGCATCCTCAAAGGGTAGTTGCATAGCGTCCGCCTGACGCCATTCCACAGGACGCCGGGTTCCAATCTTGGCGGCCATATCGAGCATCGGTTGATTCAGGTCAGTCGCAACAATGGCGACATTTTCTGGTAACGCGGATGCCAGCTTGCGAGTCACAGCCCCTGTGCCGGCGGCAATCTCGAGCATGCGGGCAAGCGGCCGTGAAGCTAGCCGGTTCACTAGGTCAGCGGCATAGGGCTCGAATATCATCGGCACGAGATATGTTTCATAGAGCTGTGGAATGACTCCGGCGAAGACTTTATCGGTATTGGTGTTCAAGGCATTCTCCTTTGTGTCAAGGCCACTGCGATCAAACAGCTAAGACTAATCTCTTTAGGTATTCCAGTGCAAACTGCAGGGGGCTGTACCTATCAGTACATGGGCATAGGCAGGTTAGAAATCAGCGTTTTCTTTCAACGCATCAGCCAAATCCATCACCGCCGCGGCATAAAAGCTGCTGCGGTTGTAGCGGGTGATGACGTAAAAATTCTGGTAACCCAGGCGGTATTCGGTGGGTGCATTGGGGGTTACAAGGTCGATCAATGCGGCGGGTTGGTCATTGGGCACCGTATCACCATCGCCGAGTTTTGCAATGGTTACATCGCGCGCAGCAAATTCACTGGGACGGTGTTGTGGCAAGATGCCTTCATCGAGCAGGGCTTGAATACCGTCGCCGCTCACCGTTATGCGATCGGCAATGGGGCCGCCTTTTTCCCAGCCGTGCTCGGCCAGAAAATGCGCGGCGCTGCCAATCGCATCCACGGGGCTTGCGGCCAGATCAATCTTGCCGTCGTTGTCAAAATCCAGTGCGTATTTTCGTCGGGAAGAGGGCATGAATTGCGGCAAGCCCAGAGCGCCTGCGTAGGAGCCGGTGTAGCTTAATATCGGGCGATTTTCTTCTCTGGCCAGCAGGAGCAATTCAATCAATTCCTGGCGGAATAATTTGGCCCGCGGCGGGTAATCAAACGCCAGTGTGGTGAGTGCGGCAAACGTGTTGTAGTTGCCCGTATGTTTGCCGTAAATCGTCTCGATGCCAATGATCGCCGCGATGATTTCTTTGGGTACCCCAAATTGTGTTTCGGCCGCAGCTAACTCGGTAGCGTAGCGCTGCATGAAGGCTTTGCCCGCTGCAATGCGCACGGGCTCGACAAAGCGGCTGCGATAAGAATGCCAGGAACGTATGCCTGGATCGGCGGGTGGGCGGATGGCTTTTAGCACCGAGGCGATAGGCTGGGTGACGCGAAACAACGCATCGAGTGTCGCACGGTCATAATCGTATTGGGTGACCATCTCGTCGATGAATGCTTGCACGTCTTCGCGCTCGGCATAGCCATTGACTTGGTGATTGATTTGACTCTGCGCAGGGAAGGTCACGAACAGGCAGAACAGGACAATGTATTTCATGAGTTTCAATTTCATAATGATAAGTCGTTGATGTGTTGATTCAGTTCAGCCAAGCCTGCGCTGGATGGTTGTACAGCATAGCGCAGGCGGGCGTAACTGCGGGCGATGGCGCGAATCTTTGTCGCGTACGTGGGGAGTTGACTAGCTGCACGGGCAGCCAGGGTGTCCGGGCCTTCCCACGGCTGCCAAACAATGCCGTGTTTGGCAAGCTTGGCGGTAAAGCGCTGCCAAGCACGGCGGGCAGGGTCGATGCGTTCGCGCTGGCGCAGCACCCAGCCGGTGAGCAGCAGCAAGGCCGCGCCGCAGAGCACAGCCAGGAGGGCTGTCATGTTGCGCCAATCGGCATCCAGCCCGAGACGAGTTAATAAATCGCGCTGGCGTTGCGGGTCATATCCCAGCACCCACTGGTTCCAGCCATTGGTCACGGCGTCAAGCTGATAACGAATGGCCCTGAGCCAGGCCATGTCATTGCGCGCTAAAAAGGGCAGTGTTTCATCTGCCGGAATGGCCGTGGCCAGGCTGCTGTCAATGCGCCGAGGGGCGGCAATGGCGGTGGGGTCCACGCGCACCCAGCCTTGTTTGGCAAGCCATACTTCTGTCCAGGCATGGGCATCATATTGGCGCACGACCAGAAACCCGTCGACGGGGTTGATCTCACCGCCTTGATACCCGGCTACGACGCGTGCGGGCACGCCGGCCGCACGCAGGGCGAAGGCAAAGGCGGAGGCAAAGTGTTCGCAAAAGCCGCGTTTGTTGTCAAACAAGAATTCATCGACGCTATCGTTGCCGGCAAGTGGCGGGTTGAGAGTGTAGCGCAGCAGTTGTCCACTAAAAAAATCTTCGGCGGCTTTTACAATGGCGGCATCATTGTTGCCATAACGTTGCCGCCAGCTTTCTGCTATCGCGCGGGTGCGCGGGTTGCTGTTTTTGGGCAGGGCCAGAGATTCCTGCAAGATTTCGGGCGGGTCGGTCAGGCCTTTTTGAATATCCGTTACGGCGCGCTGCGTGTAGCGCAGGCGGCTGCGTACAGGTTGTCGGGATAGCAATTGATAGTCTCGCGTCAGGCCACTTTCCGGGGGTAGCGTGGTGGGCGATTCCAATGCGAAGAGCCAGCGTTTGCCGTGCGGTTCGAGGGTGAGTTCATAGTCAATCGGCTTGCTATGTCCGCTTTTTTCGGTATACGGCGGGGTGGTGTAGGCCTCGCGGGTTTGTGATACGCGCCAGGTGCGGCCGTCAAAATCAGGCATCACCAGGCCGCGCCAGTACAGGCTGGATTGTGCGGGCGCGGCTCCAGTAAAAGCCACGCGAAAGGCAATGGCGTCTGACTGTGAAAGCTGTGCAATGGTGCCCGGCGCCATGGCATCGGTGAGCCCGGAAAGCGCTGTGCGGCGGTCTTCGGGCAGGCCCCACAACGGGCCGTTCACGCGCGGGAAAAGGATAAACAGCAACAGCATGAAGGGTAGCGCCTGCAGCAACAGACGGCCCGCGTGTTCCAGTTGTTGCCGGATCGTAGGCCGATCATTATTGGCGGCAAGCAAGGCGGCAGTGGTGACGATAACGGCAAGGCAGGTGACAAACGCGGTGAGCAGTGTTTGGGTAAATAAAAACTGCCCGAGGATTAAAAAGTAGCACAGCAACACAGTTACTACCGCATCGCGTGGCGCACGCAGTTCCATGAGTTTGAGCGAGAGAAAAATCAGCAGCAGCGCAATGCCCGGTGTGCGGCCAAACAGGCTGTGGTACTCCCAAAAGACGCCGAGTGAACCGGCGACGACCAATAACACGAGCAGCCAGCGTGGCGGCAATCGTCCACCGCGCTGAATGAGCCAGCCACGCCAGACAAAGGCCGCGCCAGCGAATAACGCCAGCCACATCGGCATATGCGCGGCCAGGGGGGCAAATGCGGTAACGGCAGCAAGCAGTAACCACTGACTTTGACGGCGGCTTACCGGGCGATCAAGACGTGCCATGGCGTGTTGTTGCTAAAGGTAATGCGTATAACGCCAGCGCTTGTAATCCGGCGGCGCGGTGTGCGGCCCCTTGTGCGGGCGCGAGGCGCCAGGTGGACAGGCGCAAACCCCAGTACAGGCCGGCGGCATCAGCATCCAGCAACCAGCGGGTAAGGCATGCGATGCGCTGTTCGGTGGTGAGTGCGCTGGGTGCGGCATCCCAATCGAGCCAAAGCTCGTGCGCGGCTTGGCCGCTAAAGAGTTTGGTTTGCAGCTTGCCGTCGTCTTGCCGTGCGGCGGCTTTCCAGGCGATGTGACGCGGCGGGTCGGCTGGTTGGTGATGGCGCAGGCCGGCAAAATCATCCACACCCTGGCCGATAGGGTTGGCACCCTGAAATGCTTCGCCGCTCCAGGGCAGAGGCGGTGTGTTGCGTGCGGGTGCGGGGTAAACCAGGCAGCGTATTTCCGGCGCGATATAGCTCCACGCACGCACCAGACCGAGCGGCCAGGTGGTTGCTATGGTGACTCGTGGCAAGGCCAGCCAGCCGCGTTGAGTGGTTGGCAGCGTGAGCGTGACGGCGCTGGTGGACTGCGCGGGCAGATCAATCTCGACTGGCGGGTCACCCGGGAGTGACAGCTGCAAGTTGATGCGTGCATCCTGCCGGGTGTTTTCCAGCAGCAGCTCAAAGCGGGCCATGTCGCCCGCAAAGACGGGCGAGCAACGCCCTGGCCGTAAGATGAGCTGCACGAGATTACGAAAGGTGTGCAGGATCGTCACAATGCCCAGCCCGGCCAGCCAGAAAACCAGCGCATGGCCCAGGCTCAGGTTGTAATTAACCGCACCCAGAAAAATAGTGATGAGCGCAATGGCAAAAGCTAGACCGACGCGGGTGGGCAAGACATACACCCGGTGTTGAACCAGCGTGATGGGCATGGGCTCGGGCGTTGGCACGCGCAACGCCCAGCGTACAAAGCGCTCGTGTAAAAAGTGGCGCAGCCGATGCAGCATGATGGTCGTATCAGGGTAGTGGCACGGCCTCGATGAGCCGATTCGCCGTCTCACCAGCGCCGATTTTTCTGGCATCATCATGCAAGCGTAGTCGATGCGCAATAACGCCAGGGAGCACCGCTTGCACGTCTTCCGGCAGTACATGATCGCGGCCATCAAGCAACGCCCAGGCCCGGGCAACCGCCAGCAGCGCAAGACCCGCGCGCGGCGATAACCCCGCCACCCATAACGGCGATCTGCGTGTGAATGCGACTAGCGCCTGAATGTAATCAATTAGCGCAGGCGAGGCGTGCACGCTGCGCGCTTGTTGTTGCAGTACAAGCAATTGCGGCGGCAAGAGACGCGGGGAGAGCTCGGCCACCATCTGGCGACGGTCGGCACCCGCGAGGAGTTCACGTTCGGCGGCCGCATCCGGATAGCCGAGTTCAATCTTGAGCAGGAAACGATCAAGCTGTGATTCAGGCAGGGGAAAGGTGCCGATTTGAAACGCCGGGTTTTGCGTGGCGATGACAAAAAATGGCGCGGGCAATGCACGCGTTGCACCTTCGATGGTGACTTGCTTCTCTTCCATGGCTTCGAGCAGAGCGCTTTGCGCTTTGGGGGTGGCGCGGTTGAGTTCATCGGCCAGTACCATTTGCGTGAAAATCGGCCCGGGGTGAAAATGAAATGCGCCGCTGGCCCGATCAAATACCGAGACACCAATAATGTCGGCGGGCAGCATGTCACTGGTGAACTGGATGCGTTGCAGATCAAGCCCTAATACGCGCGCCAGCACATGTGCCAGCGTGGTTTTACCGACACCGGGCAAGTCTTCAATCAGCAAGTGACCACCCGCAAGCAGGCAAGCCAAGGCCATACGAACCGGCTCTTTTTTGCCAAGAATAATGCGGTTAATGTCAGCCAGTAGCTGGGTCAAGAGTAAGTGATATTCGCTGGGTTGCATGGGTGTGGGAGTAAATACATGAGATAAGCAATAATGAAGGGAACTTATTATCTCGATTGTAAGTCATCAAACCACCTGACTTTTTATGACAACCGCTTTCATTTCCCACCGTGATTGCAAGCTGCACGACATGGGTGCTCAGCACCCCGAATGTCCGGCGCGGCTGGATGCTATTCATGATCACCTGATTGCCACAGGGCTGGAAGCAAACCTGGTATTTTTTGATGCGCCATTGGCCAGCATGGCGCAATTGCAACGCGTGCATCCTGCGGATTACATTGAGTACGTGCGCGCAAACAGCCCGGTGCAGGGCATAGTGCATCTCGACCCGGATACGGCGATGTCTCCTGGCACATGGCATGCGGCGCTGCGCGCTGCAGGTGCGGGGTGCGATGCGACGGACCGCGTGATGCGCGGAGAAGTAGACAATGCATTTTGTGCTGTGCGCCCGCCCGGGCATCATGCCGGCCCAGGCCAGGCGATGGGTTTTTGTTTTTTTAACAACATTGCTGTCGCCGCGCGTCATGCGTTGTCTGCTTGGCCGTTATCGCGGGTGGCGATTATTGATTTTGACGTGCATCATGGCAATGGCACTGAAGCGGTTTTCTCAAATGATGAAAATGTGTTGATGGTGGGCACATTTCAGCATCCGTTTTATCCCTACAGCGGCACAGAGCATCCGGCTGCCAACATGTGCAACGTGCCCTTGGCCGCTGGCACGCGCGGGGAAGGTTTTCGTCAGGCAGTGACCGATATCTGGTTACCTCGGCTGCAGGATTTTCAGCCGGAAATGGTTTTTATTTCGGCAGGTTTTGATGCGCATCGTGAGGATGACATGGCCTCACTGGGCTTGGTTGAGGACGACTATGCCTGGGTTACAACGCAGATCAAGCACGTGGCGGCGAAAACTGCTCGCGGACGGATCGTGTCGATGCTGGAGGGTGGTTATGCGCTTTCAGCTTTGGGGCGCAGTGTGGCAGCCCATCTTCGTGTGCTGGCTGATGTGTAAATGGATGTTTCAATGAATATGAATGGCCGCGTTTGGCTATGGCCATCGGTTAGAATTGGTTTTTTGGTGTATTGCTCACATTGCTTATTTTCATGAAGACAACACAAGCAGCTATTCAAGGCTCAATTAAAGGTTCGATCCCCGCCATCATTACCCCTATGCAGGCGGATGGATCTCTTGACATATCTATCCTGCGGCGGTTGCTCGACTGGCATATCGCCGAGGGCTCTGATGGCATTGTGGTGGTAGGCACGACAGGTGAGTCACCCACGGTGGACTTTGCCGAGCATTGCTTATTGATTGAAACTACGATGCAGCATGTAGCCGGGCGTATTCCAGTGATTGCGGGAACCGGCGCGAATGCCACCCGCGAAGCGATTGAGTTGGCGCAGTTTGCACAGCAAGCGGGCGTGGATGCCCATCTTTCTGTGGTGCCTTATTACAACAAGCCAACGCAAGAAGGGCTGTTCCAGCATTTCAAAGCGATTGCCGAGGCAGTGGCGTTGCCCATGATTGTGTATAACGTGCCCGGCCGCACGGTGGCCGATTTGTCCAATGACACAGCGCTGCGTTTGGCAGAAGTGCCGGGGATTATCGGTATCAAGGATGCGACAGGAGACATCGAGCGCGGGTCGGATTTGTTGCGTCGTGTGCCCGAAGGCTTTGCTGTTTATAGCGGGGATGATGCCACTGCCTTGGCGTTGATGTTATTGGGTGCGGCAGGTACTATTTCAGTTACCGCCAACGTTGCCCCAAAGCTAATGCACGGCATGTGTCAGGCTGCGCTGGCAGGTGATTTGTCGGTAGCGAGGGCCTTAAATTTTCGGTTGCTGGATTTGCATCGTGATTTATTTAGTGAGCCCAGTCCCGCACCGACCAAGTGGGCGCTACAGCAAATGGGTTTGATTGACGGTGCGTTGCGGTTGCCCCTTTTGCCGCTCACGGCGGCATCTTGCGAACGTGTGCGTGCTGCTTTGCGTGCTGCGGATATTCTTATTTAAATGGGATTGACTACTTATTACTTATGAAAATTAATTATTTACCACTCGTGTTACTTCTGGTGGGTGTCATTGCTGGCTGTAGCGGTCCGCTGATCGAAACCAAGAAGATCGAATACAAATCGGCGGGCAAGGCGAAATTGCCATCGCTGGAGATCCCCCCCGATTTGACTCAGCCTAGCCGTGATGAGCGTTATGTGGTCCCTGATGTGGCGGGTAGCAAAGGCCCTGCAACCTATTCAGCTTATGTCAACGAACGCGGTGAGACACGTGCCGAGCCTTCTACCAACGTGTTGCCACAGATAGACAAAATGCGGATAGAGCGAGCAGGTAGTCAACGCTGGCTGGTTGTTTCCGGCAGCCCGGAAAAGCTCTGGCCCGTTGTGAAGGAGTTCTGGCAGGAGATGGGCCTGCTCGTCAATGTAGAACTGCCCGAGGTCGGCATCATGGAGACAGATTGGGCTGAGAACCGGGCCAAATTGCCGCAGGATTTTATTCGTAGCACGCTGGGCAAAGTGTTTGATGACGTTTATTCAACTCCTGAACGCGACAAGTATCGCACCCGTTTGGAGAAGGGTACCGAACCTAATACGACCGAGATTTATATTAGTCATCGCGGCATGTATGAAGTTTACGTCAATGAGGGTAAGAGCGAAACCCGTTGGGAGCCACGCCCGGCAGATCCTGAGCTGGAAGCAGAAATGTTGCGCCGGCTGATGGTGCGGTTAGGGGCGAAAGAGGCACGCGCCAAGACACTTATTGCAGCAGAGCAAGCGCCTGAGCGCGCCAAGCTTTCCCGTGCTGCTGATGGTAGTGGATCGCTCTTGCTTGAAGAGCCATTTGATCGCGCCTGGCGGCGGGTGGGACTGGCACTGGATCGTATCGGCTTTACTGTAGAAGATCGAGATCGCTCGCAAGGACTTTACTACGTCCGTTATGTCGACCCGGAAGCTGATGGCAAGAAGAAGGACGACCCTGGCTTTTTATCCAGGATGATGTTCTGGAAAGGGCGTGAAGCGGATAAAGATAAGCCGGTTCAGGCTGCACAATATCGTGTTCAGGTCAAAAAAGAAGGCGATGCCAATGTTGTTCAGTTGCTGACTCGTGAAGGTGGAGTGGATAGTTCGGCTACTTCAAAACGGATTATTGGCTTGTTGTATGAGCAGTTGAAGTAACGAGCAGCAATCCCAAGTCTACGCAGACTTGGGATTGAACCCCTTGTGTTTTGATAGCCAAGGGGATATTGAGTAGCACTTGTTCATTGATTCATCGCGAGACAATAAAAAAGCCAGCCCGAAGGCTGGCTTTTTTATTGGTGCAGAAGAAAAATTACTTCTTCGCAGCGTCGGCAGCAGCGGCAGGAGCAGCAGCTTCAGCAGCGGCAGGAGCAGCAGCAGCCGCAGCGGCAGGAGCGGCTGCCGCAGCAGCTTCAGCAGCAGGAGCAGCAGCTTCTTCTTTTTTAGCGCAACCAGAGATAGCAAGGGCTAACAATGCAGCGATCAGTAGAGATTGTTTCATGTGATGTTTCCTTAACGTTAGGGATTATTAGGCCAATTGGTTTCGATCAAGATGAATAACAACATAACTCAACCTAATCGGGTGCGGATTCTAGCATGATGTTTTTTATTTTTGACAAGGGTTTTATCCTTGGATTTCAACTATAAACCCGTCGTATTTACTTTTAGGCAGGGAAGGGATAGCCCCCAGAGTTCTTCAAATCGCTGTTGCCAAGGGTGAATGGCAACAGGGTCAGCCTGTATCAATGCGCATCGTGCGTGGTCAATATGAAAACGACGTACTCCATGGCAGGCGTCAGCCAAAATATGTGTGTCGGCAAGCTGGCGCAGATGGTCTGGGCTTTGGCGCAGATCAACGGTATGCGCATAGCGGGTAAAGAGGGTTATGAGCTGTGGCAGGTGGCTATCCAGTAAATGGGTTTGGTGGATGACGATGCGCAATTTCTTGTTGCGCTCTCCTGAAGACTGGGCGTGTAAAAAACTGGCCAGCTTGGCCAAGCGCTGAGGTTCTTGCAAGCGGAGTGCGGCCAAGTCACGATCGAAGATGGCCATATGACTCATGGCGCTGTCCAGTATGGCATCTACCGCAGCGCGGTATTCGGTCTCGCCGGTTAGTAATGTGTAGTGGCTGGAAGCGCTCATTACGGCACAGGCCAGAGAAATCCATCGCAATACGCTTCATACAGCAGGCCGATGGTGTCATTCATCACGTGTTGAGCCGACTTTTCAATGAGTGACTTCGTTATTGTCAGAGTGCGGCGGTTGGCAAGTTCACGCATGAGCGGCTTTACGTGAGCAGGTATTCTCCAGTCTTCTCCATTGAGATAAAACTGGTTTCCTGAAAACAGCAGCTGGCTGGCTGGTGCGAGAATCACGCCCTTACGCTTTGTTGCAGCGGCGAATCGTGCGATGGTCAGCGGTTGCGATGGCGGGTCAAAAAATACGTTGGCTTTAGGCTCGGTGAGCGACGCACCCAAAAAGTCGCGCACCGTGGAGCGGTTCCAGCGAATCGTTGACAGCATTGCTTCAACTTGATCAATCATGGCCGCGCCAATTTCAGCGGCATGCCGAGGTTTTTTTAGGTCAGGGTCGCGGTAGCGACCGGGCAAGGTGAGCCGCTCTTGCAAGAAGGAAAGAAACTGCTCGCCTAATTCCTGCGCTGTGGGCGTGCGAAAACCAACAGAAAAAGTCATGCACTCGCCGGTGGCGACGCCATCGTGCGCCCACTGCGGGGGCAGGTAGAGCATGTCGCCTGGATTCAGCAGCCACTCCTGGGTGGGACGAAAATCCTTGATGATGCGAATAGGCAAGCCATCGATCAGGGTTTTGTCTTTTTGTTTGCCGATGTGCCAGCGCCGACTTCCCATGCCTTGAATCAGGAAAACATCATAGTTGTCAAAATGCGGGCCAACGCCGCCGGTATCAGTGGCGTAGCTCACCATCAAGTCATCCAGCCGGGCATAGGGGATGAAATCAAAGCGCCGCAATAGCGCGTCACCCGCTGCATGGGCAAGGTTGACACTTTGTACCAGCACAGTCCACGGCAGTGCGGCACGCTTGATCTGGCGCAAGGAAAACGGCCCGTGGTGCATTTGCCAGCCATCAGTGCGAGTAATCAGGCGCGATTCAATATTCTCATCTGTCGCTAGATGAAAGAGGTCATCGCAGCTCATGAGTTGGCCTATTTCCGGTACGGCACCGCGCACCAGCAGGGGTTTTTTTTGCCAGTATTCGGCAAGAAAACGTTCCGGCGTCAGGTCGCCGAGCAGAGTAGATAATTCAGGCATCGTTGGGCGATTATAATCATCTGTTTTTCCAGATCGCATTATGACTATCGTCACGATTGAATCGCTCGACAATGAAGGACGAGGCATTGCCCATGTGGGTGGCAAAGTCATTTTCATCGAAGGAGCGCTGCCTGGGGAACAAGTCGAGTTTTCAAGTTATCGCCGCAAACCGAGCTATGAGCAGGCGACGGTCACGAAAGTGCTGCGTGCGTCGAGTCAGCGAGTGGTACCGGCTTGTCCGCACTTTGGGGTTTGTGGCGGGTGTTCTTTGCAGCACTTGAACATTGCCGCCCAAACCGCCGCCAAGCAACGCGTGGTAGAGGATGCGCTCTGGCATATCGGGCGGCTTAAGCCCGAGCAGATTTATCCGCCCATTGCCGGGAGCGCCTGGGGATATCGTCATCGTGCAAGGTTCTCCGCGCGGTGGGTAGCGAAGAAAGGGGGCGCGCTGATTGGTTTCCGTGAAAAGCACAGCAGCTTTGTTGCAGTCATGGATTCCTGCGAGGTGCTGCCGCCTTTAGTGTCGGCATTGATCCCCGAGTTAAAGCGGATGATCGCATTGATGTCTGAACCGGAACACTTTCCGCAGATCGAGGTGGCCGTTGGTGAAGTTCAAA
>DATCQI010000091.1:0-3930 GCA_036569545.1 Rugosibacter sp. | reverse complement strand
AAACAGCAGAGTGATAAAGTCTGCGTAGGAAACCAGCCATCGGTCGTGGTTTTCAACATCGTCAGAAGCACGGCGACGACGACGACGCCTATAGTGCGCCATCGGCAAAATAACCTTGCAAGCGACTCTCGATAATGCGCGGATGATCTCCATTGGCTATGCCAGTCAGTCCGTCCAGCAGCATCTCGCGCAGGATGATGACACGTGCGATGATCGCCATCAGCTTCTTGGCAATCGGCAGAAAAATCAGGTTGGCCACACCGACGCCATAAATCGTGGCGACAAACGCCACGGCGATACCACTGCCCAGTTTGGCGGGATCAGACAGGTTTTCCATCACATGAATCAACCCCATCACAGCACCAATAATACCTATCGTTGGCGAATAGCCGCCAGCTGACTCCCATACTTTCGCAGCAGATTTCAGACTCGCCTCCTGAGCACCAATTTCCACCTCCAGGACTTCGCGCAAACGCGCTGGTTCTGCACCATCGGCCAACAATTGCAATCCTTTGGCAATAAACGGGTCACGCTGAACCCTGATTTGAGCCTCCAACGCGAGCAGACCGTCTTTACGTGAAACATTGCTCCAGCGGACTACGTCCGCAATGAGCTTGCCTGGCTGGATGGTAGGTGGAAAAAACACCCATTTCACCATTCTCATACCATCTTTGAAAACGTTCAGCGGACTCTGCAACATCACCGCACCTAACGTACCCCCAATGACAATCAGAAACGCTGTCGGCTGTATCAGCGACCCTAAATGTCCACCCTCGAGCAGATGTCCAACAATAATTACCGATACTCCGATGAGCAGGCCAGCAAAACTGATTTTATCCATCACTCAGTCTCCGCTTTTGCGCTGCAACACGATGGCGCGGTTTGCTCATAGCCTTGCGCTCGCCTGTCATGCCAGCTCGCAAACGAGCAATAGCCTGGCTGTGCAGCTGACAAACACGTGATTCGGTTACCCCCATGACTTCACCAATCTCGCGCAGATTCAAATCCTGTTCGTAATACAGTGCCATCATCAATTTCTCTCGCTCGGGCAATGCTTCAAGTGCAGCGGCCACGGCTGTACGCGTTCCCAATTCTTCCAATAACGCCAGTGGATCTAGGTTTTTCGCAGCCACATGCCGCTCAAGATAAGAGTCTCCGTTATCCTCTGCCATATCCTCAATATAAATTAATTGGTGTCCCCGCGCCTCAAGCAGAATCTTCTGATAATCAGCCAGAGATATTTCCAGTGTAGCGGCCAGCTCAGTTTCGGATGGCGGCCGTCCATGAGCGTGCTCCAGTTGACAGATCGCAGCTTCAACCTCACGCATCTCTCGACGAACGCTACGTGGCAGCCAATCATTTTCACGCAAGCCATCCAGCATGGCGCCGCGTATCCGTTGTGTGGCATAAGTTTTAAATTGAGCGCCAGGCACTTCTTCATAACGATCAATGGCATCCAGCAGACCAATCATGCCATTCTGGATCAGGTCATCGACATCAACATTGGCCGGCAACTTCGCCAATAAAAGAAAAGCAATGCGTTTCACGAGCGGCGCATATTGTGCAGCCTGCTGGTCTTTGGTAAGGACTCCTTGGGCGGTGTACATTCGTGTCACTGGGTTCATCGATAACACACTGACTATAGCATCGACTAGTCGGTAGCAACAGCCGCAGATGCTTACGAGAAAGGTCTTAATTCAAGCTCGTCGCCACGTTCTCCAGCGGGCGTCAAACGATTTTGCAAGGCACTCGCAAGATGACCACTTCCGCCCCCCCCCTCCACGCGCGTGCTACCAAGATAATTCAGAACGACACTCAAATGAGCCTGTGCCGTATTACGCATGTTGTGAAATATCACCTGCGCCTCCTGCTCTGTTCGTGCTTTAGTAATCGCCACATGAAACCCCTCACATCCACAGGCTTGTGACAAACGTTTTATCAACGCATAGGCACGGGTAATAGCCGCCCCCTGTGCTGCGGTCACCACAACAAGATGGGGCGCTGCCAGCGCCAAGGGTGACAGCGATTGATCGTGACGCACCGCACAATCCACCAGAATGAAGTCACACCCCTCCTGCAACTGCCTCATGGCAACATTCAGCTGCTCCGTCGCCGCTGTGTTTTTTTGAATCGGTGCGGCAACAAATCGTGCAGCCGATATAACACTCAGACAAGGGGCTACAGGCTGCACCAGATGATCTATTGAGGCATCACCTTGCACCAAATCCAGCAAATCGTGTCGTACCTTGATGTCCAGTGCGGCATGCACATTCTCTGTGCCGACATTCTCGTCGATGATTACCACTCCCTGCCCGGCTTCAGCCAATGCAGTGGCTGTACGCACCAAAAGCGCCGTGCGGCCACAGGCTTCGCGTCCGGAAACGAAAGCCACCGCCCGTGCCTTGCGAGTGCCAAACAGACGCCGCAATCCGGCGGCCTGATCAACTCCAGCAGCCAAGGCTGGAGAAATAGACTCAAGCAACCGCAATCTCCCGGGCCATTTCTTTATCCGACACCATCGCCAGAGCAATTTCCTCTTTGCGTAAAGTATGCGCCGTCTCACCAGCGCCGACTTTAAAAGCGCGATGCAACAGGTATTTACGATTAGGTAGATGGAGGTCTTCCGGAACACGCTGGCCATTGGCAACATAGCTCAATGTCAATCCATGCCGCACGATGCAATCAATCGATGGTGCCAGCGCTGTTGCCTCATCGACCTTGGTCAGGATACAACCCGCCAGATCATCGCCCCCATAAGCACGTACTACGTCATCTAGCATATCACCACGACTGCCGGCATTCAGCAACAACAGCCGATTCACTTCGCCGGACCGGGTCAGCATAGCGGCTTGATCCGTCACCATGCGATCACGCTGACTCATGCCCCCGGTATCAATCAAAACCATATGTTTTTCACGCAAGCCGTCAAGTGTTCGCTGCAACTCCTCGCCATCACGCACCACGAATACAGGCACACCCAGAATGCGGCCATAGATGCGCAACTGCTCATGCGCACCAATGCGATAGCTATCGGTTGTCACCAGCGCCAGCCGATCTGCCCCATGGCGTACCACACAGCGTGCCGCCAGCTTGGCTGTCGTCGTGGTTTTGCCAACACCCGTGGGACCAACCAAGGCATAAACACCGCCGCGGTCAATAAAATCAACCTCTGACGCCAGCGTACGCAGACGCCGATTAATAGCGGCCGTGAGCCATTTACGACACTCTTCCTGACTCACATCCGTCGGCATTTCCTGCACCAGACGTCGCGCCAGACCACCGGAAAAGCCAGCAGCAAGCATTTCGCCCAAAAGCAAGGCGCGCATCGGATTGTCTCGCGCCACCTCGCCCCAGGCAAAACCTGCCAACTGGTGCTCGAGCAATTTTTTGATCGCCCGCATCTCGTCCATCAACTGTACCGTCTGTGACGGATCCTCATGCGCCGCTGCGGGTAATGGCGCGGCAACCGCATTGAATTGCGTTTTCGCCTGCAAAGGGGGCGGGAGCTCACTTGCTATGTCACTTGTCGCAGGAGACGGTAACTTCTCCGCTATTTCCGGGCTGCTGGCAAAAGAACCGAAGGGCGACCATGGACGCACAACGGATGGTTCTCGACGTATCTCTTGTCGCGCGGAGGACAAGGTCACTGTGTAATCACTCTCTTCCGCTGAGAGTGCACTTGATGTCAGCGGGTTAATCGATGGCTTGGCTGACAATGGCGCAGAATACGGCGTTGGCGATATTTTTGCCGTCGGCTGCATCTGTTGAGAAATGGCATCCAGACTTTCGGGCGACATGGCAACAATCTCGACACCGTTTTCCACCGCACGATTTGAAATCACCACAGCATCCGGCCCCAGCGCTTCTTTCACACGCCGCAGACAGTCACGCGCGGTTGCGCCGACAAAACGTTTTACAGTCATTTGCTTG
>DATCQI010000090.1:0-24047 GCA_036569545.1 Rugosibacter sp. | reverse complement strand
GGCCATCAGCGACCCAAGATCGAAGAGTATGGCGAAACGTTATTCGCAGTGGTGCATACCCTGGAGCTGACAGAGGGCGAAATTGCAATAGGCGAGCTGGATATTTTTGTGGGGCGGAATTTCATTTTGTCAGTACGCAATCGCAGCAGCCATGCGTTGCTTGGCGTGCGGGACCGGTGTGAGCGCGAACCCGCATTGCTTAGCCAGGGTTCGGGGTTTGTGTTGTATGCACTGATGGACGCGGTGGTTGATCGCTATTTTCCGCTGATTGATTATATTGAGTCGGAGCTTGAAGCCATCGAGGAGAAGATTTTCAGCAAGGGTGCAGCGCGCTCGAATATTGAACGGCTGTATGAAGTCAAACGCCAAACCTTGACACTCAAGCATGCGGTGACGCCGCTGATGGAAGCGGTGGGCAAGCTGACCAGTGGCCGCGTGCCGCCGGTCTGTGCCAGCAGCCGTGATTATTTCCGAGATGTATATGATCATTTGGCGCGCATTAACGCGAGTCTGGACGGCATTCGCGACACCATAGGCACGGCGATTCAAGTGAGTTTGTCATCCGTGGCCATTGATCAAAGTGAAGTCGGCAAACGGCTTGCTGCGTGGGCAGGTATTTTTGCTGTGGCGACAGCATTTGCCGGCATCTGGGGCATGAACTTCAAGCTTATGCCGGAGCTGCAATGGGACTATGGCTATCCGGTGGCACTGGCGGTGATCGCTATCGCTTGTACGATGCTGTTCTATCGTTTCCGCCGCATGGGTTGGCTATAAAAAATCAGTCAGCCAGAAATCGCGCCAGTAGCTGATTAAGAAAGCGCTGTCCCTGTTGCGTTGGCCGCAGGGTGTCTTCCACGGTTTCCAGAAGACCTTCACGCCGTGCTGCCAGCACCGACTTTTCAATAGTCGTCAGGGGCAAGCCGGTGCGTTCGGTGAACAAGCGTAGCGGAAAGCCGCCTGTTAAGCGCAGAGTATTCATCATGAATTCGCCGGGCAGATCAGCGGCGCTAATTGCTTGCTGCGTGCTGATGAAGTTGCCATGCGCAGGACCTTGGTTTTGCTTTGCGTCAGCGGCTTGCATATACGCGCGCGGGTGGCGGTGACGCGCCTCGCGCCAGATTTCCAGGTGATTGGATAGTTTGGAATGCGCGCCTGCGCCGATGCCAAGATAGTCGCCAAATGTCCAGTAGTTGAGGTTGTGGCGGCATTGCTCCCCAGCTTTGGCAAAGGCAGAGGTTTCATAGTGAGTGAAGCCTGTTGCAGCAAGTTTTGCTTCAATCATTTCCTGCATGTCGGCAGCGATGTCGTCATCGGGCAGTGGCGGCGGTGAATGATGAAATGGCGTGTTCGGCTCCAGCGTCAGATGATAGGCGGAAAGATGGCTTGTGCCGCTGGCAATGGCTGTGTCGAGGTCATGTTCGGCTTCGGCAAAACTTTGCTGTGGCAGTGCGTACATCAGATCAATGTTTACCCGGGCGAAATGCATCAATGCCAGATCAATCGCCAAGCGCGCTTCGCGGCTGTCGTGTATGCGGCCTAGTGCCTTGAGTTTTGCATCGTTAAAACTTTGAATGCCCAGCGAGAGCCGATTAACACCGGCCTCGCGAAAGGCTTTGAACTTTTCGGTTTCTGCCGTGCCGGGGTTGGCTTCGAGCGTGATTTCGGCATCGGCATGCAGGGGCACACGCATGCGAATGGCAGCCAACAAGGCGTCCGCCGTTTCTGCACTCATCAAGCTGGGCGTGCCGCCACCGATGAAGATGCTCATCACCGGCCGGTTCCATATCTGCGGTAGCGCGGCTTCGAGGTCGGCGATCAGCGCGGCGAGATAAGCCGTTTCGTCAATTTCCGCTTTGGCTTCGTGCGAATTGAAATCGCAGTAGGGACATTTTTTGACGCACCACGGCCAGTGCACGTAGAGCGCCAGCGGTGGCGGTGCGGCAAGGCCGGAAGCGGTAGTGTCGCTCGATGAGATAAAAGTCGGCGCTGGTGATACGGCGACTAATGGAATAATGCGACGTTCAGATGGCATGGGTGAGCTTGGCGATCAGTTGGGCCAATGCCTGGCCGCGATGTGAGCGGCGGTTTTTTTCGTCCGACGAAAGTTCAGCCGCTGTGCGTTGCAAATCCGGCACCAGAAAATGCGGGTCGTAACCAAAGCCGCCCTTGCCGCGTGGCGCAGCGATGATCTCGCCATGCCATTCACCTTCGCCGATCAGTGGTTGCGGGTCGTCGGCATGGCGCACCAGTACCAACACAGCGACATAATGAGCGCGCCGGTCAGCGATATTTTCGAGCGCAACAACCAGCTTTTGGTTATTGCGCTGGTCGTCTTTTGGCTCGCCCGCATAGCGCGCCGAATGCACGCCGGGCGCGCCGCCCAGCGCAGGAACTACCAGCCCCGAGTCGTCGGCCAGCGCGGGCAAGCCAGTAAGACGCGCCGCGTGACGTGCTTTGACTAGTGCATTCTCGATAAACGTGGCATGCGGCTCGTCGGCTTCGGGTACGGCGAAATCCGCTTGCGGTAAAAGCGCAAAATCGAGTGGCGCAAGCAGTTGGGAGAACTCGCGCAACTTGCCAGGATTATTCGAGGCGAGAATTAATTTTTGCATGGTAGGTCATGGGTGGCAGCAAGCCTGCCGATTCAAAAACAAACGGCGGGTTGTCCCGCCGTTTGTTCGCTCACTATAAAAAAACCTTACTTTGCTTCGGTTTCAGCAGCGGGCGCTGTTTCAGGGACAGTGGATGGGGCTGATTCAGGAGACGCAGATTCTGTCACTGCAGTAGCAGAGGCATCCGCGTTCTCATCATCGCCAGCAAAAGCAGTAGTGGCAAGCAAACCAACAAATAGAGCAACAAGCAATTTTTTCATTATGAATCCACCGATTGAATAGTTTTATGTTTTATCTGACACTCTGTATTAATAATCACGGTTTAAAGTGCCGCGACAATTATAGGGTAATGCCCTTTTCTGTCCATTGCTTTGCACTACAACTCGGCAGAGGTTTCCAGCAGCTATTTTGATGTGGCTGGACGAATGCCCAGCGCCGCATATTGCGCTTGGATAATGTTGTTGATGCCCTGTGTCGCAAGGCCCAGTAGCGTGTCCAGTTCAATGCGCGAAAACGGCGCGCCTTCCGCCGTACCCTGTACTTCTATCAGGCCGCCACTGGCGGTCATCACCACATTCATGTCCGTATCGCACGCTGAATCTTCCGGGTAATCCAGATCGAGGCGCGGTTGCCCGCTAACGATGCCGACGGATACCGCGGCGACCAGTTCGCGCAACGGGTTGGCGGGCAGTTTGCCAGAACGCACCAGTGTGGCGAGAGCATCATGCAGTGCGACGCAAGCGCCGGTGATCGAGGCGCAACGTGTGCCGCCATCGGCTTGCAGCACGTCGCAATCCAGTGTGATTTGACGCTCACCCAGCGCGGCCAGATCAGTCACGGCGCGCAGGCTGCGACCAATCAGCCGCTGGATTTCCTGTGTGCGGCCAGATTGCTTGCCTTTTGCGGCTTCACGTGCGCTGCGCGTGTGGGTTGACCTCGGCAGCATGCCGTATTCGGCGGTGACCCAGCCGGAACCTTTCCCACGCATGAAGGGCGGCACGGATTCCTCCACACTGGCGGTGCATAACACTTTGGTCGAGCCGAATTCAACAAGCACGCTGCCCTCGGCATGGCAGGTGTAGTTGCGCGTGATTTTCAATGCGCGCAGTTGATTGGGTGTGCGCTCGGTGCGCGGGATCGCTGGGTTTGCAGTGTTGTTCATAGCTACTTTCTATTAGGTTTTAAGGTTTCAGGAGTGAAAATAACGACGCAATTTTTTCTGCCATGCTGACCAGCCGGAACTACCCGCCTTGGCCAGTGTTTCGCGTAAAGCGTGAGCGTTTTGTGGCCGCATGACAGGATCCGGACGCAGACATTTATCAATGGCGAGGAGCAGTCGTGACGAATACAAGTCACTGAAGCGCTGCCGTGCCGGAATGAGCTGATCATCTTTTAGCCGTACGTCCGCTGCGAGTGGCGAAGCTTTAGCCAGGGTCGAATACATGCAGGCACCAATGGCATAAATATCCGTCCACGGCCCTAAAGTGTAGTTGCCGTGGTATTGCTCGGGTGCGGCAAACCCAGGGGTATACATGGCGCGTGGCGCAGGCGGGCCGATGTCGACTGCAAAGCGCGAAGCGCCGAAATCCAGCACAACCGGGGTAAGGTCGTTGCGCAGCCAGATATTGGCGGGTTTCAGATCAAGATGTAACAGCCCGCAACTATGCACATCACTCATGCCATGCAATAGATGGGTAAATACGTTCAAAACAAACGCTTCGCTAACTGGTCCCCGTTGTGCGCGGATATGGTCTTGCAGAGTGCGGCCACGCTCTAGTGGCATCACCATGTAAGCGGTGCCGTTGGCACGAAAAAAGTTCAGTACGCGAATGACATTGGGGTGATTTAATCCGCTCAGAACCCGCGCCTCTTCAAAAAAGTAAGCCAGCCCGCGCTGAAATTCGGCTTGATGTTCTGGCGGAATTTGCAATGGAGCCTCTCCTGCAGCGCGAAGGGCCAGTGTTTGCGGAATATATTCTTTGATCGCCAGGGGTTGCTGGTTAGCGTCATAGGCAAGATAGATAATGGAAAACCCGCCACAGGAGATTTGGCGCTCAATACGATAATTGTCCAGCATTGAGCCGGGAGGTAGCGGGTGATTCATGGGGACAGACATGAGCAGATAGTTATACTGTGACAGATCTCGTTTTTCAGCATTCTGTTATATACCATAGTGGCATGCGAGTCTGAAAACGAAGTCGATTTTTTCCACTTACGAAAGCATGATACTCATGATACACAGCATGACCGGCTATGCCGCTGCCAGCCAAGATCTTGGTGATGCAGTATTGAATCTTGAAATCAAAAGCGTGAATTCCCGGTATCTCGATGTCGGTTTTCGCCTGGGTGAAGAGTTGCGCTTTCTGGAAATGCCGCTACGCGAAAAAATTACCGAACGTATCAGTCGCGGCAAGCTTGAGTGCCGCGCATATCTCATGGCGCAGCCAGGGCAGGGCGGTGCGGTGCGCGAGCGCACACCGAATGCGACGCTGCTGTCTGAGCTGGGGCGCATGGAGGCCGCCGTGCACCATGTCTTGCCGCACGCACAAGCATTGACTGTTGCCGAAGTGCTTCGCTGGCCGGGTGTGCTTGCGGACGATAACGTAGTGGCTGATCAGTTGCAGAGCGTTGCGCTGGCGCTTTTTTCCACGTTGCTGGATGAGTTTGTTGCTAGCCGTGAACGTGAAGGGGCCAAGCTGGCTGATGTTCTGCAGGAGCGTGCCAGCCGCATGCGCGAGCATGTACACGCTGCCGAGCCGCTGCTGCCGGTGGCCATTGCTGGCTACCGCGAACGCTTGTCGGTCAAGCTGCGCGAAGCGGTGGCGAATCTGGATGAGGATCGCATTCGTCAGGAGGTCGGCGTGTTTGCTGCCAAGATTGATGTGGCCGAAGAAATTGCACGCTTGGTTACGCATCTGGATGAAGTGGAGCGTGTGCTGAAAAAAGGAGGTGCGGTGGGCAAGCGGCTGGATTTTCTGACGCAGGAATTGAATCGTGAAGCCAATACCCTGGCCTCAAAATCCGTGTCGGGACAAGTCACGGCGATTGCACTGGAATTAAAACTGTTGATTGAGCAAATGCGTGAGCAAGTGCAAAATCTGGAATGATTAGCAAAACAGGAGGCAGGCATGTCTGAAGACCGCAAAATTCGTTTGGGGGCTTTCATGCGCCCGGTAACTATTCACACTGCCGCATGGCGATATCCCGGTGCTTTGCCTGATGCGAACTTTAATTTGGCACATCTCAAGCGTTTTATACAAACGCTGGAACGCGGACGGTTCGACATGTTTTTCATGGCCGATCATCTGGCAGTACTCAATATGCCGATGGATGCCTTAAAGCGCAGCGCCACGGTGACTTCGTTTGACCCGCTCACCCTGTTGCCCGCGCTGGCGATGGTGACAGAACACATTGGCCTGGTGGCGACCGCATCGACCACGTATAACGAGCCATATCACGTGGCGCGCAAGTTTGCTTCGCTTGATCATTTAAGCAATGGCCGCGCTGGCTGGAATGTGGTGACATCCAGTAATCCTAAAGAAGCGTTGAACTTCAGCCGTGAAGAACACATGGAGCACGATGAGCGCTATGTGCGTGCGCGCGAGTTTTA
The DNA here is from genome assembly GCA_036569545.1 of Rugosibacter sp. Classification (GTDB taxonomy): domain Bacteria; phylum Pseudomonadota; class Gammaproteobacteria; order Burkholderiales; family Rhodocyclaceae; genus Rugosibacter. The sequence goes on along the minus strand of DATCQI010000090.1, from coordinate 17,825 downwards.
CGATGTGGTCACCGGCTTGTGGGATAGCTGGGCGGACGATGCTTTTATTCGCGATACCGCGAGCGGGGTGTACTTCGATCCCGAGAAACTGCATACGCTGGAGCACAAGGGAAAGTATTTCTCAGTGCGCGGCCCGCTGAATGTGGCGCGTCCGGTTCAGGGCTGGCCGGTGATTGTGCAGGCCGGGCAATCCGAGGCGGGCCGCCAGCTGGCGGCAGAGACGGCCGAGGTGGTTTTTTCAGGCTTGAGCAAAAAGGATGTGGCGCAAGAGTATTACACCGATGTCAAAGCGAGAATGCAGGCTGTGGGTCGCGACCCGGGGCAGATGAGAATTTTGCCTGGTGCATTTGTCGTGGTGGGCGATACGGTCGAAGAAGCGCGGGCCAAAAAACGTCATCTCGATAGCTTGGTATATCCCGAAAGTGGCTTTGCTTCGTTGGCAGGGCAACTGGGTTGCGATATCTCGGGTTTCGATCTGGACAAACCTTTGCCGGAGGACTTGCCACCGTCCAACGCCAGCCATACGGCGCGGCAAAAACTGGTCGCCATGAGCCGGGATGAGGGCTTTACCGTGCGTGAGCTGGCGCAATATATCGGCGGCGCATTTGGCACGCTGGAGATGATCGGCACCCCGGCCATGATTGTTGATCAGATTGAAGACTGGTTCACTTCCAAAGCCTGTGATGGCTTCAATGTCATGTTTCCTTATCTGCCCGAAGGGCTAGATGATTTTGTTGATAAGGTGGTGCCTGAATTGCAGCGGCGAGGGTTGTTCCGGCGCGAGTATGAAGGCAAAACCTTGCGCGAGAATCTTGGCTTAAAGCGACCGGGGAATCAGTTTTTCTTTTAACTCACCAGCTGCGTATGGGGTTTTAGGTGGCGGCCAAGGATACCTGATTGCGTCCCGCCTGTTTGGCGGCATACAGGGCTTTATCTGTGCGCTCGATAAATGATGTGCCTGATTCACTAGCAACGTAGCGGGACACACCCAGCGAGATGGTCACTTTGGCAAGTTCTTCGCTGCCCCCCCTTTTAACTCGCCCGCCCTCAATGATGCTGCGGAGTTTTTCTGCCAGGGCATGTGCGCCCTCTAGTGGCGTGCCTGGCAGTAACACAACAAATTCTTCGCCACCATATCGTGCCGCAGTGTCACGTCCTTTGACGTTGTCCGTGAGTACTTGGGCTACTGCACGAATGACTTTGTCACCGAACAAGTGACCATAGGTATCGTTGACTATTTTGAAGTGATCAATGTCACACATTAACAAACAAGGCAGTGCAGCGGGATCGTGTGCGTCCTCAGCGTGCAATGAGTCAAGACAGGCGTTCAGCGCCTGATCAAATCCATAGCGGTTGGTTAGTCCGGTGAGGGCGTCACGCAAGGAGGCGTTGCGTACACGGGTAACTTCTTCGCGCAACGACTCAATTTCGCGCTGGCTTTCCGCTAGCTTGGCTTTGAGCGAGTTTATTGAGGCCTGCATAGCCTGAGTGCTGGCGATCAAGGCTTTGAAATCAATTGTGGCGCCTGGCAGAGCACTATTTTTTTCGATATCCAGCAAGGTTTTGCCAAAGTATCCCGCTTCTTTGGCAACCTCGCCGGTTGAGACAGTAATTCCGCCGATGATGTGCTGAATTTCCTGGCTAATCGATAAGGCGCTTTCAGTGGTGATATCAACCACATGTTGGTTAAACAGGGTCTCGATCTCTTCCCCTGTCAGCGGGATATCACGAGCGGACAAGGCGTCAACTGCCGCATTCAGCGAGCGATTTATGCCTGAGACATATTCATACCATACAGCGTAACTGATGGGATGCAAGGGTGCGTCATGTTTCGACATCAACGGCAAAGCCAAGCGCAGGTATTCTGCACTTTCTGTTTTGGAGTGGTTATATTTCATGGCGCCCGGATGCCTCTTAAACAATGCTGCATTATCGGTTGGCATAATAAAAAACTTTTATTTCAATGAGTTCAACGGCCTTGCGAAACTCATTATAGTGTGAAACACAACTCGAAAAATTTGTGAAGGCAGTCAATGCCAGCGCTTGGGCGCTGGATACGCTCGGCAGCGTTTCCGCATGCAGATGGATAGGCATGGCCTCGGTTTTAGTTTCCCACAACCGATGTTGCGATGGCCTTGATCGTTACGAAGGTGCGTTTTTTCGTGCGGTCCTCAATAATCAGCGTGAGCGGCACGTTATCACCGGCCTGCACCTGCTGATGCAGATCAAACAGCATGACGTGATAGCCGCCAGGAGCCAGTTTGATCTGTTTACCGGCAGGCAGAGGCAGGCTGGATACGGCACGCATGGTCATGACGTCGTTGTCCATTTTCATTTTGTGGATTTCGACGCGCTCGGCCACCGGGGACGTGATGCCAACAAGCTGGGCGGGTGTGGTCGAGGTTATGGTCATGAATGCTCCGGTCACTTTTTGTTGTGGCACCGTGGGGCGCACCCAGGCGTTGTGCACGGTCACTTCAGCGTAGGCTGAAAAGGTGAGAAGGGCGAAAATTGTACTGATTTGAATAAGGCGAATCATGTGGTTTGCTCCTTGGTTGAATTGAAAAAATCAAAAGTGATGATTGATGCCCAGAGCCAGCGACCAGGGCGCGGTGAGCTGGTCGGAGCCATACACGCCAGGCTCGGTATTGGCGTATTGCCGCAGGGCGACTTGCAGGAAGCCATAGACGCGAGTTTGTGATGATATCGCAGTCGATAGGCCAGGGCTGAGATTGATCGAATAACCGCCAGAAGCGGAGTTGGCATTGGCGCCGGTATCACGGCGGCGATGTTGCATATTGAGCTGCAGCAAGGCGCTGCTGCTGCTGGAAAGGATGCGGCTCAGGCCAAGATTCAGATTGAACGCTTTGCCTGGCCGGTATTCGTTACGCATGTCTATTGCCGCTTGCGCTTCGCCGCTGACGAACCAGTGCCAGGCACTGCCGGGCGTGCCGCTGTAGTGATAGGCGCCAAGAATCAGATCAGTGCTGCCGCTGCCCGGCTGGGCCGAGCGCTCCAGCTTGTAGGGGGTGGCAGGATCAGCCGGATCGGACGGTAACATGGTTTTGCTGATGGCGCCCGTGGGCAGCTTGAGGCCAAAGCGAAGCCCGCTGCCGGAAAATGGACTGCCGTTGTCAAGCCTGTATTTGCCGACCACGCGAATATCACCAAGTTGGCTGAACTTGGCTTGCTGCTCAATGGGGGTGCCGGTGGTTGAATCCAGCGTATGCGTGTGGTCGCGGATGACTAGCGGGATGCCGACGGTAATGTTCCAGTGCGGGTTGATCGCATATTCGAAATTGACGTCGAGAATCTGGTTGATGGTGCGCTTGTCTTCCAGCTCGCCGCCGCTGGCGCTGGGCGATTGTGCACCGATTTTGCTTGAACCGGCGCGCAGCTGGTCGGCCTTAGCCCAGGAGTAGCTCAGGTCGAGACTCAAGCCTTCGTTGTGCGTCATTATTCCCTGCGCGTCCCAGTGGGTGTCCACAGAGCAAAATGAGGTGCCACAAGAGGCGTGGGCACTGGTGGTGGCGAGGATGATGAACAGGCAAAGCAGTCCGCGTTGTGCGGCAGTGTTGAAATGCATTTGAGAGGTTCCTTTTGAATCCGGTTTGGATGATCATGACTGCCCATGCGCACTCATCGCGCATAGGCAAAAAACAAGCAATGAACTTGCTGAACAGCGGCAAGAGGCTCAGGATGTTTGTTCGTCTTGAGACCGAGCCGGGCTGAAGTTCAGCCTCGTGCCGAGAGGGTCAAGCGAAGCCAGGCGGGCCGCGCGGGAGATGCGCCGTAGAGGCGAATGATGCGGGATGGACTGAGGTAAACGCAGCAAGCGATGCGCGAAAAGTCGGCGCTGGTGATGCGGCGAGCGGCGTGTTTGCAAACAACAGTGCACCGCTGGCGACACACAGTTTGCAGCACTCATGCGCATTGCTGTTGCTGGCAGGCGCATCGAGGTTGCCCGCCGTTTGGATAGGCGTTGCCTGAGCGCTGGCAAGACCTAGGGCTGTACAGATTCCAGCGACAAAGTTGCCTTGACTGTCGATCCTGGCGGGTTGCATGCCCATGAGCTGCATACCCGCCCACAAGTGCGAAGCCATCACAAGGCAGCCCAGCAAAAGCAGTAGCCGGGGGTGGCGGGCAGCGGTTAGCGATCTTGCAAAGCGCATCATGCGATGAGTTTATTCGATGCGCATGAATTTTTCATTGGTCGGGACCAGGCCAGGCGTAGAGTTTGTTTTTTTAGATTGGGCTGCCTTGACGTCCCTCCCTTTTTTTGGCGGTGTCCTCTACACTGCGGTTATTCATCTGTTTTGATCGTTATTAGCTACGCATTATGACCATAGGCACTTTATTTATTGTTTCAGCTCCTTCTGGCGCAGGCAAGACCACGCTGGTGAGCCACTTGCTGGCCAACGATACACAGGTGCGGCGTTCAACTTCTTATACTACCCGCACGCCGCGGTTGGGCGAGACTGACGGGCGTGACTATCACTTTGTTGATCTGCCGCAGTTTATGGCAATGCGCAGCCGGGGCGATTTTGTCGAGTCGGCCGAGGTGCATGGCAATTATTACGGCACCTCGCGCGCATGGCTAGAGACGCAAATGGCTTCCGGCACGGATATGTTGCTGGAGATTGACTGGCAAGGCGCACAGCAAGTCCAGCGGGAATTTACCGAAGCAGTAGGCATTTTTATTTTGCCGCCCAGCATGGATGAGCTGAAACACAGGCTGCAACAGCGTGCAACCGATAGTCCAGAGGTTATTGCGCGGAGGTTAGCTGCCGCACATGATGAAATGAGGCATGTGCATGAGTTCGATTTTGTTATAATCAACAGAGACTTGGATGTAGCATTGGGCGATCTGACCGCTGCTGTGCGTGCCTCCCGCCTGAGAGTCAAGCATCAGCTGGCTCGTCATCCCGAAGTATTCCGTTTTTTTGAATAGGATTTAAACCCCATGGCTCGTGTCACTATTGACGATTGCATCAAGAGAATCCCCAACCGTTTTGATCTCACGCTGGTTGCAGCGTATCGCGCACGTCAGCTGGCGATGGGCAGCACGCCGCAAGTTGAACCGGATAATGATAAATCGGCAGTGATTGCGCTGCGTGAAATTGCTGCGGGCAAAGTGGGGGTCGAAATTTTGACCCGCCCGAAAGCCGCATAACTTATCGGTGCATGGGGTGAGTTATGTCCGCCATGACCCCACCCCGCTTGTCGTCTGCGCTGGCTAAGCCATTGGCCGATAAATTTAACAATCCATCGGCTAATCCAGACTCGCCGTTAAATCCAGATTTCCCGCTAAAGCCGGATTCCTCTGCATTGGGAATACTCGCGCCCGTCAATTTTGCTGTCAGCCTGGCAGATCTTAACGCGCGCCTTGCTACCTACCTGAGCCCTGAGGATATCGCGCGTGTGGACGAGGCGTATCTGTTTTCTCAAGCGGCGCACCATGGCCAGATGCGGGTCAGTGGCGAACCTTACATTTCTCATCCATTGGCAGTCGCTGCCGGATTAGCCGATTGGCATTTGGATGCGCAGGCGTTAAGTGCAGCGTTGCTGCACGATGTGATGGAAGACACCGACATCACTAAAGAACAGCTGGCTGACCGGTTCGGCAAAGGCGTAGCCGATCTGGTGGATGGCGTTTCCAAGATTGATCGCATCGAACATCAAAGTTTTGAAGAAGCGCAAGCCGATAATTTTCGCAAGATGCTGCTGGCAATGGCGCGCGATGTTCGCGTCATTCTCATCAAGCTGGCTGATCGGCGACATAACATGCAAACGCTGGGCTCGATGCGGGCCGATAAACGGCGACGTATTGCCAGGGAAACGCTGGATATTTACGCCCCTATTGCTAATCGGTTGGGTCTGAATGCCTTGTATCGAGAATTGCAAGAGCTTGCTTTTTGCCATGGCCAGCCCATGCGTTATCGTGTGCTGGAAAAGGCCGTCAAGAAAGCGCGGGGCAATCGGCGCGAGGTAGTCAGTAAAATTCTTGAAGCGATACGTGTAACGTTACCCAGCGCTGGGCTGGATGCTGAAGTTATGGGTCGCGAGAAGCATCTGTATGGCATATACCGGAAGATGCGTGAAAAGCACTTGAGCTTTTCTCAAGTACTGGATATTTACGGTTTTCGCATTGTGGTAAAAGATAGGCCGAGTTGTTATCTTGCGCTAGGGGCATTGCATGCGCTTTATCCGCCCGTGCCGGGCAAATTCAAGGACTACATTGCCATCCCCAAAGCCAACGGCTATCAGTCGTTGCACACCACGTTAATTGGTCCGTTTGGAACCCCGGTTGAAATTCAGATTCGCACGGCTGAAATGCACAATGTGGCCGAATCGGGCGTTGCTTCCCACTGGCTGTATAAAGATGAACACGGGATCAGCCAGGTACAGCAAAAAACTCACCAATGGCTGCAATCACTGATTGAGTTACAGTCTGATTCAGGCACGGCATCGGAATTTCTTGAGCACGTCAAAGTCGATCTCTTCCCTGGTGAAGTGTATGTGTTCAGCCCGAAGGGAAAAATTTTCGCCCTGCCGCGTGGCGCGACAGCCGTTGATTTTGCTTATGCGGTGCATACCGATATTGGCGACCGCTGCGTGGCGTGCCGTATCAATTTTGAAACTTCCCCGCTGCGAACAGAACTGAAAAATGGTGATCGAGTAGAAATCACCACCGCGCCGCACGCCGCACCGAACCCCGCCTGGCTTAGCTATGTGAAGAGCGCTCGGGCACGGTTCAGAATCCGTCACTTTTTGAAGACCCAGCAAAACGAAGAATCGGTGGCGCTAGGTGAGCGGTTGCTTGCACATGCGCTGCAAGAGATGGGCATATCACCCACCAAAATTCTGCCTGGGGCGTGGGACCGTTTCAAAAAGGAATCCGGCGTGCGCTCAAAACGCGCCGTGCTCTCGGATATTGGTTTGGGCAAGCGCTTGCCCGCGATTGTGGCGCGCCGCCTGGCCGAAGGGCTGGATGTGACAGCCGCAAGTTTGACCGCGAAACACCCACGTGCCCGTCAGGCAATCATGATTCGCGGCACAGAAGGTATTGCTGTACAGCTGGGCAAATGTTGTCGGCCGATTCCCGGAGATCCCATTGTTGGCTTGATTCGCAAAGAGCAGGGGCTAGTCGTGCATACGCATGATTGCCCTGTGTTGGCCAAGCTCAGAAGTGAGCGCGGCAACTGGGTAGATGTGGCCTGGGATGTGACACTGGATCATCTGTTTGATGTCACCATTCGCGTGATTGTTAAAAATGCACGCGGCCTGCTGGCGCGGCTGGCAAAAGAAATTGCCGAGAGCAATGCCAATATTATTGATGTCAGCGTAGAAGACGATCGTGACTCCACCATGCTGTATTTCACCGTGCAGGTAACTGATCGCATTCATCTGGCGCGTATCCTGCGTGCCCTGCGGCGAGTGCCTGAAGTAATCCGTCTGGCGCGTTACATTAACCCGAAACATTAACTCGAAATACCAGAAAGGCAACGCGATGGCTCAGTACGAATCTGAATTCACTCAATTTATGCGTGACTGGATGGCAGCACATCCGGAGCAGGCCGCTGTGCAAAACGCTGGCCGTGCGCTGTGGTGGGATAAAACGCCGCGCCCTCTTGAGACTATAGCGCAGGATACCGCAGCCAAGGTAGCTGTTAAGCCGTATTACTACGATATCAACTGAGTTGTTGTCCGGGTTTGCGGGTGTTCAGTCCGCTGAGCAGCCCGATGAGCGCCAGTGTTGCAAATGCAGCACCGGCATAAAAAGCCATGGCCGGGCCAAAGACCGTCCATAAACCACCCGCAATCACGCTGGCCGCGAACAGTGCCAGGCCACTGGCCAGATTGAACACGCCGAAGGCCGTGCCGCGCAGATCGGCTGGCGCAGTCTCTGCCACCAGCATGGCGAGCAGACCTTGCGTTGCGCCCATGTGCAGGCCCCAAACAGCGGCGCCCAAGCCGACCAGCCAGATGTTGCTCGCCAGTGCCAGCACCAGATCGGAAATAATCAGAAAGACTATGCCCCAGATCAGCAAACGGCGCCGACCACCGTTGTCTGACAGCTTGCCGAAAGGATAAGCACTTACGGCATAAACGACATTCATGATGACTAACATGATTGGCACCCAGGTTACCGTCAGCCCGACATTCTCGGCGCGGAGTAACAGGAATGCTTCGGAAAATCGAGCGCAGGTGAGCACCGCCGCAAACGCCACCAGCCACCAGAAACGGGGGGCAAGCCGCCGCAGATTTTCGCGGCGAAGCGGCGCGGCAATTTTTATTGTCGAGCGCGCTGCTGGACGTGTCATCTCGGGCTCTTTAACGCCGAAAATAATTAGCAGCACACAGATAAATGCCGGTATCACGGCCATCCAGAAAACCAGGCGAAAGTTATTCTGCGTCGCGGCCATTAATGCCATGGCCAGCAGTGGTCCGGAAAAAGCCCCCACGGTATCCAGCGTCTGGCGCAAGCCATATGCTGCGCCGCGAATTTTCGGTGGCGTGATATCGGCAATCAGCGCATCGCGCGGCGCGCCGCGTATGCCCTTGCCGATGCGGTCGATAAAGCGTGCCATAAGCACCGCGCCTATGCCCGTGGCCAACGGAAACAATGGCTTGGTAAGCGCCGCCAGTCCGTAGCCTAGCAGCACCAACGGTTTTCTGCGCCCCATCCAGTCCGAAATCACGCCCGAAAATACCTTGGCAATGGAGGCTGTCGCTTCGGCGATGCCTTCGATAAAACCGACTGACAAGGCGCTCGCGCCCAGCACGGTGACCAGAAATACCGGCAACAGACTATGGATCATCTCGGATGACATATCCATGAACAGGCTGACTAGCCCGAGTGTAACGATGCTTCTTGGCAGTTTTTGGTGATTCATGGATGGCTGACAGAAAATCCGATGCCCAACTATAGCCTGTGCGGTAGAGGTTCGCGTTGAACCTAGTCAACGCTCAAAAAAGTCGGCGCTGATGAAACAACTGCGCTATAAGGCGGTCGAGCAAAAGACGCTCAGCTTTGCAGACCTGAGATTCCCGCTCCGCGGACAGGTCTCCTCGCCGCAGCGGATGACGAGACGGCGTAAAGCGGCAAAGCAAGGCGTGTTCTACTTGTCCTCTTCCCAGTGAAACCGGTGCATTACCCGATGCACAACTGGCGTGAGCACGATGCCGACGATGATCAGAAATAACAGCCCCGCATACAGCGCATACAGGCCGGCAAACACTTTGCCGCCATCTGTGTGAGGCGGGTCGACGGGACCCATGCCGCCCATGAGCATGGCTGAATTCAAGAAGGCATCGCGCCAGGCAAGATGCTCGAAATACGCATAACCCGCCATGCCGAGCAAGAGTGAGAGCAACAGCAGGGCAAGCGCAACCGCCGCGTGACCCAATACGCGTAGCACAAATTGTTTGCGAGGTAACGGCGGATGAGTTCTGGATTCGTACATGGTATTTGGTCACAGCTCCATTGATGATTTTCTGCTGTCATGAGCGGAACTTGCCACAGGGAAATCCACACTGAACAGCATTCCCTGCCCTTTCTCGCCTTCAGTTGCAGTGACTTTTCCCCCGTGTATTTCGGCAATTTCTTTGACAATGGCGAGTCCCAGGCCGCTGCCCTCTGCTCTGCTATCGATACCTCGATGGAAGCGTTCAAAAATATGTTCCCGTTCCTCTGCCGGTATCCCTGGCCCGTTGTCTTCAACGCTCAGTGTGCTCATTGTGCTGTCCGACGTCACGCTAACTGTGACTTGGCTGCCAGAGGGGCAATAGCGCAATGCGTTGTCCAAAAGGTTATCCAATAATTCCTTGATTCGCATCGCATCCCCCGTGATGACACAAGGAAAATTGTCACCTGAAAACCCCAAGTCGACTCCCTGGGTGTTGGCGGACTCAACCCATTCCATCGTAATCTGTCGTGCAAGCATGGTGAGATCAAGTGTTCCCATCTGCAATGACTGCCATGCATCCGGATCATTGCGAGCGAGCGAAAGTAACTGGCTGATGGCATGATTGAGGTTTGCGGATACCTTTTTAATCTGGTCAAGCGCATGGCGCGTTTGGGGTGGGTTATCTTGTACTCGCGCAAAGTCAATTTGTGCCGATAATCCAGCCAGCGGGGTGCGCAGTCGATGGGCAGTATCTGCAGTGAAGCGTTTTTGAGTTTCAAACATTGCCTGCAACCGTGCTAGCAGACGATTGATTTCTTGCAACAGGGGCTGCACTTCAGTGGGTACTCCACTTACATCCAATGGTTGCATATCGTTGTGAGGTCGCTTGGCAACAGTCATGCGCAGCGATTCTAGCGGGGCTAATCCTTGCCGAATGCCCATGACCAGCAACAAGATGGCAAGCAAAATAATAATGACTTGAGGCACTACAAAGCCGGTAAGAATATCTCTGGCAAGCATTTCCCGTTTGTTGTAAGTCTCACCAAGCAAAATATGCCAAGAGTAAGACTCGCCATCCAATGTAATCGTCAGTTTTTTTAAAAGTGCCCGAACGGGTTTCTCGTTAATAGTCGTATCGTAGAGGTGGTGTTTTTTAACAGCAGGGGTCTTGTTATCTGTTGGCGGTAGCGACAACTTACCATCACCTGCAATCAAATGGCCTTGCTCATCAAGCAGGCTGAAAAAGGTTTTGTCGTACTGGTCGGTTAACAGGATGTCTTGCATCTCTTTCATTGAGTGGAGCATATCGATGCGCCCATTATTATTGAGTGATGACCGTACAAGCTGCTCGATGTCATAGGCAGACTCCATCAGGCCGCGGTCATAGGCGTCTTCTGAATAATTTAGTGCGCGCTGATAGACGAATAAAGTCCCCGCGCTGAACAAGATCAGCATCGGAGTCAGCAGCCATATCAGCAAGGTCTGCTGTAGCGATCTAGTCATTTTGTTTTTCCAGCATGTAGCCTAAGCCGCGTACAGTAATGATATTTACACCTAGGGGGTATAGTTTTTTGCGTAAGCGGTGTACATAGACTTCAATCGCATTGCTGCTCAAATTTTCATCCCAGCTACACAGCTTTTCTATGAGCTGTTCGCTGGAAACAATTTTTCCGACTTTTAGAAGCATCGCTTCCAGAATGCCCAGTTCCCGTGCCGGACAAATCAGTGGTTTGTCATTGACCGTCACCCGACGCTCAGACATGTCATAGACAAGTGAGCCATAAGTGATAGTGTTTGTTAGCAGCGATTGGGCGCGGCGGATATGAACACGGATCCTGGCAAGCAATTCAGGCATGTCGAATGGCTTGAGGACATAATCGTCGGCACCAAGATCCAATCCTTTGACGCGATCATCAACTGAATCGCGAGCAGTAACAATGAGCACCGGCAAACTAGACCGACGGGTGCGCAGACGACGTAAAACCTCAAAACCATCCAGCTGGGGCAGTCCGAGATCAAGCAGGACAAGATCATAGACCTGGTCTCCCAGTGCAAGATCAGCGTCATTCCCGTTGTGTGCCCAATCCACGGCATAGCCGGCCTGTTGCAGGACACGCTGCATGGCATCGCCAAGGATGCTGTCATCTTCCACAAGCAGAAGCCGCATAGTTGCTATGCGGTGCTTGAGAGGAGCAGGGCGATAGAAGTAATCGTTATCAAGTTCATGATTTCGATGGGTATTCAATCAAATTAAGAATGAGAAAGCACAGTGTAAGCCGCTTTGCTTACGGTTACCTTTCACGGGCGTAAGGTGGTAGTAAGAACGTCAAGGTTAACCTGTCATCAAATGATCAAAAGGAAGGAGCAGAGTATGCTTTTTGTTGTCGATTTTGATGGCACCTTGTCACTGCAGGATACGGTTGATGCAATGCTGGAACGTTTTGCCGACCCTGAATGGAAGACTGTGGAGCAGGATTGGCTTGATGGCCACATCACTGCTGTACAGTGCATGCAAAAGCAATTGCGCATGGTCAAGGCAGACCATGTGTCGTTGGAAAAGTTTTTCCGTGAAATCAGGCTTGATGCCAGCTTTCTGTCTTTCTACCAGCATGTCAGCCAGTTTTCTAAAGTAGCCATCGTCAGCGATGGCCTAGGCCATGCGATCAGGGCTGCCATGAAAAGTGCTGCGCTACCGGAGTTACCCGTGTATGCCAACAAGCTGCACTTTGTGGCCGATGGCATTGATATTTCATGGCCTTATAGGAGTCCAACATGCAGTGCCGGCAACGGCGTTTGCAAATGCGCGGTCGCGAACGAACTTTCTGCTGGCAAGCAACGCATCATCCTGATCGGCGATGGCAAGTCAGATGCCTGCCTGGCTAAAACAGCCGATGTGGTGTTTGCCAAGGGATCGTTGATTAAATTTTGTGAAGAGAACGCGATACCGCACATTAAATTCACAACCTTTGCCGATGTGTTGTCGGAGATCAAGGCTTGGCCGCAGGAAACCCTGCAACGCCGTGTAGAAATGGCTTTTTAAACTATTGCCCCGTGTTTTACTCCTCAGTTTGCATCGAAATCACATAAATCATGAATCAGAAAATTATCGAAATCCTTGAAAAAAACGACAAGTATTGTTCACATGGTGACACGGTCAACTATGCTGATCCACCGAAAGTATTTGAAGACTGCGAAGGCAGCTTTTTGTTCGACGAAAACAATACTCCCTATCTTGATTGGCAGATGTGGTATTCAGCAGTGAACTTTGGCTATAAAAATAAGCGCCTGAGCGATGTGTTACACAAACAAATTGATAAGTTGCCGCAGCTCGCCAGCCAATATCTGCATAAAGAAAAAGTGGATCTGGCCGAGATTATCTGCAAGTACATGGAAGAAAAACATGGCGTAAAAGGCCGCGTTCACTTTAATGTTGGTGGCGCGCAGGCGGTGGAGGATTCGCTGAAAGTAGTGCGCAACCATACCGGCAAGACGCATCAGTTCGCCTTCATGGGCGGCTACCATGGTCGCACGCTGGGCGCGTCTGCCATTACTTCGAGCTATCGCTACCGCCGCCGTTTCGGCAACTTTGCCGACCGTGCGCATTTTGTGCCCTATCCTTATTGTTTTCGCTGTCCGTACGACATGCAGGTGGAAACCTGCGATACCTACTGCCACAAGGAATTCGAGAAGCTGTTCGATACGGAATATCAATCAGTCTGGGACGAGAAAGCTCAGCAGTGCGAGTTTGGGGCATTTTATATCGAGCCGATGCAGGGTACCGGTGGCTACATCATTCCGCCCGATGGTTACATGCAAAAACTGCAGGCGAGCCTTAAAAAGCGCAATGTGCTTCTGGTTGCCGATGAAATCCAGATGGGGGTTTACCGCACCGGCAAGCTCTGGTCATGGGAGAATTTTGGAATCGTTCCGGATATCTTTGTATTCGGCAAAGCCATCACTAACGGCCTTAATCCATTGTCTGGTATCTGGGCACGCGAGGAGCTCATTTCGCCAGAGAAATTCCCGCCGGGCTCCACGCATTCCACGTTTGCTTCCAACCCGCTGGGCACTTCTGTCGCGCTAGAAGTGCTGAAGATGACCCAGGGCGAGGAATTTGAACCACATGTTCGCGCACGTGGCGCTTACTTTCTCAAGCGTTTGCATGAGCTGAAGTCGCGTTGGAAAGTGGTGGGCGATGTGAGTGGCCTGGGCCTGGCTCTACGTATTGAACTATGTGAAAAAGATGGATTCACCGCGAGTCGCGCATTGGCTGACCGCATGTTTAACGAAGGCCTGAAGGGTGATCTGTTAGTCAATGACAAGAAGTATGGTTTGGTGCTGGATATTGGGGGGTACGAGAAGAATGTGATCACTCTGGCTCCTTCGCTACTGATAACAGAAGAAGAAATTGACCTTGGCATTCATCTCTTTGAAATGCTGTTGCGGCGCTGCGGTGCTGAATAAGAGCGCAGAATGACTCTCAGCATCGAAAATTGCTTAGGTAATTCTGGCTATTACTACGCTCAAGCGGGTGAAGATGCAGTTCTGCTGATTCACGGACTGACTGGCACGCCGGCGGAAATGAAGCCCATTGCCACGCGTCTGGCAAAACAGGGATTCAGCGTCATGTGTCCGGCTTTGGCAGGGCATTGCGGCAGTCTGGCGAATCTTAAAAAATCCCATTGGCAGGATTGGTATGGTGGCATCAGAGAGTCTTTTGATGCGCTCCGTGCAAAGCATGCGCGCGTGTATGTTTCCGGGTTGTCGATGGGCGCGCTGATGGCATTGCTGCTGGCCAAAGAGAGAGCTGAACAGGTGAGTGGCCTGTGTCTGCTGTCTACGACTTTTTTCTATGATGGCTGGAATATCCCTCACCTCAGGCGCAAACTGCTATTGCCGATTGTTTTGCATAGCCCGCTCAAATACTTCATGTACTGGAATGAGACACCGCCGTACGGTATCAAGTGTGAGCGTACTCGTGCCATGGTACATGCGGTGCTGCAAAAGCGTGATGCGAAGGCAGCAGAAAAAGTCGGCATTTTCCGCACCCCGGCTTTGACGATATTCGAAAGTAACCGGCTGATCAAAGTTACCAAGAAAGCATTGCATCAAGTTCAGTCGCCCACGCTGATTGTTCATTCCACTGAAGACGATACCGCCAGCTTGAGTAATGCACACTATGTGGCAAAGCAAATTGCCTCGAAAAAAATAGAGAAATTTTTCGTGGATGACACGTATCACGTGCTGACCTTGGACAAACGTCGGGCTGATGTTGCCAACCGCATGGTGGGGTTTTTCAAACAATGCACCGCAAATCCAGCTTAAGGTCTGATGCAGGAAAATTTACATAACCTGATTGAACCCACCGCGTTAATTCGGCATTTTTTGCAACATCCGCCTGAGAGATTTCCGGTTTTCAATGTCAGCGGTGTTCCCGCATTTGAAATTAATTTCAATCTGCTCACCACGATGGCGTCGAGTAACCGTCAGAGGTTTGAGCGCTTGCCGTTTTATCGCCGGTGGAAAAGGGTTTTGCAGCCGAGAACCTGTTTTATCGGTGCCACAGTTTCCGAATATGGATTGCTGCCGGCGCTCATTGGCCCGAATGATTTTTTGGCCAGTGTGTCAAGGGTAGCTGCTGACTATCCGTTTCTGATTGTCAAAGATCTGCCCGCAGAGTCCGTGCTGGTCGGCGAAGCGGCGCATGCCTATAGCCAGGCTTTCATGGATGCCGCGCAAAGTTATGGTTTTTTCGTCATTGAGGGGCAAGCTTTGGCCTATGTGTCGATTGACTTTACCTCGATTGATGAATTCCTGTCCCGCATGCCCAAGTCCCGGCGCAAGGACATCAAGCGCAAGACGCGGGAAAATCCGGCGTTGGTCATCGAGCAAATCTCCACGGGGGATGCGCAATTCATGGATGAGAATTTATTGGCGGAATATTACGCACTGTATCGTCAGGTGTATGACCAAAGCGAGACACACTTTGACTTGCTCTCACCCGGGTTCTTCTGTGCGGTATTGCAGGATTCATCCTGTGGCGGCATCGTATTTACGTATCGGGTGGAGGGCAAGCTCATCGGCTACAACCTGTGCTTTGTGCATGACGGCATGCTGCTGGATAAATACATCGGCTTTTCCTATCCAGCCTCGCGCGAACATAATCTGTACTTCATGAGCTGGATAACCAACCTGCGCTATGCGCTGGAAAAAGGGCTGCGGTATTACGTTGCCGGCTGGACCGACCCTGAAATCAAGCGTCATTTAGGCGCCAGTTTCACTTTCACGCGCCACGCCGTGTACATTCGTAACATGATGCTGCGTCAAGCGTTGCGTCCATTCAAACGTTTCTTTGAATCAGATCGCCAATGGCATGAAACCACTCGTTCTTGATTTTGACGGTTCGGTCAAACCGCTACCCAACGAATTGCGCATCGATTTTCGCGATAGCCAGGAAAAAATCCGCTTCGGTTGCCGCCTTGATGCGCTGAGGGTACTCGGTAAATTAAATTCAAGCGATGCGCTTGTGTCACAGCCCGCTATCACCTTCCTTGGCAGTGGTGACTTCCATCATCTCAGCCACTGGCTGATTAGCCGCTATGTCCGACTTGAGCAGGAAATACAAGTTGTCGTGTTTGATAATCATCCGGACAATATGCGTTACCCATTCGGCATCCATTGCGGCTCATGGGTGTGGCATGTCAGCCGCCTTCCTTTCGTCTCGTGCGTGCATGTCGTTGGCATTACCTCGACTGATGTAGAGGCAGCGCATGGCTGGGAAAACCATTTGCGCAATCTCCGCTCAGGCAAGGTTCGCTATTGGTGCGTAGGGCGAGATTTGGGCTGGATGAGGCACTTTGGCATTCAGCATAGCCAATCCTTTGCCACGACAAACCACATGCTGGCGGCTTTTCAGGCACACCTCGCCGTATTGCCAGCGCCGACTTATTTAAGTATCGACAAGGATGTGTTGTCCATCGCAGATGCCCATACCAACTGGGATCAGGGCGTGATGCGTCTTTCCGAACTGGAAACGGCTATCGCGCAGCTCAGGCACCGTCTCATTGGCTGTGATGTCACCGGAGACATTTCTGTTTATTCTTACCAAAGTCGCTGCAAACGCTTTCTTAGCGGCATTGATGGTCAACCAGAAATTGGCGAAGCTGATCTTGAGCGCTGGCAGATCGAACAACAGGCGATCAACCTTAATCTGTTGCAATGTTTAGCCGGCTAAATCGATGCTGGCTGGATAGAAATAGCCGCCGCAATTTCCTGGCAAATCTGCTCGAATGCAGCTTCATCCAGCCACAAACTGTTGCTGATCGTGAGCATGCGTGCCGCAAAATTGCGCGCATTGGGGGCGTCTGCGTTGCCGACCCGATTAAGTAAATAGGAATAATCGGCAAGCGCATGGATGTAAAGGCGGCTGACGCCTAAGCCGGCACCCCACAGCTTCATCAATGCCGCATCACGCGCGGCCTGAGTGGGCATCAAGACCATGAAGAATGGCCATGTGCCTTTGCCTCCTGGTATATCCTGCATAATTTTGATACCCGGAATGGCTGCAAGCTTTTCCAATCGTTGCATGGCTTGCAAATGCAGCGCATCGAGAAATTCTGGCAGACGTTCCAGCGCGCTGGCCCCGACGGCCTTGCGCCAGCGACCTACACGGTGCAGTGGAATGTCGTCGGAAAAATCATCGCCAACGGCTTCAATCAAGTGGCCTTGCTGCAAGGCGCGGCGCAAAGGCAAGCCGTAGGCAAAAGATAGCGCCCATGGTTGATAAAGTGCCGCATAGCCCAGCAGTTCCAGGCTGCGGCGCAGTTCCCATTGCCTTTTCAATGGTGCGATTTCGGCCGCAGTGGCTTGAAACTGTTGGCGCAGGGAAGCATCGCGCGTTATCAGGACACCGCCCTCATAGAGGGGCAGCCCCTTGCCCACAGCCAGACTGTAGAAGCCCGCATCGCCTGCCATGCCGACAGGCTGCCCTTGCCAGCTTGCGCCAAGCGACTGTGCTGCATCCTCGATGACATAAGCCCCGCTAGTGCGGGCGATGTCCAGCACTGGCGATAAATTGGCCACGCGCCCGCCTAGATGAGTGGCAATGATCGCCAGCGTATCTGTATCGCACAAGGCTGCAAGCCGGGTGTGATCGAGATCGAAATGGTCGGGCTGCAAGTCGCACAGCACCGGCTGCAACCCGCAATGCAGTATGGCCAGCGCTACCAAAGGACAGGTGTAAGCCGGCAGGATGACCTTGCGGCGCGTGCTGTGCCTCTTTAATGTGGTCAGGGTAATGATTTGCGCGGCTGTGCCCGAACAGGTGATTTGGACAGCAGGCACGTGGATAAAGTCGGCCAGCCCATGCTCCAGCGATGCCCGCGCAGGGAACAGATCGCGCCATGTCAGCGGCAG